>JBIJDL010000741.1:0-2530 GCA_044344195.1 Candidatus Hydrogenedentales bacterium
AGAAGCCCATGGCCCGCACAATTTACGAAAGCCAGCAGGTCGTCAAGGCGGTGCAGGAGCACGGCCGCATCTTCCGCCTCAACACGTGGTTCCGCTTTCAAGGCACCTTTTACGGCATGGACTGCGAGGTGAAGGAGATCAAGAAGGTCGTGGAGAATCGCCTCCTTGGCTGGCCGCTGAAGGTCACTGTGGGCGCGACCACGGGTTTCAACTGGAAGGTGGACCAGTGGAGCGGGCGCACGGACCTGAAGCCGGAACCGGTGCCTGAAGTGCTGGACTACGATCTGTGGCTCGGGCCCGCGCCCTGGAAGCCCTACAGCGCCCACCGCACCCACGCTACTTTTCGCGGCTACTGGGACTATGACGGTGGCGGTCTCGGCGATATGGGCCAGCACTACCTCGACCCGGTTCAATATCTCCTCGAGAAGGATGACACCGGCCCCGTGGAAATCGAAGTGGATGCGCCCCAGCAGCACGACGACGCCGTGGGCTCGTGGCGACGCATCACCTACCGCTATGCGGACGGTTGCGAGATCGTGCTCGACGGCGTGGGCGCGGATCAGGGCGCGGCCTATATCGAAGGGCCCGAAGGCAAGCTCTTCCCGAAACTCGAATCGACCATCACCGGCCTGAAAGAGAAAGTGGCCGCGCTGCCCGATCCCGCGCCGCAGATTGGTGATTTCTCTGAGGCTGTTCGCACGCGCCAGAAGTTCGCGCTGAACGAATCCAACGGCCACCGCTCCTGCTCCCTCGTCAATCTCGGTGTCATCGCCGTTCGCCTGGGTCGCAACTTGAAGTACGACCCCGTGGCAGAACGCTTCATCGACGACGAAGGGGCGAACCGCCTCCTGAAGCAGCCCATGCGCGGCCCGTGGCAGATCTAAGGTAACCGAAAGGAATTCACCGCATGAAAACGCGATTCTTTATAGCCCTTGCGACAATCTTCGTATCCGTCTTCGCCGCGCAGGCCGCCACGGTGGACGAAATCATCGCCCAGTTCCCCGCGAAGGACGCCGCCACGGCGAACGGACTCTTTGACCAGTTGCTCGCCATGGACGACGATGCGATTGAGGAGCTCTGCACGCGCCTCGTGCCGTTGGGCGCGGGCGATGACAATGCTGCGCGCTATGCGCTGACCGGCCTCGCACGTTATCTCAGCCGCAGCGTATACGAAGAGTCCCACCTCACAATACCAAACTTTGAAGTGCAGCGTGCGGAGGTGGAGGAGGCCCTGCTTGAGGGGCTGAAGTTGAACAAGGACCCGGAATGCCGCGCCTTTCTGCTGCGCCAGTTGCAGCAGTGCGGCGGCGATGAGACCGTCTCTGAAATTGGCGCTCTGCTTGAAGACGATGGGGTTGCATCCCACGCGATTTTGACCTTGGACGCCATCGGCACAAAAAAAGCCACCAGGGCACTCACTAAAGGTCTCAAGAAAACTTCGGGAGTGACCCAACTTCAGATTCTAGCGGTACTGGCGGACAATGGCGCAAATCGTACTGCGAGCAAGGTGATCCGCAAGCGAATTGGTGCGGGTCCCGATTCTCAGGAGTATATTCACTTACTGTCCATCCTTGTTCGTCTGGAAGGAACCAAGGCTGGGGATGTTTTGGACGCGGCTATGGAATCGGAGGACACCCGAATCGGTACCGCGTCCATGAACTTCGCAATTGAACTTGGCCTTATCACGATTACTATTTGTGGGTGACGAGCCTCGGGCTTGCCCCGGACGACAAAGCCAATGGATTGAACCATTGATTGCACTGCGTCTGGAGCAGAGTCTCCGGGTGCCACCCTCAAGCGTCGGAGCTTGCGACAGAGCTTGTGGGTGTGGGGATGTCGGCGAGCATGACCACTTAATAATCGAAAAGCCAGCCTATGTGCTCTTTGCGTTCTTTGTGGTTTCAAATAGATTAACCACAAAGAACGCAAAGAGCACATAGGTGGATTGTGTGGTGCGTAAGGATCCTTTAATCTCAGTCCCTTCACCCACAAACTCCGTCGCAAGCTCCTCCGTGTGTGGGTGGCACCCGTGGTGATGCATGTGAGCGTGTGGTGGTGGCATAATGCCTGAATCACGAACGAGTCTGTTGTTGTCAGGGAGAGCAACCACCATGAAACATGCCGCCATCGTCTGCTCGCTCTTTTTCCTATCCATCCTGACCGCAGCCCACGCCGCACCGCCCAACATCGTCATCATCCTCACCGACGATCTCGGCTATGGCGACCCCGGCTGCTACAACCCGGAATCGAAAATCCCCACGCCCAATATTGACCGCCTCGCCGCCGAGGGCATGCGCTTCACCGACGCCCACGCGCCGGGTCCGTTGTGCCACATGTCGCGCTATGGTCTGCTGACGGGTCAGTATCCCTTCCGCGTGCGGGTGGACGATTGGCGCGAGCGGCCGTTGATCGCCGACGACCAGATGACCATCGCGTCGCTGCTCAAGGGGCAGGGCTATCAGACGGCGATGGTGGGCAAATGGCATTGCGGCTTCAAGGAGGAGGGCTACGACAAGCCCCTGCCGGGCGG
>JBIJDL010000743.1:0-2523 GCA_044344195.1 Candidatus Hydrogenedentales bacterium
TGGTGATGTCGGGTTTACTTACAAACCGCTATGTCCCGTTGGCGTTGGCGTTTACTTTGCCTCAGCCTGGAAGGCTAAGCCACGTTGGTGCGCTTCCGAGATTCCGGGGCATATTCTTTCGCCCCGGCGCGGTAGCCGTTTAGAGTGTATCCACTAGCAATGTAGAGCGTTCGGGTAGTTTATTTCCCTACCTGACCCTTGTTCCGCAGAGCAAAACGGTATGCATTGCCACGGAGGACCGTGGCAACGAGCGCACTATACGGCGTGCTCGGGCACTGAACTCATCCGTGCCATCCGTAGTCAGCATTAAACAGGGCCACGTCCGCGCCGCTCAATTTTCAATTTATTTCCGACAGCGGCACGGCGGCTCCATCAGGCTCCACCACAAAGGGCCGCGCATAGGCCGCCATGTTCTGGGCCACGATATAATCTTGCACTGGAGCTACCGCCGTCTCCGCCAGCGTCTCCGCCACCTGCTGTTCCACCCGTGCCAATTGCTCCGCGTAGGTTGTTGTGCGCAGGCCCTGACGAATTTCTTCGGAGCCGATCTCAAACCAGATCGACCAGCCGTACACCACGATCAGCGTCACCGCGCACCATTCCAGTGTGTCTTGCAGCTTCTTCCACTCGGAAGGACGCTCGCGTCCCGCAGCATCTAGCACCCGCGCGCGCAGCGCATCCGACGGTGCGGCCAGGACAAGCGATTTCAACCGCTCTTCAATTTGGTCCATGCGTCATCGCCTCCTCCTCTTCGAGGATTTCCTTCAACTTCGCCAGCGCATAGCGATAACGGCTCGCGGCGGTATTCTGCGATGCGCCCGTAACGCGCGCGATCTCTTTGAAGGTCATGTTCTGGTACACCTTCAGCACCACCACTTCGCGCTGATCTACTGGCAAGGCCAGCAGCGCCGCATTCACGCGTGCGGCTTCTTCCGCCGATTCCAGTGATGTCTCCACTGGTGCCAGCAGCTCGGACGAGTAAATCAACTCCGCCGCCGCCCTCGTCCGCACGCTACGCTTGCGCAGGCGGCTCAACGCCTCATTGCGCGCCGCGCGATACAGATAGCCCGCGGGATTGCGCAGGCCGAACCACCCCCTCGATCGCGCCAGTGCCCGGAGGAACACTTCCTGCACCACATCCTCCGCCTCGGCGCGATCCGCGAGTATCGCGTGGACATAGCCGTAGACGCCCAACCCATGGGTGTCGTACAGGGCCCCGAGCCATGCGCTGTCGTCCGTGCCGCCGATGGTGTGTTCCTCGCTCTTTGCTGGTGCTTTCTGGATAAATGACGCGCGAGGCCACCTGATTTGTCTAAGGAGTCTTGGAAAAATCTGGACCGAGTGGACGAGGTGGACGGAGTGGACAAGCTTTCACAGTCCACCTCGTCCACTCTGTCCATTAAGTCCACTCAGTCCAGTCAATCCACTGACTACCCCGTTCTCGCCCCGTCACTATTCGGGAATTGCATCCGCCTGAATAAAGTTAAACAGATCCCGGATATCCTGGTCCGACATCCCGTTCAGCAAACCTTCGGGCATCACCGACAGTTTCATGGGCTCCTTCGACTTCACCTTGTCGAGGGGCAAGGTCATTTCATTGCCCGCCGAATCCACCAGCGAAATCTCCGCATCCGTCTCGCGCAGGAGGAAGCCATTGACCACGCGCTCTTCCGCGCCGAGGCCGTCGTCTTCGCCGAGGATGGTGAAGGTGGTGCCCGTGTACTCCGGCAGGATGGACATGCTGGGGTCGATCACATTCGTGATGAAGGCCCAGAGATCCTGACGATTTAAGCCGGTAAGATCGGGGCCGACCTTGCGTCCAATGCCGAGGTGGATGTGGCACTTCCCGCAGATGTTTTCGAAAACCTTGATGCCGTTGCGTGCGTTGCCGGGGCCGTTCTTCCACGTGGCCCAGGCTGCGTTGACCTGCGCCATCTTCTCCGCCGGGCTTGTGCGGATGGCTCCCCAATGTTTTCCTACGAGCGCGTCGATGGCGGGATCGTTCAGCGCGGCCAGATTCGCGAGGAGGTCCCGCGCCACGTCCGCCGGGGGAATTTTACCCGTGTCCACAGCGTCCAGCAGCATCGTGGCCCAGGCCTTGCGCGCCACCAGGGCGCTGGCGATTTTCGCTTTGAGATCACCGGCGGCGGGGAGGGCCGCAAGCAGGGCAGCGCCGATCTCCGGATCGCCGAATTGCTGCAGGGCCGCGAGGGCGTCTTCGCGAAACGCGCCGCCCTCGTTGAAGAGCGCGAGAAGGGTCTCCTTCGCAGGGGCATAGGCCTCTTCACCGAGCAACTTGATCAGGGCCTTGCGCTGGCCCGCGTCCGCTGATGCGTCCGCAATGGTGGCCGTGGCCAGATCGAAAACCTGCTTGTTGCCCAGGCGCGCCGCGATGATGAGCAATTGGGTGTTGCCCGGATCCTCGTCGAGCATATCCGCCAGCTTCGTATTCAGTGCTTCGGGTACCACGGCATTGGTGCCCTGGCCCAGTCCGGTGGCCATGCCGGTGAGGAGCTGCTGGCG
>JBIJDL010000744.1:0-2521 GCA_044344195.1 Candidatus Hydrogenedentales bacterium
GAACCCCTTGGCGCGCAGTGAATCAACCATCAGCATTCTTCAGCTTGATGAGCGTGCCGTCCGCCACGCGCGTTTCGAGGTGGTCGAGGGACTTCCCCGGCTGGCGCGCTCATCCGTCGCGGAGCGGGGCGATAGTGCGTCCCTGCGCGCCTTCGCTGCGGCGGAGGCGGTGCAGGATCGTGATTTCATTGCGGTTATCCCGCGCCACCAGGCCACCCTCCGGATACTGTCGCTCCCTTCGCGCGAACCCGCCGAAATTGCCTCCATGGTATCGTTGGCCGCGGAAGAACTCGCCCCCTATCCCCGGGATCAACTGGTGGTCCAGCATCGCATTCTGAGCGCGCTGGAAAGCGGTGAATCACGCGTGCTGGTCGTCCTCCTTCATCAGGGCGTGATTCAGCAGCAGGTCGAGCGGCTCAGCGCGGCGGGTCTGGAGCCGAAGCACATTTTCTTCAGCACGGCCTGCCTTCACGCCGTGGCGTGCGCTTCACTCGACGTGCCCAGGGGACGCTATGCCTTGGCCTGTGTGTCTCCCGATGCGCTGGAAGTGCTGGTCATTCAAGAGGGTAATCTGGAGTTCAGCCGGGGCGTGGCCCATCACGGACCATGGAGGCTGGATGAGGCCTCCGACCGCGATGCCCTGGGCTACGAGATCCGCGATGCGCTCGCCGCCTGGCGCCGCGAGTCGGACGATGGGGAGTCTCTTGACGTGGTTTACGTCGCGGGTGATGGGCTGGACAGTGTAGCCCTCGCCACGGCCATGGAACCCGCCGCTGGAAGAGCCTGCCAGCCCGCGCTGTTCCTGGGGGCCGCACACGGCGCGTGCATTCACAGTCGGGAGGGCTATCCCCTGGTCGCGCTGGGCGCCGCCTTGTCCGCATGGGGGCGGGGGCCGCTGGTCCTCGACTTTCTCCCGCCCTCGATAATCCAGTCGCGGTCTGTGCGCGAGATCCAGAAAGGTCTTCGCCGCGTGGCGCTCCTCGCCGGTGTCGTGCTGGGCCTCATACTGGCGGCCTTCGGGCAGTCGGTGTATCAGCGCCTCGCCCTGATTCATGAGTTGCGCAGCCAGATCGATTCCCTATCTCCCGGTGTGGACGATATCGTCGTTCGGCAGCGCGGTCTCCAGGCCATCGCGCAGCAGGTCGAGCAAGGCGGGAACTTTCTGGCCCTGCTGGCTGCGGTGGCCGAAGCGGCGCCGGAGGAAGGACTCAATATCACGCGGGTTGAATATGATCGTGAATCGGGTATGAACGTCTGGGGGCGCGCCCGGACGAAAGACTTGGTGCTCGGCGATTTTCTGGGGCGCTTGCGGCAGATGGGCGAAGGCAGCCTCGACCAACTGGCCCAGGCCCACAGCCAGTATGAGACCGCGGGCCAGGAGCGTGGCCAGAACATCGTCAACTACCATGTTGCTATTCCGGCGATCTCCGAGGAGCCGTCCCATGACGCCCCTTCACCGGCTCGTTGATGCGTGGTCGCGCCGCACCCTGCGCGAGCGCCGTCTGGCCGTTGCGGTGGTGGCGCTGGGCTGCGCCCTGCTCGGGGCCCTGGCAGCGAAGGCCGCTGCGGGGCTGTTGGACCGGCTGGATCGCGAAATTGGCCAACTGAGCAATGAGATTCTGAATGCTTCCCGTCAGCTTGCCCTGCGCGAGCGGGTCGAAGCGCGTTTTGCGCAGGTGGCCAATCAGCATTCCAGCGCCTGGACGGAATCGGAGATTCGCGACCGCTTGCGCCAGGAGATCTACCGGTTGAGCAACCTCGAGCCTCCCGCGCTCGATGTCACGGGGATTCCCGTGAGCACCAACAACGAAAGCGGTTATCTTGTCGAAGTGCCCGAGTTGGGCGGTGGCCGCCTGATCGACGGGGGAGAGGGCTACCGCGAGTATCAGATCGAGTTTTCCATCCCGCCGGTACCTCTTCTGGATCTGACGGCGTACCTGGAGCGACTGCTGGAGAGCCCGCAATCCTTGCGTATCGACCGTATCGACCTCCGCAGAGATCCGGAGCGTTCGGAGTTCGCCTCGAATCTCGTCATCACCCGCACCGTCGTCGATGATCCGGGAACTCACGCGCTCGCGGGAGCCACCGTGGCCCTGAATCCCGACGAGTGGACCTGTGAAGGGTGTACGGTCCTGCTGGAGGAAAGTCCCGAAGCGAAATCGGTGCTTGTGCTGAAGGGGGGCAGTGAAGGGGGCAAGGCCTCTCTCCTGCAATCGCTGCCCTCATCCGGCGTCGTTGAAGTGGAGCTCGAACTGGCCTCTACCTCTCCAGGGCAGATCGGTGTGGCGATTGACGGCAAGGCCCTGACCGGAACGGCGGAGTCGGCCCTGAAGGACGACGGCGACTATTATCGCTATCGATTCCAGTTCGCACCGCCGGTCGCCCCGAGCGGGCGCGTTGCGGCGTCGCTCCCCGTGATCACATGGCCCCAACCGGACTCCACGCTGCGTATTCGTCGGATCCAGCTTTTTCCGGTGGCTGGAGGCGAAGATGCACACTAGACTGACCAGAATAACGGCGG
>JBIJDL010000401.1:0-5994 GCA_044344195.1 Candidatus Hydrogenedentales bacterium
CAGCGTCAGGCCGTTCGTCCGATCATAGAACATGAAATCGATCAGGCCGTCGTAGTCCCAGTCATACAGGGCGATATCGCCCACATTGTAGGAGAAAGTACCGCCCTTAGCGGACTTGCTCTTCCCCGGTTCCGCCGGAAGCTCCGCGGGGTTCGCCCCGGCCGCCTTCAAGGCCTTGGTCTCGATGCGGCCCGGCAGGAGACTGCTCAACTCCGTAACTTCCACATAGGAGGGAAAAAGCGGCGCGCTGGCGTCACCTTCGTTGATACCCAGATAAACCCGGTGCTGGCGCTCCGCCTCGAAGATCCACGCCTCGGTGATAACGAGGTCCAGGAGTCCGTCGCCGTTGATATCGCCCAGCGCGACCCACATGGCCCGCTGGTCGTCGGAGGCCTGATTGCTGCTCGCAATTATCCGGTTAAAGGAAAAAGTCGGGTTTGAGCGCGGGCCGTCATTGGTGTACAGCGCCACCTGCTTGTCGAACGTTCCCACACCGTCCTCGTAGTTCACCACCGCCACCAGGTCCGGCAGGCCGTCCCCCGTGAGATCGCCAAAATCCATGTTCAGATCCCAGCGCGTAAACTCGGGCAGATCATCCATGGGTATGACCGACGAGCCGCCGGGGTAAAAGGCATTGCTCGATCCCAGATTCCGCATCAGCTCCGGGCTGGAGATGCTGCTGGGGAAGACAAAATCGTTGTCCCCGTCCAGATCGAGATCCACCACCGTCATGCCGGAGCGCCGGTTGGTGGGACCGTACACGTAGCCCTCGCCGTAGGTGGTCTGGCCCCAAATCTCATGGCGCAGGCGCTCAGAATCCCCCTGCTTATTCGCCCGAATCGGCGCTTTCTTTGGCGCACCCTTCAGTGCGCTGATATCGACCGCCGGTGTAACCTGCGCCGCCACCTCCGGCTGGACCGCGAAAAAACCGGCCACCACAAGGCACACGCCTGCAAAAATAAAATTCTTTGACACGAGACTTCCTCTCCCATCGGGTTGGGCGCCCGGCCTCTGCACCGGATGCTCACCCTTATTATACGACAAAAGTGTCAGTTTGTGGGGGCAATCGTCACGCAATGACCCTCAGGCAGCCCACCCTCGCCCGTCGCCTCGAATCAGACCGGCACGGGCACCTCGTCCAGCAGGCTGTTAATAATACCGGACTTGGTGCTGCCGTCATATTTGGACTTGGCCGTGAGCATCACCCGATGCGGAAATACATGGCGCGCCATGGTTTGCACATCATCCGGCAGCACGAAGTTGCGTCCGGCGGCAAATGCTGCCGCTTTGGCCGCGCCGAAGAGCATGAGGGAGGCTCGGGGGCTCGCGCCGATCTTCAGCCGGACATCTTCCCGGGTGCGCTGGACGATGGAGACAAGATACTGGGCAATATCGCGGTGAACCTCCACCTGGCGAACCAACCGCTGGATAGCAATCAGGTCCACGGCGCTCATGGCGGGTTCCAGCGACTCCAGCGGGTGCTCGTTGGCGTGGGCATAGAGGATGTCCACCTCCGACGCGGCATCTGGATAGCCCAGATTGAGCTGGACCAGGAAGCGGTCGAGCTGAGCCTCGGGCAGGGGATAGGTGCCGTGGTACTCCACCGGATTTTCGGTGGCGATGACGATAAAGGGCGGATCCAGGGTGCGGCCCATGCCCTCGATGGTCACCTGGCGCTCGCTCATGGCCTCCAGCAGGGCCGACTGCGTCCGGGGCGAAGCCCGGTTGATCTCGTCGGCGAGGAGCACATTGCAGAAGATGGGGCCGGCCCGGAAGTTAAAGTTGCCATCCACGGGGTTATAAATGGAAGATCCCAGGATATCGGCGGGGAGCAGGTCCGGGGTGAACTGGATGCGGTTGTAGACCGCGTTCAACGAGCGGGCCAGGGCCTTGGCCAGGGTGGTTTTCCCCACCCCCGGCACGTCTTCCATCAAGACCGAGCCCCCCGCCGTCACCGCAGCCACGAGGATATCGATCACCTCCCGCTTGCCCTGGATAACCGAGTTCAGGTTCTGCTTCAGCGCGGCCAGCTTCGCCACGGCCTCGCTCGGGGTAAGTTCCATCAGGCCAGCCTGTTCCATTGATGCCTCCAGGGTCGGTTGGGGTTTCCAGGCCGATTGTAGCAGTTGACAGTTGACAGTTGACAGCGAATAGGACGGAGTGGACCGATACGACCGATTTCTAAATCCGTCGAATCGGTCTTACCCGTCCTATCTGCCTGAAAGCCACCCTGCCTGCAGTCAACGGTCAATTATCAATTTCCATTCGCCTCATGTTAGACTGCCTGCGGTTGAGGCTTCTGAAAACACTCTTTATTCCGTGGCTCGCCTCCGGGAAGGCGTGCCCTATTGGAAATTGGGCCCCGTCGTACGCACTTGGCCGTGCGGAGTCCCGCCCCGGCAAATCTGGCTGCGGCACTCCGAACCGGGATCGACGCGGTGCCCCTTTGCCCCAGATGACTGAAGCACCCTGCCGCTCCAGAAGCCGGTGGACATGAAAGGAAAAGCCATGAATTCTCGTCGCAATTTCTTGAAAGCATCGGCTGCGGTCGCCTTCGCCGTGGCAGCGGCCCCGGTCCGGGCGCAGGACGGCCAACCCATAAAAATCGTTTCCAGCCTGCCCCACACCGGCAGCGCGAACGCCCAGACCAAAACCATGGTCAATGGCATCCAACTGGCCATCGAAGAAGCGGGCTCCAAGGCGGGCGGCTTCCCCCTCGTCTATGAAGCGTGGGATGACGCCTCCCCCGAGCGCGGCCAGTGGGATCCCGCCGTGGAAGCGGCAAACGCCGACAAAGCGGTCTCCGATCCCAATGTCATGGCCTACATCGGCACGTACAACTCCGGCGCGGCAAAGATTGCCATGCCCAAGTTGAATCAGGCGGGCCTCCTCATGATCAGCCCCGGCAACACCTGGCCCGGCCTCACGAAGCCGAAGGTGGGCGAGCCCAATGAGCCTATGGTGTACCGCCCGTCGAAGAAGATCACCTATTTCCGCGTGGTGCCCGCCGACGACATCCAGGGCCTTGTGGCCGCGCGCTGGACCAATGAGATGGGCTGCAAGAAGGTCTACATTCTCCACGATCGCGAGCTCTACGGCCAAGGTATCGCCACGATGTTTCAGAAAGAGGCGAAGGTCCTCGGCCTCGATGTTCTCGGCTTTGAGGGTATCGACCCGAAAGCCTCCAACTACCGCTCGCTCGTCACAAAGATTAAACAGAAGCGCCCCGATCTGGTCTACTTCGGCGGCACCACCCAGACCAACGCGGGCCAGATCGCCAAGGACCTGCGCTCGGCCAACTTGAACGTCAAGTTCATGGTGCCCGATGGCTGCTTCGAGAATGCCTTCATTGAATCCGCCGGTCCTGAGAACGTAGAAGGCACCGCCTTCATCACCTTCGGCGGCGTGCCCGCGGACAAGCTCACGGGCAAGGGCGCGGAGTTCTACGAGAACTACAAGAAGCGCTTCGGCGCCGAGCCCGAAGCCTATGCGGCCTATGGTTATGAATGTGGCCGTGTCGTGGTTGACGCCATCAACCGCGCCGGCAAAAAGGACCGCGCCGCCATTATCGCGGCCACGGCGGCCACCAAAGACTTCGACGGCGTGCTTGGCAAATGGTCTTTCGACGAAAATGGCGACACGACCAATACCACGATGAGCTGCAATACCGTTAAAAACGGCAAATTTGAATTTGTAAAGGTGTTTGGACAGTAGCCCGAGCAGTAATCCCGGAGCAGACCCTCCCCCCATGACCAACACCGAAGTACTCGTTCAGCAGCTCATCATCGGCCTGTCCAACGGCATGATCATTGCCCTTATCGCCCTGGGTTACACCATGGTGTACGGCATCGTCGAGCTGATCAACTTCTCCCACGGCGATCTGTTCATGCTGGGTTCCTTTCTCGCCCTCACCGTCGTGGGCGCGCTGGGCCTGGACCAGGTCGCCGATCCGGCCACGGCCTGGTGGGCGCTCATCCCCCTGCTTATCGCCGTGCCAGCCTTCTGCGCGGTCATGAATTGGACCGCCGACCGCGTGGCCTATCGGAAGTTGCGCGAGGCACCCCGCTTGGCACCGCTCGTGTCGGCCATCGGCGTCTCCTTCATCTATCTGAACCTCGGCCTCTTCTGGGGCGGCCTCCCCATGGGCGTCTTCAATGAAGGCGCAACCGCCGCCGCCCCGAAAGACTTCCCGGCCCTCATGTCCTACAACAACCTCCTGGGCGAGACGAGCAACATCTCCATCACACCCCGTGAATTGCTCGTCTTCTTCGTCACCATCCCCCTGCTCATCGCGCTGACCATGATCATCAAGTTCACACGCCTGGGCAAGGCCATGCGCGCCGTGGCCCAGAATCCCCTGGCCGCGCGCCTCATGGGCATCGACGTGGACCGCACCATCGGCACCGCCTTCTTCATCGGCGGCGGGCTCGCGGGCGTCGCCAGCGTCGTTTACGCCCTCTACAACAACACGATCTACTACCAGATGGGCTTCCGCGTAGGCATCGACGCCTTCACCGCAGCGGTGCTTGGGGGCATCGGCAACCTGCCGGGCGCGGTCCTCGGCGGCATCGTCATTGGACTCATTCGCGCCATGAGCGATCAGTACATCGCCACGGAGTGGACCAACGTCTGTGTGTTCGCCGTGCTCATCCTCGTGCTCATCCTCCGTCCCTCGGGCTTGCTCGGGGCCTCCCAAAGGGAGAAGGTCTGATGGGCGGTGCAGCGGAACGACTGTCGGGCTGGCGTGCCCAGACGCACTGGCTTTTGCTGGGCATCGCGGCGATTCTGCCGCTGCTGGATCTGGTGCTGCCCCGCGAATTCCAGATCGCCGATCTGGTGCGTCCCATCTTCATCTTCGCCATCCTCGGTATGGGCCTCAATATCGTCACGGGATTCACCGGCCTGTTGAACCTCGGCGTGGCGGCGTTCATGGCCATCGGCGCGTACAGCTACGCCATCATGACCTGTGACATCTATCCTTTTCAGTTGGGCTTCTGGACCGCCCTGATTCTGGCCGCCGCCGCCGGTGCCGCCGCCGGCGTCATCCTCGGCCTGCCCACCCTGCGCCTGCGTGGCGACTACCTCGCCATCGTTACCCTCGGCTTCGGCGAGATGATGCAGGACAGCCTGAAGAATCTCGATGTGATCACCAAGGGCACCCAGGGCATCAACCCCCTGCCCGCGCCCACGATTTTCGGCTACGCCTTTGTGCCCGAGCAGCCCCTGCCGTGGTATTACCTCCTGCTCGCCATCCTCACCGTCGTGGTGGTGCTCACGCGCAACCTGGAAACCTCGCGCGTGGGCCGGACGCTCATCTCCATCCGCGAAGACGAACTGGCGGCCTCCTGCATGGGCATCGACCCCATGAAGGCCAAGCTATTTGCGTTCGCGCTGGGCGCGGCCATGTGCAGCACCGCCGGTGCGCTCTGGG
Organism: Candidatus Hydrogenedentales bacterium; assembly: GCA_044344195.1. Classification (GTDB taxonomy): domain Bacteria; phylum Hydrogenedentota; class Hydrogenedentia; order Hydrogenedentales; family JAEUWI01; genus JAEUWI01. The sequence goes on from JBIJDL010000401.1 coordinate 5,432, forward strand.
GGGCCTACCTCGGCTCCAGCGGCGAGCCGGGCAACTACGATTTTCAGGTATCCATCCTCGCCCTCTGCATTGTGATTGTGGGCGGCATGGGCAGCATCAGCGGTGTGCTCCTGGGTGCCTTCGTGATGATGGGCTTCAACTCCATCTTCCTCAGCAAACTCTCCGACTTCCTCACGCAAAAGGGCATGATCGGCGAGAGTGTCTACAGCGCCCCGGTGAACTGGAAGTACATGATCTTCGGCCTCGCGCTCATCTTGATGATGCGCTACCGGCCCGAGGGGCTCTTGCCCTCGCGACAGGTCAAGGCCGAGCTGCACCACGGTGACGCCGCGCCCGCCAAGGGAGACTGCTAATCCATGAGCCTCCTCCAAGTCGATAACCTCACCCTGCGCTTCGGCGGTCTCACCGCCGTGAACAAAGTCAGCTTCACCATGAAGACGGGCCAGATCATGGCCGTCATCGGGCCGAATGGCGCGGGCAAGACCTCCCTCTTCAATGCGATCAGCGGTGTCTACAGCCCCGATACCGGCACCATTCTCCTCAATGGAAAAACGGCCTCGCGC
>JBIJDL010000647.1:0-3306 GCA_044344195.1 Candidatus Hydrogenedentales bacterium
GAGACTGACCATCATGGGCCTTGTGGCTGCTGCACTGTTTACCATGGTCTTCTTCGTGGCGCTCGTGAACATGGAGGCTCTCTGGGAAGCGGCCATCGCCATGAACTATGTGTATCAGGAGGCTTTCCCATGGGGAACCGCCTTCCAGAGCGCCATCACCTATCTCCGTGAAACTGAAGCGCGCTATGTGCTCGGCACCGGCCTCCTCGGCGCCATCATGGGTGCCGCCAGCTTCTACATCGTCTGGTGGCGCGGGCGCTTCGCCCCCCATGTGGCCGCCGCCGCCGGTCTGGCGCGCACCTTCCAGAACCCACGACTTTTTTACGAAATGAGTGTTCTCGAAAACGTCCTCGTCGGCATGGACCGCCGCCTGAGCACGCGCTTCTGGCACGCCGCTTTCCGCCTGCCTCTGCACCACCGGGACAACAAGGAATCCGTGGCCAAGGCCATGGAGATCCTCCGCTTCGTCAAGCTGGATCACCTTGCGAGCGATGAGGCCGCCTCCCTCTGCTACGGACACCAGCGCAAGCTGGAAATCGCCCGCGCGTTGGCGTCGCAGCCTTGTTTGCTCCTCCTCGACGAACCCGGCGCCGGCATGAACCCCAGCGAGATCGTGGAAATCATGCAGCTCATCCGCGACATCCGCGACAAGGGCGTCTCCGTGCTCCTCATTGAGCACCACATGCGCCTCGTCATGGGTATCTCCGATTACGTGGTGGTGCTGGAGTTCGGCAATAAGATCGCCGAGGGCGTCCCCGAAGAAATCCGCGCCAACCCCAAAGTACGCGCCGCCTACCTGGGAAATCCCGACTGATGGCCGAACCACTCCTCAAGATCGAATCCATCTCCGCGAACTATGGCCCCATCGAAGCCATCCGCGACGTATCGCTGGAAGTATTCCCCGGCGAGATCGTGACGCTCATCGGCTCCAACGGCGCGGGCAAGACCTCCACGCTCCATTCCATCTCGGGCACGCTTCGCATACGCTGCGGCACCATCACGTTCAACGGCGCGCGCGTGGACCAGATGCCCGCCCACAAGATCGTGACCACGGGCCTGATTCAAGTGCCCGAAGGCCGACGCATCTTCGCGAAACTCTCCGTGCTGGAGAATCTCCAGCTTGGCGCGTACATCCGCAACGACAAAGATATCCAGCGCGATCTTGATCGGGTGATGGAAATGTTCCCGATACTCAAAGAGCGAAAAACCCAGCTCGGCGGCACCCTCTCCGGCGGCGAACAGCAGATGCTCGCCATCGGCCGCGCGCTAATGACGAAGCCCAAGCTGCTCCTCATGGACGAACCCTCCATGGGCATCGCGCCCCTCCTCACGGCGAAGATCTTCGACACCATCCGCCAGCTCAACGAGGACGGCATGACCATCCTCCTCGTCGAGCAGAACGCCCACCTCGCCCTCGGCATCGCCAAGCGCGCCTACGTCATGGAAACCGGTGCCATCGTGCTCCAGGGCGACGCCCGCGCGCTCATGGTGGATCCGAAAGTCACCAAGGCGTATTTGGGCGAGGACTGAACAGTCTGGAGTCCGGAGCTTGGAGTCTGGAGGGGATGCCGATGTCAGACAACGTCTTCCATAAGCTCAAGAAGTTCGACTTCAACTTTTGACTGAAATCCCCTACGCTTTCTTCCGTGTAATTCCGTGCCTTTCCGTGGTCAAAAAAAGATATTTATCGAGGAATTCACGGAATTTCACTGAAAATTTGAACTTGCAGTCGCGTCGCTGGTGATCGTGTTCCCACCGTTTCCAATTCAAGATCGCCGTGCTAGACTATTCTTATCATGGACAGAGACCTGACCTACATAATCCATCTCGAGCCCGCCGAGGAAGGCGGGTATGTCGTAACCGTGCCAGCCCTTCCTGCGGTGATCACGCAGGGCGACAACTATGCCGAGGCGATTGCGATGGCGGAAGATGCGATCCAGACGTATATCGACTACTGCGTTGGTCAAGGTAAGGACTTCCCCGGTTAGATAATTCGGGGCACGCCAGGTTTCCGCTCGTCTGGAGTCTCGCCTATTAAAATCAAGCCGAAAAGAAGCTGCAATCGCTCAGCCATTTCAACCAAGCGCCTCTCAGCGCCTCTACAAAACGGTGCTTCCGCGCGTGCAGTTTCAATCAAAGAGTAAATGTCTTTCAACATTGTCTTCGAAACAAGGTCGACGTCCTTAAGGCGATAACACAGTGACTCGACCTCCGCATGGATAAAGTCGAAAGCCTTCTCGTCCCTCTCGCCGATTTTTCGGTCTTGCGTAATGGACCGCAGAAGGTAAAGTTGTTTCTCCAGAAACTCGTCCGATAGTCGGTGTCTTTCAATCAATTTTAGACCTCCATGGTAGCCGACTCGTGTGATTGTTGGCATTCTGTAGCGTCGTCCACTCTGACAAACTCAGAAGAACGTGGTGTCCGAACCGATCGCCTTCAGACGGCTATTTAAGAAGAATCGATTTGGGCAAAGCGATATCCCACTCGCGACGTTTCTTCAGGGGTTACAGCCTCCACCTGGATTGACGACACTTTCGCTCATCTATCGTCACGCGCCAGGCGGATGCAGTCCCCTCACTCAAACTTGATCTTCGCCAGATAGATGCTCGTCTTCCCCTCGTGTGAGGCGTAGTAGCTCATCCACAGCAAGTCGTCGTGCCACAGCAAGCCGGGGTAGCTCGTGTCGCCGCCGCTGGGGAATTCGAGTACGGGCTTCAGGTTTTTCTTCGTCATTTGCGCGAGCACGGTTATGGAGCCGTCGCCATATTGACGTGTACCGGCCCACAGGGAACCGTCGGGCAGGCGGATGAAATTCGGGCCGCCCAGGCGCATGTCTGTCGTGTTCCAGGTCCAGTCGGTGTAGGGCGCGGGGCTGGTGCCGATCCAACCCTTCTTGTCTTCTTCTTCGCGGCGCACGAGGGCCATCATCGTGCCGTCGGGCATAAATTGCAGCGTGGTCTCGTTCGGCCGGCCGGTGATGTTCAGCGGTGTACGTATCTTGTAATTGATACCGTCCTTACTTACGAAGAGGCGAAACCGGTTTTCAGTTGCGATGGCCGGATCGTTGTTGTAGGACACGCCGTAGGCCGTGCCCTTGTACCACGTGACGCGCCAGAGCCAGTCGCCCTCTGCGCAGGTTTTCTCCGGCGCGCTCCAGGTCGTGCCATCGGCGGAGAAGGCCACGCGCGGGCGACGCCCCTTCAACGTCTCTCCGCCTTCGTATATCGAGCCGCCCATGTTGACCATGAGGCGCTTGTCGGTCGTGATGGAGAGCTTGGGATCGCGCAGGTCCACACCCGCTTCCGC
>JBIJDL010000238.1:0-9282 GCA_044344195.1 Candidatus Hydrogenedentales bacterium
ACGTGGCCGAGCTCACCATCGTCAACCTCACCGAGGCTTCCGTCTGCTATCTCGCCGTGGAAACCGAAGAAGACCCTCGCACCCTCGTCAAGCTCGTGGAGGCCCAGGACCGCTTCAAGGCCATGGCCAAGAGCAACATCCACCAGCGCGTGCGCGGCCTGACCCTGCGCGAAGAGCGCGAAGTGCCCCTGGATCTCCCCGCGAAGCCCGGCCTCCACTATTTCCGCATCGACCCCGAGGACAACCGCGCCCTCTGGCGCCGCATCATCGTGGAAAACACCATGGCCATCCGCTTCACCGTGTCGGATCCGGTGGACTACAAGTTCACGCTCTACACCACCTACAGCGACGTGGGGGAGTAGGCCATGAACCTGGTGCAACTGACCGAGCCCCTTTTCCTCTACGTGGGTTGCCTCACCCGCGCGGCGGAGCACAAGACTGAGTTTGACGTCGATCAGGTGCGGCGCGAGATCATCGGCATCTTCGCCGACATCCGCATCAAGGCGGAGGCCCACCCTTCGCTGGCCTACCAGTATGATCGCACCATCAATCTGATTCTCATTTTCTACGTCGATTTCATGATCAAAGAAAGCGACCTGAACATCGCCCAGGAATGGGTGGAGCTGGCCTTCGACGAGCAGGAACTCGCCGGCGACGAACAGTTCTTCGATCTGCTGGAGCAGACCCTCGCGCAGAACACGGAAGTGGCCCTCCAGCAACTCACCGTGTTCCGCGAATGCCTCCGCCTCGGCTTTACCGGCTGCTACAGCGACGACTGGAAATACATCCGCCAGTTGCACAGCGACATGGACGCGAAGGCCTTCGGCGACCGATTCGAGCTCTCCGCGCAGTTGACCCCCACGGCCTACGAACACATTGACGAACAGCCCCTGGTCACGCGCCCCCTGAAGCGATACAAACACGTGCGCTGGGCACTCATCGCGGCGATTTTGGCCGTCCTGGGGACCAACGTTTATCTCTACTACTCCAGCTCAGGAGAGTTGCGCCGCACCCTGGACAGCATTACCGAGTTCGCCGATGGCGAGTCCGCCAAGATGCTCAAACCCGCCACCGCGGTAGTTCAGGAGTAACCGCGCGTGAAATTGATTCAGAAGATATATGAGGTGCTGGAGCAAGTTAGGGACTTTCAGTTCCTGATTATTCCAACACTTGTCTTGGCAGGGATCTTCATGGGATTTACGGAAGGGATGTCCCCATTCACTCGAATTGCTTTCGTAGTCTCAGGTGCTTTGGCACTGTTGGCCTACCTGGTATACCGGATCATCCGCCGTCGGCGCGTCGATCACGCTCATGAAACAGAGCAGGAGTAACCGCGCGTGAATCCGATCAGCAAAATATACGGTTTCATGGAAGAGATTGGGGACTGGCAGTACCTGATCATTCCCGTGATTGCCATCGTCGGATTGGTGACGGATACCTTCTCCTGGTTTCCGGATTGGCTCCAGACTCCCCTCATAATCCTCATCATCCTCGTCGCGATTGGTAGCCTGATCTACTTTTGCGTGAAAAACATCCGGCGCTGGCGGGCGAAAAGAGCGGCTGCCGAAGTTCCAGCCGATGGCGCGGTTCCCGAAGAAGAAGTCCCCTCCATCTCCGACGACGAGTTCCGCCGCGAGCTCGCCCGCAAATTTGATAAGGGCGTGGCCGACCTCGCCAGCTTCCGCAAAGATCCCTACAAGCTGCCCCTCTACCTGGTGGTGGGCGAAAAGGGCTGCGGCAAGTCCGAGGCCATCCGCCGCAGCGGCATAGGCTTCCCCGCGGGCCTCACCGACACCACGCAAGGCGTAGGCGGCACCCATGTCCTCGACTGGTGGATTACCAACAAGGCCGTGCTTCTTGATTTGCCCGGCGCCCACTTCTTCGGGCGTGGCGGTGCCTCCGAGGCCCGCGCGTGGAAGCTCCTGCTCAAGCACATCGCCGATTTTCGACCCGCGAGCCCGCTCAACGGCATCATCCTCGCCATTTCCGCCGAAACGCTGTTGGCGGATACCGATGAGGACGTGAACACCAAGTCCGCGCGCCTCGTGGAGCATTTTGAGAATGTTCACCGCGCCCTGGGCACCCAGGTGCCCGTCTTCGTCATGGTCACCAAGAGTGATCGCCTCTGCGGCTTTCTGGAGTACTTTTCCGACCTGAAGGAAGGTGGCAATCGCGATCAGATCTTTGGCTGGTCCAATCCCGACACGCTGGAAACGCCGTTCACCCCGGACAAGTTTCGGAACGATATGGAAGGCGTGTTCAATCGCCTTCGGCACCGTCGCGATTCCCTGCTCCAATATTCCATCGAGTCCAAGAGCCTGGCCTATAAGCGCCGCGTGCAGGTGAACCACCTCTACGAATTTCCCCGGAGTTTTCATCAGACCGCCCGGCGGCTTGGCACCTATCTCGAGCGCATTTTCGAACCGGACTCCTGGTACTGCGCGCCCTTCTTCCTCCGCGGCGCCTACTACACCTCGGCCATTCAGCGCGATACCGAACTCGATCCTTCGCTGGCCAAAGCCCTGTCGAAGCCCCTTTCGGAATTGCCCGCCGCCGAAACGCGCCACACGGAAGACAGCTACTTCCTCAAGGAAATGCTGAACGACAAGGTCTTCTGCGAGGGCGGTCTCGTCACGTGGAAACAGGATCCGCGCTTCCAGCGCAAGCGCTCCCGGGCCCGCTTGGTACTGATCTGCCTCGGTCTCCTCATGTGTCTCTTCGCCTACATGATGTGGGAGTCCAACCAGTGGCGCAATGACATGGAACAGATGCGCCAGAACTGGAACGTGGTCAACGCCTGGCTGGCCAAGAGCGACGCAATCGTCACCCCCGGCAGCGGCGTGGACTATGAGTACAATGGCGACCTGAATGTGGATCTCGCGGGGCTCAAGCTGCCCGAGGAGTATGCCTCCGGCGTGCTCATGGCCAAGTTGCCCGAAGTCATGGAAACCCACTGGGTACAGGAAGTCAACACGCCCTGGGTCTTCAAGCCCTTCGATCTCGTCAATCGCCGCCTCCGCACGGACATGCTGGATGCCTACCGCAGCATTTTCGAGTATCGCTACGTGGCGCCCCTCGCCGTGGCGGCCCAGGATCGCATCATCAAAGACGAGCCCGTCTGGCGCGACGAAGCCACCCCTGCCCTCGGCCAGCTCCTGCGCATTGAAGCCATGACGGAGGACGGCTTCGCCCCCGACCTCGGATCCCAGGGGCGCAAGGTCGAGCTGAACAATTTTCTGGCCTATGCCGTCGAGGACAAAGCCCAATATGTAGAGCACGACAAGTTTTACAACGAATACGTCAAAGACCTTTACGACCCGCCCACATCCCAGGCCTGGCCGCCGGAAATATTCTTCGAGGCGGGCGCAAAAGAGCGCCTCCATGAGGCGGTCGATAGCGGTACGGCCCAGTTCAAAAAGCACATCGACACCTACGTCTCCGAAGGCGCGGCCTTTGCCGATCTCCGCTCCCTCCTCACGGCCCTGACGGATTTTCGCGACGCCGAGTCCCTCCTTTGGAAGAACGCCCAGGAGGGCGGAAGCCCCAACAGCGTCCACGAGATCGACGTCATCCTGGCTTCGTGGCGCGAGGACGTGGAGAAGCTCACCGAGAAGCGCAAGGCGCTGGACGACGTTATCGCCCGCCTCTTCACCGATCGCGAAGTCGACATTAAGAAACTCTGCGAGGACGAGCGGGAAAAAGTCCAGGACAAAGTCAACGGCGATTATCGTATTCTTACGCAGGAGCTGGACAAAGTCGTTTCCATCAAAGAGGACGAGACCGGCCTGCACATTCAGGAGGTGAAGAACCGCCTCGTCGCCGACAAGACCTCGACCGATGCCCTTGTGACCCAGTCCGTCGAGAAGTTTCTCGCTGATTTTGACGCACTCCGCGCCGACCGCGAATTTCTCGCCAAGACCGATTTCCAGGACATGCGCGGTTACCAGTTGCGCAACCACGTCTATGGCTTCCTTCAGGAGTCGGACTATGTGGTGGGCGAGGATGTCTACGACCCCTTCGACTACCTCCTAGACCTCGAAGAGCTCCAAAAGGCCTTTGACGAGAGCGTGCGCAACATCGCCGACTTCGACACGAACTCCGACAGCTTCAACAGCGGGCGCGAGGCCGCCGAGGCCATGCTGGCCTTGATCTACCGGCAGCAGCGCTTCAAAGTCGTAGCCGAGATTGTGGAAGCGCTCCCGGTCAACACCTCCGACTTCGCTCGTCTTGTGGCCTCGCGCGTCGAGGCCCAGTGGTTGGAGCGGCCCGAAATTCCCCTTACGCCCACCGGCGAAATGCAGCAGTTCGACGATGGCTTCAACACCGAAGTGGTCTACGACTTGCTGACGCTGTGGTCCCACATGAAGGAAATTCTGGGCCAGGAAAAGCTCGGTAAAGACGCCCTGCCCGATATCGACCGGCTCCAGCGCAGTTTCAAGGAGAAGAATCAGGTCTTCAACAACTACATCACCGAGTACGTGAATTACTGGTCGCGCATGGTGGACCAGAACACCGAGATGGTCCAGTACGCCACGTGGAAGGAATTTCACGCCGAGCTGAACAATCTGGAGGTGTACAACGTCAACCACAAACTGCGCATGCTCTACGAGACCGCGCTCTATGCCGTGGATATTGTGCCCGACACCCACCCGGGGCAGACCGACGCCCACCTCGACCTCTCCCTCAAGCTCAAGGGCCTTGGCGAAGACTTTGACGCGGAGTGCCTTCGCATTCTCAACGCGTGGAAGGCCATCGAGAAAATCGACCGCGATGTGGTGAACAATCTTCTCGTCATGAAGGCGGACGCCTTCAAGAGCGGTTACCTCTCGCTCCTCGACAACAGTGTGAACAAGGCCAACTTCGCCTTCTGGAGCAGCCTCTGCACCCAGGCCGTCCGCCTGCTGGCCGACGAGGGCGAGCATCTGTCCCGCTACTACCTCGTAAACCTGGCCACACGCTATCGGGGCTTCCCCCTCATCAACGACACAGCCACACCGCCGCTGACGCCGGAGCAATTCGACGAAGCCGTGGAGTTGGTGCGCCATATCAAGCAGCCGCCGAAGCCCGAAAAAGCCGAGTCCCTCATGACGGGCGAACGAACCGGCTGGCCCGACGTGGACAAGGAAATCGATCGACTCCAGGGCGACAAGGTCATCCGTACGGAATACGAGCGCGAATGGTTCGACCAAATCGTGGCCGTGATGGATTTCATCGGCGGCGACACGCCCCTGACCTGCGAGCTGGTGATTCTGCCCCGCGAAATGCAGGAAAAGCGCCCGCCGCGCTTCCCCGAGCCCATGCCCACCAGCAAAGTCTATGGTGCCGCACCGTGGGTCTATCGCTACATGCGGATCAATGGTGAAGCTTTCAACACCGAACCCACGACCTACGTGGTGGGCGAAGCGGCCAAGACCTATCCGCTGGCGCCGGTGTCCAACAAGCTGGCCCTCCACTTCTACTACACCTCCGAGGATCTTAATCCCGGGGTGAACAGCTTCGCCCGCCCGAGCGGCGTGGGGGGGCTGGAGATGGATTGGCTGCCCATCGTTGTGTTGCACATGGGCGATTCCGTAGTCCTTGAGGACAAAATGACCTGCGCTGTGCCCTTCCGCGTGGTGGACAATGCCGAGCACAAGGACAGCGAGTATTACTACTGGCTGGGCTTCAAATTCAACAAGGAAATCCCCGATCTCAAAGGGTGGCCCTCGGCCTACAACTGGCCCAGCCTTCGTCGCATGCCCCGCTCCCTGGGCGACTCCTATCCCGAAGAGGCGGAAGGCGGACAATTCGTCAACCCCGAAGCACCCCTGCTGCCGCTGGTTCGCGAAGCGGAGATCCCTGAACCCGTACAGACCAACGCCACATCGGTTCAGGTCAGCGATAAGATCAAGGAAGTCCTCATAACGGGGTCGGGTGCTCCGTCCACGCCTGCGCCGGCCCCGGCGCCGGAAGTTACTCCGTTGCCCGCGCCGGAACCCGTGCCAACCGCCGCACCGTCCTCCACCGGATCGGCTCCCATGCCGAGCGGTGCCTACAGCTACAAGCCTGCGGCAGAATCGCCCCGCGTGTTTACCCTGGACAACCCAAGCACCCCGGTTCGCGGGGGAGAGGTGACCGAAGCCGTACCGGCTGAAATGCCTGCCGCGTCCCAGCCCGAACAGGACATTGCCCACGCGCCAGCCGTCGAGGCCACCGCGCCCGACTATACACTTCCCGGTGAAGTCGCGCCCGCACCCCAATCCCAGCCCGTCGTGACGCGCCCCCTTCCGCAAGTAGCCCCTGCCCCGGCCCCCGTCGCGACGGCCCCCGCGCCGCAACCCGCCATGCCCGCGGTACGCACCGAGCCCATCAAGCGCCCGCCCGCGATCGTGCCCGCACCGGAGCGCCCGCTCTATACCACCGAGGTGACCTTCACGACGCCCCGTGACCCGGTCAACGGCGCGGCGCCCGAGCCTCCGATTATCGGTGAACCCTCGGCCCCGACCGCGAGCCGCGATGCGGTCGCCGATCCCTACACCGAGAGCACCGGACCGGGCTACGGCGGCAAGAAGAGTAAAAAAAAAACCGATCCGGGCCTGGATCCCCCGCAGGAGCGACGAGTAAGCCGGGGCCGACCGGACCGGTAAACGTTGTCGAGACGCAGTCAGAGCGAAAAAAAGACGACCAGCGTCTCTCCAATCCGGCGATTCTGAACCAGTATGACCGCCCGAAGATCGTGGTAAGACAGGCTCAGGATCAGCCCGATCCGACCAATCAGTTTCCCATTTACTTCGACATCAAGATCGATGAACCCGTGGTAGATTTTCCGACTGGTGCCAATGCGCCGGGGATTGTGATGTCGGGCACGGCCTCCGGGCTGCGTTACACGGTCGAGGGCGCACGTGACACCTATCGCATCGCGATTCTTTCCGCCGAACACGACGGGTCCATCGAGATAAGCGTTCCCGATGGCCTGTGCGCCGACCTCTTTGGTAATCTCAATGTCGTCTCCACAGCCGAAGACGGCGTTGTCGTCTTCGATGGATCGCGACCGACCTGTCTCGTCCACAGCGAGGCCGCCGGTGTGGTTAACAACGCCACCATGGAAATCGCGCTCGGCTTTTCCGAACCCGTATTCGGATTGAAGGACGAAAGTCTCTCCATGGAGAACGCCGAACTCAAGCGCAAGGCGGGTGCTGATGGCGACGCCATCTATTTGTTTTCCGTTACCCCCGCACAGGACGGCACCATCGCTTTCCAGATCCCGGAAGACGTGGCGCACGACGCCGTCGGCAATGGCAACGAAGCCTCGCCCGCCTTTTCGATAGTGGTGGATAGTGCGGGCCCCGAAGTCGCTCTCACCTCCTTTGAGACACCCGGCGCAAGCAATGCGCGTCTCATTCGTGTGCGCGCGGAGTTCAGCGAGTCCGTGAAGGGATTCGAGCGCGGTGATGTCGCCGTGGCCTATGGGAAGATGATCAATTTCTCCGCCGAGCCGGATGGCAAGACCTTCATCATCGACATGCGGCAGGATCGGGGCCCCGTTACCCTGTCCATTCCAGCCGGGGTGGCCACGGATCAGATTGGAAATCCCAACGTCGCGTCGGAGCCTTTCCACCGTGACTACGGACCCGCCCGGCGCGTGCCCCGGGAGGTAGAACCCGATGTGTCCGCGCCGCCCCTCTTTGGCCGTCCCCAAAGCACAACCACGCTCAAGCCATAATTCTGCTCAGAAAGGAATCATCGCCATGGGCCTAAGACAGCGGGCCAGGGAGGCCTTCGAGGCCCGTCAGGAGGAAATCCTGGCGGAGAAAATCCGCACGACGCGCCAGATACTCCACGAGCGATTTGGTGTGAAGGACGAGGAACTGGACACCTTCGAGGCGGCCTCCATTGGCCTCTGCGGCGCCGACAAGACTATCCGCATCGAAGATTTACTGTTCATGGTGGACGACGCGGGCCAGCTCCATGTCCGCGACCAGCGCGCCACCACGCACACGGAAGACCCCTGGAAACCCGTCGAGTCCCTCGCCGATCTCGGTCAGATCACGGCCCAATCCACCGTCCAGACGACACCAAGGATATGACCGATGGGACTGTCCAACAAAGCACACTCGGAATCAAGAGACTATTGGGAATTGAATCAGAACTTCGGGATACAACGTGTCTGTGTTTAGGACTGTCCCACGTTTTTGAAAACGCGGGACGGTCCCGAACGCGTAGTGTGTTTTCTATGCCAGAGTGAACGTAAACTGTCCACGGCCACGTTCACCATCCTGGGGCACCTTCCGTTCGGGACGGTCCCGTCCCTCGTCACTTCGGCGGCTCGATCTTCTCGGGCTTGTCGTAGAATTTCTCCAGCGTCTTCCACCAGGGGGGCAACTTGTCGACCGTGCAGCCGTAGGCGTTCACCAGCTTGTCCATGCCGGTGCCGCCGAGGCGGGGCTTCACATTCAAGTACCGGAGGGCATTCTTCGTCGCCCACTGATCCCACACTTTGGCGCGCTTGGCGCGCTCCGGCTCGGGAAGCTGGCTGAAGGTGGCCTTGTCCATCTTGCAGGCCTTCTCCACCAGACGCCAGAAGTCGCCGGGGCTGAGGCTTGCCATCTCGGTCATGTACCAGTCCGTCCCGATCATCGCCTTATCAAAGAGTCGCCCCGCACCTCCGCGCTGCTCCAGCGCATCCTGAAATATGGGACCCACAATGTCGTTGAAGGAGGTCTGGTTACCCGTGATAAACGAGATATCCGTGTACACGTTCTCGTATTTGGTCACCAGCTTAGTAATCCGTGCGCCCCAGTCATCGGGATACTTCTCGGACCAGGCTTCGAGCCAGCAGTCCCACTCTTTCCCAACCACAAACAACTTGTCCGCGGACTCCTGGGCGTGCTCGTCCTTGATTTTCTTATCGTACCGATTGCGCACCGCGCCCTTCTTGAAATAGCCGGCATAGGTTCGATCCCCCGTCGAGCCCGCAACCATGGGGTTTTTCTGAAGCAGTACTTCGCAGTCCGCCGCAGCAGCATCGGAGGTGATGCTGTACCGAGGATTGGCATAGGAGGCAAGTTTCGATCCAAAGTGGGCGAAACACAGGCGCAGTTTTGGGTATTTCTCCAACACCGGTTCCCAGCTATAGGGAGACGTGGTCAATTGGTCATAAAGACAGTAAAACCCGAAGCCTGTGAGTTCAAAGGTCATCTTGTCGAGGGAGCGCTGCTGCTTCGATCGGCCTTTTACAAACAAATCGGGCTGGGTCCAGTTGCTCGGAGGGTAGCCCGTCGGTGCCGCCTTGGTGGCCGGCAG
>JBIJDL010000239.1:0-9263 GCA_044344195.1 Candidatus Hydrogenedentales bacterium
CCTGCACACGCTCAACATGACGGAACTGCCGGACAGCATCCGCATGGGCCAGCGCCTCACGGGCATGACCTCGGGCCAGTCCAGCTTTCCCGTGGTGGCTTCCCGCTTCAAGTTTGCCCAATACGGCCAGAGCGGCGCGTGGATAAGCGAGTTGCTGCCCCACACGGCGGGCGTGGCCGATGACCTGTGCATCCTCCGCGCGGTCCACACCGAAGCTATCAACCACGATCCGGCCATCACCTTCTGCCAGACCGGCTCTCAGCTTCAGGGCAAGCCGAGCATGGGTGCCTGGGTGGCCTACGGCCTCGGTTCCTCCAACCAGAATCTGCCCTCCTTCATGGTGATGGTTTCCCGCGGGACCGGACGTCCCAATGACCAGCCCCTCTATGATCGCCTCTGGGGCGCGGGTATGCTCCCAAGCCAGTTTCAGGGCGTCAAACTGCGCAGCGCGGCCGACCCCGTGCTCTATCTGGCCAACCCGGCGGGCTGCGACACCGACACGCGCCGCCAGATGCTCGATCAGCTCCGCGCGCTTAACCAGGAGAAGTACAGCACGGCAGGCGACCCGGAGATCCTCACCCGCATTGAGCAGTACGAGCTCGCCTTCCGCATGCAGGCGGCCGTGCCCGATATGACGGACATCTCCAACGAGCCCCAGCACATCCTCGACATGTACGGCCCTGAAGTGCAGAAGCCCGGGACCTACGCGCGCAATTGTCTTCTCGCGCGCCGTATGGCCGAGCGCGATGTGCGCTTCGTCCAACTCTACCACATGGGATGGGACCACCACAACGACCTGCCGGCCCACCTGACCAGCCAGTGCAAGGACACCGACCAGCCCTCAGCCGCCCTCGTGGCCGATCTCAAACAGCGTGGCATGCTGGAGGACACCCTCGTCATCTGGGGCGGTGAATTCGGCCGCACGGTCTACAGTCAGGGCAAAGTCACCGACACCACCTACGGCCGCGATCACCATCCCCGGTGCTTCTCCCTTTGGATGGCGGGCGGCGGCATCAAGCCCGGCATGGTCCACGGCGAGACCGACGACTTCAGCTACAACATCGTGAAAGACGGCGTCCACGTCAACGACCTTCACGCCACCGTGCTCCATTGCCTCGGTCTGGACCACGAGCGCCTCTCGGTCAAGTATCAGGGCCTCGACGTGCGCCTCTCGGGTGTGGAAGAGCGACACGTGGTGAAGGCGATATTGGCGTAGCGCGGAAGCGACTACTTTCAGAGATGGAACGAACAGGATGGATAGGACAGATTCGACGGATTGGTTTTTTCAATCGGTCGTATTCGGTCTATTCGGCCAACCGATCGTGGAGGAGCGGCACGAAAGCAGACTTTCTCAATGTTCCCGTAATCGAGTATAATACGGTCATGGAAAACAAGACGCTCGAACAATCCAATCCGCACCTTCAGGACCCGGAAAAGGCCCTGCGCCAGCGTGTGCGAAGCATCGCAAGTTCCACTGCTATCGAAACGGGGCAGTCCATCGAAGAGCTTGAGATGAAAATCATCGAGATTTTCAAGACTCAGAAGCCGTTAGAGCGATATTGACCAGTTCCTTCATGGGACCATAGTCAACTAGACCGGCGTGAATCGCAGAAAAGTAACGATTTTTGTCGGTGTCCCACGGAGTGAAGTTCAGTGCGGGACGCCCTGATTGCATGGCCATGACGTCCGCCAACAGCCGCGCAATGCGACCATTGCCCTCGCGAAATGGGTGAATGAGAATCAGCTCAACATGCACGATGGCAATCGCCTCCGCAAGTCTATTCTCGTCCATTCGGGTACATGGTGTATGAACCACTAGAAACTTTGCATCCAAGGTGTTCAACAGTTGGGGGAGCTGGCGTGATGCTGCAAAGGTCAAGTCTCCTTTGCTTAGATTGACAGTTCTGATTCGACCGGCCCATGTGTAAACCGATTGGAGCCACACCCGATGCCACTCCATGACGTCTTTCACGGCCAGAGTCTGGTCGCGACCCACCCAGTCCGGAATTGCCATACACAGTCTGGTGAACAACCCCAACTCCACGTCATCCATCACCGCTGGATCGCGGATGCCCAGCAGGTTCCTTAGGACACGGTCATTCGAGCCGGGCTCAAACTGGGCCTCTATGTTCCCTGAAGCATCGTAGCGATCCATCGATCTGGAGCTCCGTCACTCTTTTTTCACCACGAAGATATCGCCCAACACCTTCTCCTGAATTACCGCCTTCTGCTCTTTTGTAAGCATCCCTGTTTCTTGTGAATTCGGGCGAAATGTATACCAGATAGTCTTGGGGAAATCCCGATGCAGATCCGCTCGAACGCGGATGCCGTCCGAATCAATGGTCAAGAGGTTGTACACCCAGAAGCTATGAAGCTCGCCATCCTTGCACGGGTAGACCTTTTCGAAAGCGGTCTGTATGAAACAACGCTTCTTGCCGACTATGACGAAGTCGCTTTTGTCCGGGAAAAACGTATGGACTACGGAGAGATAGTAGGATTCTCCCGAAGAGACGAGAAAAACCACATTACAACTTCCCGATGCGAGCCCGTTTCCGCCCGAGAGTAAATTTACCACGAAATCAATCTTCCCATCATTCGACAAATTTGCCGTGTAGACCATTGGAAGGAATGCGTGGTCGCCACAGTTCGTCTTCGGGATAGCTACCTTGTCACCCACACGCAACTCGACATGTGCCGGTATCTCATCCGAGTACACACGAACTTCGAGCTCGGGTTCAGCCTTCACAATGAATCGTCTGAAATCAGTCCATTCCTCGTCCGAACGGGGGAGTTGCTTAATTTCTTCCAGTTTGAGAATCGGCAGACCTTGACCGTCGGAAAACGGACTATGCTGGCCGTTGTACCCGGGCGCGGAAGCGGCGACGAGCAAGAGGGTTGAAAACACCGTAGCGCGGTACATTGAAGGCAATCGTCGTAATTTGAACGTGAAGATCACTCCAGGGATTCTCGCTGCTCATTATCGATCTGCTCGGGTCGTTCCAAGTCGCCCTGCCAAGACCCAATCACCTTCTCAAAATAGCCCTCGGGCCAGCCTTCCGCCACATCGCGCTCTATCAACTTCGCCAGGTATTCAGACACGGACAGGTGTACTTCACCCGCCTTCTCTTCGACCCGGCGCGCGAGGGGCTCGGGTACTTCACAAGATAACTGAGTCATGGTTGATCCTCCAGGGGCGGAATCTTTCCGGCGGTATTGTAGCACGGCCTCGGCAGAGCTCAAAAAAGAGACGGGGCTTGCACGTTCGCCGGGCGCTGTGATTGAATGGAGCCCGTGAAAAGACTATTGGGGGGCACCGGGTGCGACGCAGTCAGGGAGACTCAGGCCAATGCGATATACGATATCAGCTTTCATCATCGTTGGTGTTCTTGCAGCGGGCCTTTGCTCCGCCCCCGCCGAAGAGTCCCAGCGCGCCCGCATCAGCCCGCTCCTGAGCGATAAAGACGACCACTATATTTCCCGCCAGGCCGCAGTCTTCCTCAAGCGCGTGCGCGAAGTCCTCACACAATTTCCCCCGACGCCGAAGCCGGGCGTGGAACGGCAGATGGCCTTCAGCCTGCTTGATGCCGTCACCCACGAGACGTATGCGCCGAACCGGCCCGAGCTAATCGCCTTTCACCACGAGCGCATCGGCGCGGCCGTGGCCGAGATCGAATCAGCCACCGTTACCGAGGGCGCGCGCATCTGGCAGCTCTACAACCATGGTTTTGTCGTGAAGACGAAGGAAGTGACGCTGGGCTTTGATCTCTTCCGCGGCCCGAGCCGGACGCGGGGCCAGGATCTCACCGGTGAGATCGTCTCCATCCCCACGCCCGAGTTCCCTATTCACGATGACGTGGCGAAGCGCCTCGCGGCCCAGTGCGACGTGTTGTTCATCAGCCACCTCCACCAGGACCATGCCGACCCCTTCATTGCCCGCGAGATGATAGAGCAGGGCAAGCCCGTGGTGGCCACCACCGAAACCTTCGCCGATGCGGGGCGCTACAAAGATCTGGGATTCGACATCGCGACGGTACACGACCGCCTGACCTTCATGGAGCGCAAGGTGCATGAGGTGCAGAAGCTTCCCGTCCAGCAGGGCAAGACTGTACTCGATGTCATCGTGAACCCCGGCCATCAGGAAAAGGCCCTCTGTAACAATGTCGTCGTGAGAACGCCTGAGGGCCTGACCTTCGTCCACAACGGCGATCAGTACAACGACCCCACCGACCCCGAGCAGAAAGACTTCGAGTGGATCGACCAGATGGGCGACCATTCGGATATCGATGTGGTCATGACCAACTGCTGGATGGAAGATCCGCTGCGCTACGTGGAGGGGACCAGCCCGAAACTCACCATCTTCGGGCACATGATCGAGATGGGGCACCCCTGCTGGGACCGCATGGCCTACTGGGGCGACGCCGAGTTCATCCAGAGTACCTACGACAAGTTGCTCGCGTCCGACCACCCCGTGCTCGTCATGGCGTGGGGCGAGTCTTACCACTATATTCGGCCCACGAAGTAAATCGGGCGGCTAACTTCCGGTCATCACTGCATCCCGAGCTGGCCCAGCAACCACATCAGAATAATAAAGATCAAGATGGTGCTGAAACAGCCGCCGCCTAGCTTCCAGGCGCCAAGGCCCGCGATTCCAGTTTTCAAGATGCCCATGTGATTCGTCTCCTTAGGGCAAGCCCGTCGATGCAGGCTTGCCTATAGGGGAACAGGCTTGCGCGGCTTACTATTCCCTTCCCACCCACCAATCCCGCCAATTCAGCAATACAAGAAACGCACGTTTCAGCGCCCCGCTCAAATTGCCCGGAGCTTCGACGAAGCTTTGCCCCGGCATTGCCAGAACTGCACCTTGGACTGCTAACCTCGTGACAGGGTGGCGCCAGAAAGCGTTCAGATGCGCCGAGCGCCTCTCCCAGAACGTTGGCTTGCGTCCGGTCCTGGATGATAGCGCCGCACGGCCTCCCGATGCTGGAACGCGTCATTCCACTTTCGGGCTCGGACGAGATCCATTTGCCTCATCCGGCAATGAGACAAGGAGAATGACAACATGCATCGCAACAACACCGCCCCAGTCATCCATCACGGCCCGCTATGGTCCACCGACGCCGAACTTCCCACCCACGCGCCACTTTTGGAGAGTATAGATACGGATGTCTGCATTGTCGGTGCCGGCATCGCCGGGCTCAGTACGGCCTACTTTCTCGCACGGGCGGGAAAGCGCGTGGCCGTGGTGGACAAGGGTCGGCTGTGCGAGGGGATGACGCAGTTCACCACCGCGCACTTGGCCAGCGCGCTGGACGTCCGCTATACCGACCTTGAGCGGACGCATGGCGCGGAAGGCGCGCGGCTCGCCGCCCGGAGCCACACGGCGGCCATTGACCAGATTGAGTCCATTGTGAACAGCGAATCCATTGACTGCGGTTTCTGTCGCGTGGATGGATATCTCTTTCTTGGCCCCGATGATACGGAGCAGACTCTCGACCTGGAAATGGCCGCAGCCCACCGCGCGGGCCTGGGCGGCGTGCGCAAGCTCCGAAACTTGCCGCACCGTGGCGGGATCGGAGGACCCTGTCTCGTGTTCCCGAACCAGGCCCAATTTCACCCAATCAAATATCTTGTGGGGGTGGCCCGGTGCATCACGCGCGATGGCGGACTTATCCATACCCACACCAGCGCAGACCGCATCGAGGGCGGGGACCTGGGGCACGTCTATGCGGGCCGCCACGTGGTCACGGCGGACTCAGTCGTCGTCGCAACCAACAGCCCCGTGAATGATCGTTTTGCGATTCACACAAAGCAGTCGGGCTACCGCACCTATGTTATTGGCGCACGAATTCCAGCCGGATCACTGCCCCTGGCGCTGTACTGGGACACGGAAGACCCCTGCCACTATGTGCGCCTGCAAAACGCACCCAGCGTCGTCGCGCCTCCGCCGTACGACAATGCGCCGGAAGACGACAACCCCGCAGGCTTCGATAACGTGTCACAGTGGGATTCACCCCACGAGATCCTGATCGTCGGAGGGGAAGACCACAAAGTCGGCCAGGCGGACGACACCCAGGAACGTTACGGCCGCCTCGAGTCGTGGGCCCGTCGCCACTTTCCGGCCATGGGCGATATCGAATTCGAGTGGTCTGGTCAAGTGATGAATACCGTAGACGGCCTCGCCTTCATAGGCAGAAATCCTCTAGACAGCCCCAACGTGTTCATTTGTACCGGGGATAACGGGAGCGGGATGACACACGGAACGGTCGCAGGAATCCTGCTTAGTGATCTGATCCTGGGCCGGGAGAACCCGTGGGAGGCGCTCTACGAACCATCGCGCAAGTCCCTCGCAACCCTCGGCGAATACCTGAAACAGAACGTGAACACGGCGGCGCAGTTTCGCGATTGGCTCACCCCGGGCAACGTGGAAAGCACGGCGGAAATTCCCCTCGATAGCGGGGCGATCCTGCGCGACGGCGTCTCGAAGATCGCCGTATACCGTGACGGAAACGGGAAACTGTTCAAACGCTCCGCAGTATGTCCTCATCTGGGCGGAATCGTGCGGTGGAATCCAGAAGCGAAGAGTTGGGACTGCCCCTGCCACGGTTCGCGGTTCAATAGATTTGGCGAAGCAATCATGGGTCCGGCCAACACGCCGCTGGCCCATCTGGATCCGGAACTCTAAAAGGAAACAACCTATGCAGACTATAGAACTCGAAACACCCGTCTATGAGGATGGACACCTCACGCATTGTATCGAACAGTGCCTGGAGTGCCATGATGCCACCACCCGCGGCATTTTTCAGTGCATCGAACGCGGCGGAGCCCATGCGGAGCCCGCACACATCCGGATGCTGATGGACTGCGCCCATATCGCTCAGACCAGCGCGGACTTCATGCTCCGCGGTTCGGAGCATCATCACTTCACCTGCGGCGTGTGCAGCAAGATATGTGAACGCTGCGCGGATGAGTGCGATGCCCTGAGTGAGGACGACGACTACATGGCATATTGTGCGGAAACTTGCCGTCGCTGCGCCGAATCCTGCCACGAGATGGCTACCCGCCACGCGGTTGCGAAAGGGTTTGTCAGCGCGCACTGAACTTTCGACCATGCACAATTTTCAGGCTTTGCTTGAATCACTCACTGGATGCACATTCCGTGCATTCTCAACACAGGGAAAAAACGATGAGTCACAAATCGATCAATACAGCAGTTAAGGATGACAATTTGGATCCCCTTACCGGAACGCCCGGCGCGCACCCGGTCGGCTCCGGCGTCGGCGCCACGGGCGGTGGGCTCGCGGGCGCGGCCATCGGCGCGGTGGGTGGCCCGATAGGTGCCGGCATCGGCATCGCCGTGGGCGCGGTGGCTGGCGGGCTGGCGGGCAAGGCCGTCGCGGAGAACATCGACCCGACCGCCGAAGACGCCTACTGGCGTGCGAACTACGCCACCCGGCCCTACGTAACTAAGGGCGATCCCTTCGACGTTTACGAAGCAGGCTATCGCACCGCCTACGAAAACTATGGCCAGTATCGCGGCCGAACCTTTGACGAGGCAGAGGCGGATCTGCGAAAGCACCACGAGAAGCGCGTGGGCAAAGACGGTACCAGTTGGGAAAAGACCAAACAGGCAGCCCGCGATGCCTGGCAGCGCCTCGACGACTATATCCCGGGCGACTCTAATCGCGACGGCCACTAAATCAGGCTGAGAGCTTGCCCATACTCTCCGCCGGGCCGGGTGGTCATTGCGCCCGGTCCGGCGGCCCTTTTTTGAAGGCGTCACGTTGCTCGCGAACACCGCACGTGACGCGATTGCCCCTCAGCCATGTTGCTGCGCCAAATTGCCCGCGCGCTCACCGATCTGCGACCGCAAATTTTTCGGCGACATAAGTTTCACTTCACCCGCGAAGCCCAGCACCCAACTCACCACCTCATTCTCGCTCGTGGCGCTGAACACCAGCATGAGCCGCCCGCCCTCCAGCTCCGCGAATTTCTGATCGCCGCTCCAGATCCGCTCGCGCAGGTAGGGTGCGACACGCGCCTCCGCTTCCACCACGACCTGGAAAGGCTTCCCCGGCATGAAGCCGAAGTGCCCGTCGTGATCAACTCTCGTGGCGGGTGGCGTGAAGGATCGCTCGGTCATCGCGGCCGATTCGATGCGCTGCACGGCCAGGCGCGGCTCGAAAAAGTCTTCCGTCTTATCCAGGTCCTGCTCGCGCCGCGCCAGCAGGTAAAGGCTCTCCCGGTGGGTCACCAGGCTGAGCGGTGCCACCGACATCGCCTTGCCCTCCGGCTTGTCGTGGGCCCGGTACACCAGTTCGACGATCCGCCGCGCGTGCAGGGCGCCCAACAGCGTCGCCAGCACCGTCTGGTGCTGGGAATAGTCCACCATGCCCTTCGCCGACGGTGCCGCCACCGAATGAAGCGCCGTTTCGCGGTCATCGAAATTACCCAGCAGCACGGTGGTCCGCTCGATGGTCGCGCTGATTTCATCCCGCAGGGTCGCCGGCATCACATTCCACAGCATGTCCCGGCAAAGCACCAGTTCCTGGATCGATTTCGCGTCCAGCGCCACATTCGGCTTGGCCTCCGGGCGCGTGGCCCAGTAATAGCACTGCTTGCCCACCTTCTCCGTCTCCACCCGCACATGGAGCGAACGCCCACCGTCGATGGCGTCGATCAGCCGCAAGACCGTCGGCTTCGAACACTCCAGCCGCGCCGAGAGTTCCGTCAGGGAATAGCGCTTCCCCGAAAAGAGCAGCAGGCTGTAAAGCGTCAACGCCTTCATGGACGACGTGGTATCCCGATCAAGTTTCTTGGCCATAGGTTCCCCCTGAGTTTGCCCGAGGATCGTTTCAGAATCCGGAACGATGCCCGTTCCGTGTAGGACTACGTTGTACGGCACAGGGAGCACTGGCGTCAAGAGCAAAAGGGGTTTTAAAGGATCTCGGACATTCCTGTCCGAGGCAAGGCACACCTCGGTCGCCGAGGCCAACAAGATATGTAGTTCCACTGCCACGCAAACAACGTCATTCCCACGAAAGTGGGAATCCCGTGCACAGGCGAAGTGCACTCCGCACATTCTCTGGATCCCCACTTTCGTGGGGATGACAAGACCCGAGATTTCACCACAAGATCACCGTGTCAATTGATCACTACCGTAGGCCCTGCCTCGGACATGAATGTCCAGTGCGGCCGGGCTAGGTCGTGAAGTCTAGCGGGTGGGAACCCCGCCCCGGTAAGGTTGGCCGCCGCCGGGTAGCGAG
>JBIJDL010000241.1:0-9254 GCA_044344195.1 Candidatus Hydrogenedentales bacterium
CCGCGGCAATTCCCCGGGGACCGTTAAACTGACCATTCCCGGAACCGCTGGTGCCCCACTTGGTCAGGAAATTGCCGTTCGTATCAAATTTCTGGATGCGATCGTTGCCCTGATCGGTCACATAGAGGTTGTCCGACGAATCCAACACGAGATAGTAGGGATCGTCGAACTGGCCGTCACCGTTCCCCTCTTCGCCCCAGGTCAGGATAAAGTCGCCCGTTGAGGTGAACTTCTGAATACGCAGGTTGGCCCGGTCCGCCACATAGATATTGCCCACGGAATCCACAGCCACGTCGGCCGGGGAATCAAACTGTCCGTTTCCCACGCCCGGCGTACCCCAGGCGAACAGAAACACACCCGTCTTGTCGAATTTCTGGATGCGCTTCTGGACCGCGTCCGCAACGTAGATGTTCCCTTCCCCGTCCACGCAGATGCCGTTGGGTGCGTTGAACTGACCGTCCGCGCTGCCGGGGCCTCCAAAGCGAAAATCGTAATCCGGCGCACCACCTGGAACGAGAATATTGGGCACCCCATTGGCCCAGGAGCCCGACGCTATCAGGCTGATCGTCACAACCCAGGCCGAGGCCCGGAAATACGTAACGCAATGAATGGCTGGAAATAACTGCTGCATACTGACGTACCTCGGTATTTCAATGGGTCGGAGCGTTGAAGGATTCACCGGGACATGGTCCGGTATCCTTCGTTCAGAAGTGGATTCATTCTAGACGCGGCGTTCCGTTACCCGTCTTATCGACTGGTACGGTGCGTCCCAACGTTTTTCCAGGTCCAGAACATTCATTACATGAGTGCAAAAACTGCGCGCAAGATCCATAGTACGGTTGACTTGGAATTCGGCTGCTACTTTATACCCCCTATTCTCTCACCTAAGTGGTAATTTTCGCCAGTTCGGGAGAAAATTACCTGCGAAACCGTCGGCTAAAACGGTTCGTCCAGCCGCTTCACGGGGCCGCAGGTGAGTATAATCGCCATCTGAGGATCGCGGCGAACAAGCAATTCGTCGTCCTCCTCCAGCGAAACATATTGGTCGGCCGAGTCAAAGGCCAACACTGCCGGGCCGCGGGTGATGCGGATTCGGAATTCGGTGTCATCGGGCAGTACCAGATGGTCAATATGGGCGTTGGTGGACTTGAACGCGATACCGATCCCCTTCGTGAAGATACCGCGGGTGATTTGTGCGAAATAGGCGGTACTGCCGAAAGGGGTGCAAACCACGAAACCATCGCCCAGCAGCTCGAATCCATCCTCGTAGGGGTCGCCATTAAGCCAGAGCTGAAAGCGCACGGCGCTGTTAATCAGGCCCATGTGTACGTTGAACTCGTTCAACGCCGAAAGCACGCCCGGATACAGCGGCTTCCCATGGCGAAAGACCTCCGCCTGAATCTTCGTGTAGTCGTTGGAAATGAGTTGCCCGAGTGACAGGCCGCGAAGAACGTCGGCCGCCGGATGGGGGATGCAGCGGTGGCCGCGTCGGCTGTTTAACACCGGGACCTTGGGAACGCCCGGATAAGCCAGCTCGGCCGCCAGCAGCGTGCCGTCACCGCCATAACAAACCACCACGTCAGGCGCGCCATCCACCATTTCCAGATTGGGATGGCGTTGAATCTCTTCACTCAGAATATGGGCCTGTGATCCGAAGAGGTGGAGCCGCACGAGTTGGGTATCCCGAGGGGCAAGGGGTAGGGTGACCATGAAAAAGATTTCCGGTTGGGTCGATGGCTGGCGATCTCCGTGTCAGGACCCGTCTCCAGACGCGGCAGCCAATTCGTGGAAGTATAACATAGGGCCACAGCACGGCGCGCGCAACGAAATGAGCGCTTGGCTAACGGCTGGAGTCTGGAGTCTGAACGCCAATTCAGCCCCATCACCATCGTTGTCAACTGTCAATTGTCAACTGTCAACTATCAACTGCCTCCTACCAAACCGCCTCATACCCCTCGGCCGCCAGATCCCAAGTCTTCCCATAGACGTGCACCCGCTTCGTGTCCTGGCCTGCTGCATCCTTCAGCGGAAGTCCCGCATGGGTCCATGCGAGGAGACTGCCTTTCAGATTGCACACATCAAAGCCCTTCTGGCGCAGCTCATCCGCATAGACTCCGCTCCGCGCGCCTATCGTGCAATAGGTGATCACCGCTTTGTCGCGGTAGGTTTCTTCCGCCGCCGCAAAGGCCTCCGCCGTTATGGCACCCGGCAACATCGATACCGCCTGCTCTTCCTGGGTGCGCACATCCACCAGCACAAGGTCCCCGGATTTCTGCCGGTCCGCCACACCCTGGGGCGAAATTTCTTTGACGTCGGGAAAGTCCTCGCGGTACTCCGCATACATGGTCTCGATCTGCTCGAGGCGCGTGTTGTCGGTGGCAGGGGCGTTGCCGGATCGCAGTCCGTTGCAAGATGTCAGCAGGCACCCGACGAATACGACCAGGATGAGACTCGTTGTAATCTTCATGAAACTTGTCGTTCTCCACGGTGGAGTGATAGCGTTCCTATGGGCATGCTCCCCTTGTTGTCCAGTCTAACATATCCCACGTATCGTCGAAGTCGCAGGTTTCAATGAACAAAAAGCTCCACACCACCCTCCGCCACTTCTACGACCTCATGTCGGCCCACCACGGCAAGACCCACTGGTGGCCGGGAGACACGCCCTTCGAGATTTGCATCGGTGCCATTCTCACGCAGAACACCGCTTGGACGAACGTGGAAAAGGCCATCGTCAACTTGAGGCGGGAGGAGCTCCTGACGCCCCGCACGATGCTGGCCGCCGACCGGGAATTGCTGGAGGCCGCGTTGCGACCTTCGGGCTACTTCCGCCAGAAGGCGCTGCGCGTCCGCCTTTTCTGCCAGCATCTCGTGGACCACTACGGCGGCAGCGTCGAGCGCATGGCCAGGCGACCGCTGGCGGAACTGCGCCCGGAACTGCTCGCCCTGAAGGGCATCGGCCCCGAAACTGCCGACGACATCCTGTTGTACGCCTGCGAGAAGCCGGTCTTCGTGGTGGATGCCTACACACGCCGCATGTTCAGCCGCCACGGCCTCGTGCCGGGGGATATCAAGTATGAGGCCTTGCGCGCGTTTTTCGAAGAGAACCTGGACCTCGACGTGGACTACTTCAAGGAGTACCACGGGCTCATCGTGTGGACGGGGAAGCACTTCTGCAAGACCCGCCCGAACTGCGAAGGGTGCCCGCTGCAGGGGACGCTGAAGCGCGGGCAGCCGGTGGGAGAGTAGCGTTGCGTGGAAGCGAGGTCTACTGAAGTCGATATTTCCAGTACCCAGGAGCTCGTCGCAAATGCATGACGGCAACGAGTAAAATATACTTGCCCTCGTCGCTGTAAACGACACCAAAAGGAAACCGATGCACCAAACATCGTCGGATCTCTCCGTCAATAGAGGACCACGCAAGCGGGTGAGCCACGATGTTGTCGATTGTCGCCATTACTTCGTCATAGAAGTCCGGGCCGAGTCCAGGCTCGCAAGATTCATAGTACGCAACGGCCTCGAAGAATTCAGCCCTCGCATCAGGATGAAACTTGTATTTCATCGACGCGGAAAGCGCGCGCGAAGTTCCGCAAAGACCTCGTCTCCCGGAATAGGCTCGACCGCCCTAGATCTCACTTCTTCGAGGCGTTGCCGCGACACCGCTATCCACTGCGCATCGATTTCGGGGACAGGGGTATTGAGTGAACGAAGTAACGAATCGACTAGCCGCAGCCGGTCTTCGACGGGCAGCATATTGGCTTCTTCAATCATGTCAGTCGTGCTCATTGTGTCCAACCTTTCAAGGGCTTACATAGATTGTAACAGAGACCGGGCAAAATTAAGATAGAATTCTTATGTCGGTGCTTGAGATTTTACACCAACCCCCGCACCACCCCTTCAATTACCCCCAGGCCCTCTCGCAGGGCGCTTTCCTTGATCACCAGCGGCGGACAGATCTTCACCGCGCCTCCCCCCACGCCCACGGGCGCGAAGAGCATCACGCCGCGCTTGTAGCACTCGTAGATCACCGTCCACGCCAGATCCGGGTCGGGATCCGTGCCCGAGGTGCCCTTGCGGCACTGAAGCGAAGCCACGAGGCCCACCGAATCGTGAGCGCCGATGCGGCCCTTGGCGGCCGCGGCGATGGCGACCGCGCCTTCTTTCAGCACCGGATCAAGTTGCGCGGCGTGTTCGATGAGGCCCTCTTTCTTGATCACCTGAAGATTCGCCAGCGCACCCGCCGCCGAAATGGCATTCGCCGAGTGCGTGCTGGTCATTTCCCCGGGACCGTACATGTTCATGAGTTCTTCCGTGCCCACCACCGCCGAGAGCGGGGTACCGCCGGAGATGCCCTTGCCGCAGGCGGCCAAGTCCGGCACTACGCCAAGGTGCTGGAAGCCGAAGGCTTTGCCCGCGCGACCGAATCCTGCCTGTACTTCATCAAAGATCAGCAGCGCGCCATGGGCGTCGCACCACTTCCGAAGCGACTGGGCATATTCCGCCGGCATCAGCGTTGCGCTGCACCCCTGGAAGGTTTCGCTCATCACGCCGCAAACCTGCTCCGGCTTGACACCCTGCGCAAGTAGCGACGCCTCAAAAACCTCAAAACTCGTGTCCGTCTGGCGATAGCCATCGGGGAAGGGCACGTTCACGAAGCGTGGGTCCAGGTCTCCCATCCACGTTTTCAGCGCGGGGATGCCACCCGCGAGCTGCGATCCCATGGTGCGGCCATGGAAGGCATGGCTGAAGCTCACAAGCACCGACTTGTCCTTGCCGCCGACCTGCATGCCCTTCGTACGCGCCAGCTTGATGCAACACTCCGTAGCTTCCGCGCCCGTGGTCAGGAGGAACACGCGCTTCAGCGGCTCGGGCAAGTAACTCTGGATCTCTTCGATCAGTTGCGCGCGAATCTCCGTGGGAAAGGCGTAGGCGTAGAATAGGCCCTTCTTCGCCATGGCGGAAATCGCCTCGCCGATCTCGGGACGGCCGTGGCCGCTGGAGGTCACCAGCACGCCGCTGGAAAAATCGATCCACTGGTTGCCAAAGGCATCGCAGACGTATTCTCCATGGCCATGATCCCACACTATGGGGGGCTGCCCGCCCATGCTGCGGGGCTCAATGGCGCGAAGTCGTTCCAGCGTTGGCACGGATGCGGGCGCGGGCAGGGCCGTGCAGATGGTCCGATGCTCCGTTTTCACTGCGGGCACATCTTCGGGGATGATGGGGAATTCTTTGGTCGCCATGGGGCCTCCTGGAGGTAAGCCGGCGCACGTTGGGGGCCGGGAAAGTGATTGGGGTAGAGAAGCCTATTGTCCCAAATTTGGCCGATGGGGTTCCAGTTTGGGAAATGGGTCGTATGGGTCGTATGGGACCAATAGATCTTATGAGACAGTAGCCCATAAGACTCATAAGACTCATAAGACTCATAAGACTCATAAGACTCATAAGACCCATAAGACTCATAAGACTCATAAGACCCATTCCCACTCAAAAAAGCGGCGCACCCGAATCGGGTACGCCGCCTCATGAAATCACAGTAACTTTCGGTCTACGGGATCGTCACCCAGGCATCCGGCTTGCAGGCCGCGCCGATCGCTGCACCGACTTTGGAAGCCTTGATATCGTCGAAGAGCTTGCCCGCACTGGGGAGCTGATACTGCTCGCCAGCGATGCCGCGCTTGAGGCGCTCTACGGCATAAATCTGCTCTACCGCAGTAACGCTAAGGCCCTCTTCCTTGTTCAGGCGGGCGATCTCGGCGTACAGCGCCTTGCGGCCCTTATTCTCTTCGGCGAGGAGCGTCTGGGCCTTGTTCTTGGCGTCCGCGTCCTTCATCGCGTCACACTCTTTCAATTCCACATAGCCGCGATTCGTTTCGCCCAGGCAGCCGTCTTTCTTCAGCTTCGCGATGGCGTCGTTGTTCTTCCGGAGCTCCGTGGCGATTTCCTTGACCCGGGCCGAGTCGGATTTCATCTCCGCCGCCTGCACCGTTTCAAAGGGGTCAAGGAACTCCAGGCTCTTCCAGAGCCACGAAGTCGATTCCGCTTTCTGCTCCAGGCCCGGAAGTTCGTCGGACTTGCCTTCAATGTAATTGAGCACGTCCCCCGCCTGTTCCTGGACGTGCCGGATATCCAGCGTGATGTGGGCGTCGATCTTGTGCTCCGTGCGGATGACGCACCCTGCGAGTGCCAGCAGTGCGGCGGCCTGCAGGCAGAAAAGTTTTCGTGTCATGGTGTTTTGTTCCTTTCACGTCCTAAGACGTACTGGCCAGACCTTTATTCATTCATTCTATACCCGGATTCCAAAATATTGCGAGTTTCACGGGGCGTCTTCCGCCGCCGATTGGATGGCCTGGAGGATCGCCTCGGGCTCGGCCTTGATATCCACCGTCACATCCAGATTCTTGCTCTCCAGCCGGGCCACGCCCACCACCAGCCCGTCTTCCAGATGGAGCGTAATCACCGCCTTCTCAAAGGCGCGCTGCTCGTCCTTGCCGATGACTTTTTCGATTACCTTCTGGATCTGCTTGCTCCCCACGGCATCGTTCACATACTGCTGCATCAAGATCTGGCGCACCGCCGCCTGGTTCAGCGTGAGGTTTTCCGAAGCGGTCAGATCCACATTGAGATCCACCAGCCCCTCCGCCGATATGATGAGATCGGCCGTGCCATTCACCTTGCCCGTCATCACCACATCCGGAGGCTTGAAAGTCTGTGTAAATTGCTCCAGGTCAAGCTCGCTGGCCTCCGCCCGCACCGCGCCGGGGTAGTTCGCCTCCCGGTACTTCAGCTCGCCGCCCAGCGCCAGCGTGCCCCCCAGAAATTCCGTTTCAAACCTGGTGCAGGCGATGGTCTCCGGCGTCACCTTGACCTCCGTAGACGTCGCGCCAAAGGGAATCTCATACACCTTGAAGGGGCCCACGCTAAGGGGGCCACCGCCCGCCTCGCCCGGTCCTGGATCATATTGGCCAGTGTGTATCAGGCTGGTGAAGGCTCCCATTTTTTCCGGCAACTCCAGCGACTCGGCGCGCAGTTCCCAGGTAGTCATGCCCGAGAAGGATTCGCCGGTCCAGGCCAGTTCCTCGCTCGCGAGGGCGACATGGCCGCCCGAGACAGACGCAAGCAGCTTGCGCCGCACGAGCAGGTCTAGATCAGATTCCAGCGCGAGTCCGGAAAAATTCGCCCGGAAAGGTGAGCCCTCTCGGGCAAACAGGAAAGCGAGCGAGGTCAAGGTAAGTTGCGTGCCTTCGTCGATTGCCGCCGCAAAGGGGGATAAAGTCAGGCTGCTGGCCGCCGTGTCATAGGCGAGATCGCCGTTTAACGCCAACTGGGATCCGTAGGGCACGCCCCAGTCGCCGTAGAGAATATCCTCCGAAGTTGCATGAACCTTGCTGAAACGCGTACCCCCCGGACCTACCTCCAAATGGCCGTCGAGCACTGCGGCACCCGAGAGTCCCGACAGGCTAAACATGTCCGCCAGAGTATCCAGCGACAATGTTCCCTCCAGGTCACCCTCCAGCGTCGCCTTCGGCAGATCGAGAGACCATCCCGCGGCAGCAATGTCCACCGTCCCTTCCTGGGCTAGTTTTAAGGACTTCCCCGCGAGCCGACCCGAGGCCGTGTCATAGGTCATCTTTCCCGCCAGGGCCACGGGGGGCTCGGCGGCCAACGCAATGCTCCCGTAGCCCAGTCCCGGGCTCGACAGCTCCAAATCAATCTCCAGCGGCTGCGCGGCGGCCAACGAAAGGTTGGCGTGGCCGGAAAGGGCCGCGACGAGATTGGGCGCGATTGCTTTACCCAGGAGGCGTTCGGCCCAGGCATTTGGAGATACCGCCGTGAGCACATTTTCCACCCGCACCGCCCCCTCCTGAGGCACCGTAGTC
Organism: Candidatus Hydrogenedentales bacterium; assembly: GCA_044344195.1. GTDB lineage: Bacteria > Hydrogenedentota > Hydrogenedentia > Hydrogenedentales > JAEUWI01 > JAEUWI01. The sequence goes on from JBIJDL010000241.1 coordinate 7,878, forward strand.
GTGCTTTTCAACCGGGCCTCTTCCAGCGCGGTCTCGGCCGACAGGGTCAGCGTGGACAGGCCCGATTCGGTGGTCCACGAAAGGGAAATCGGAATATTCATCGGTGTGTCGCCGCCAAAATCCGCCGCGAGGGCACCCTCCACCGTGAACACCCCGGGCGACTGGGCGATAGTCCCTTTGGCACCCAGACGCGCAAGCGGGGCCAGCGTGGACAGAATGCCCGCATAGGCCGGGGGCGTCAGGGCAATGAGATCGTCCCGCGGCCAGAGCTCCCAGCCGAAGGTGCCGGTCAGCCCGTCCGGCGTCAGTTGGAACGCCGCTTCCAGCGCGAGTCGATCGCGCAGGGTCATCGTGCCCACGATTTCGGTCTGGTCACCATAGTTGCCACGCAGGGCAAGCTGGAGCGGGCCTTTGTAGAACGGGGCCTCCTCAGGCCCCACGGCAAAGCCCGTGAAGGACCCATCCACCGTCGCCTGATCGATGGCGATCCCGTCCGCCGGAAAATGAAAGTGTACATCACTGTCACGGAGCTGGGCCGAGTCGAATCGCGTGGGAATGGGAGAAAGGCCATTCAAAAGAACGGACCAGATTGGGTCCTGAAGGGTGGCCTCGGAAATCGAGACCGCGTAGTAGGGAACACCCGCCCGTTTCGTAGCGGAGAAGGTCCCATTCAACTGGGCAAAGGTGCCCAGATTGATCGCGCCATCCACATCGGCCCCGTCCGGGTTCCAGGCCGCGTCCAGCGCGATGGAACCCGTGGTGCGATGCTCGTTTCCTGAATCGGCCGCGGACGACCAGGCGAGCGAAGCGGTGGGCGCGCCAAGCCGCACCGACCCGGTTGTCCCGCTCTCCAGGAGCGCGTGGATACCCAGATTCTCGGCCGCGAGATTGAAGCCTGGGAAGCGAAGGCCGAGGCGGAGCCGCTCCAGATCCAGTTGCTCCGGAATCCACGGCGTGGGGTCACCGCCGCCGCCCGGCTGGGAAAATCGGTCCAGGAGAAATTGAAAGTTGTTCTCTGTCTCGCCCTGTTCCAGCGAGATATCGACGCCCGAAAGCGCCACGCTGCCGATGTGGCGACCATTCTCCGGGGCGAGCCGGTATGTAGCTTCCACCCGCTCCACCTGAACCACGGGACTGTAGATCGACCCGGCGTTGGCGGTCAGAGTGATTCCCTGTGCGACGAGTGGATTGCCGAGACCGATGGAGTCAACCTGGGCCGTTCCGCCCAGTTGGGAAGAGATGATTAGCCCCGTGCCGACGCGCTGCGGCCATCCGGTAAAGCCCAAAGCGCCCAGGAGAGCGCCAGTGGCCAGACACATCACGAAGATGCGTCGAATCCAGCGGCGCGATCGGCTACGACTCGGCGGCGTGTCACCA
>JBIJDL010000015.1:0-29328 GCA_044344195.1 Candidatus Hydrogenedentales bacterium
TCAATAGTCCTGTACAATTCACCTTGGAACCCGTCGTCCCTCGGCGTATACTCGCCTTCCACGCCTGAACATCCTCGGATCCCCAGCCATGTATGAATTGAAACGACTCTATACCGCCCCGCTCAATGTCGCCGACTATGTCAGGGAAATCCTGCCGGGCTTCAGGGACCTATATGGCCCCGATGCAGCCGATTACTATGCGCAAACGGCCACAAATGGTATCGCGTCAACTATTGCAAATGCCGATGTTCTCGCGTTTGCGTGCCTGTCCGTCGATACCGTTTCGGCCATGCTCTTCGTAAAACGTGATGAGACAAGAACGATACTGTCCTTCCTCCATGTTCTTGAACCCTATCGAGGCGCGGGGGTTGGAGAGGCCCTGCTGCACTATGCCCTCGAATTCATTGCACAAGATACCCGCGAACTCATGACGGAGTTCATTCCATTCCATCCGGTTGCGCTCGATCCGGTGTTTGAGTGCTATGGATTCACGAAAATCGAGCGTCAAATCATGCGCAGACCTACGGGCGCCATCGCACCGGCCTATGCGTCTGGATTTGTGTTTACTCCCCCCTCAGTCTCCGATTTGGAGGCCCTTGGCACGGTTCTCGCCGACGCCTATATCGGACACCCTGAGTGGTTCCTCTTTCCCGAGGTTCAGTCCAGATCGAAGGCGCTGGCATACCTTACGCGCGCAGTTAACGGTCACTTCGGACCGTTCGTGCCCGATTTCGCCATTGCTGCCTGGAAAGACGGCCAGTGCGCAGGTTTCGGCGTGGGGTGTCAGGTACTCCCTGGACTTGGTTTTGTACTCCACCTTGCCGTGCGGCCGTCTTTTCAGGGAAACGGGATGGGTAGGTGCTTACTCGAGGCGCTGAGCGCCGCTTTCGCCCGCCACGGACTCAACTATATTGCGCTGGGCGTAACGTGCGATAATCCTGCCGTTAAAATGTACAAGTGCGCCGGATTCCGGGAGAAAACCCGAATTCCGGTTTACTATCGTCTTGCGGGGGCATTCGAGGGTGTGTCTTCCTAAGACCACCGATAAACGTAATCTTGATGGTACCTTTCCCGGTCACCCGACGGAGTCTACATGCGAAAGAAGTTGTTTATTGCCTTTATCACCCTTCTGCTGGTGGTGGGCGTGTTCGGATCGGTTGCGGGCTACAAGCTCAACCAGACCTATGGGTGGCTTCCATCGGCCATCGTAACCCACGATTCTCTGGCGTCTGCCGATACGCGTCTGCGGTTAATGGTGGATACGGCTCGGCTTGGTGAAGATCTTAAGCCCTACTATCCCCCTGAGTCCCCCCTGCCCGCCTGGCTTCCATGGGACCTGGCCGGTCTTCTCCCGAAAGTGCTTCCCCGTGAAGTAGCCCTACTCGGAAACTCGGATTTTCGCGACGGCTCCTACCGCCTCACGCTCTTCATGAACGAGCAGCGCGGTGGCCCCTTCCTGCCCGAATTTCTAAACAATCAAACCAATTTCAAGGAGGCCACATCCGCAATCCAATGGGACGATCCAGGATTCTCGCTGGACGGACGGGGCAAACTGAAGGCCCAAGGCTCCCTGACCTTGCCCGACGGACTCGAATCCACCATTCTGGAAAGCTGGTCGATGGAATCCCCGGAGGATTCCCTTGCCCTTCACGGCGGACATTTGGCGGAGGGCGTCATCGACAACCGAACGGGCGATATCGTCACCTTGATCGCCGCCTGTGCGCCCATCTGGGGCACAAGCCTCGAATTGTTGAAGACCAACCCTCAGTTTACGGCGGCGCTGGACCTGCTGACGCAAGTGACCGATGTGCGGCTGGCCATCGACCTGAAAAACCCAGACACTCTGGTGATTCAGCTCCTTATACATGCTGATCCCGCAGTGCGGGGACGATTGGAGTTTATGGGCCCCTTCATCCTGCCCATGGCGGCCACGGAATTAAAGCGCACGCATAACTTGACCATGGAGAGCACCTATGCGTGGCTTGAGGATGAGAGCACCTATAAAGTGGACGTGAATATCACCGGCGTGGAGGTCAAGCTGAAGGAATCCTTCCTCGGAATGGCCACGGCTACCCCCGTTCCAGAAGCCCCGCGCTCTGCCCGGTAACCCTACGCCCCGGGAAACCCGAATCAGTGGAGGAGGGTACGCCCCTGCATGGCGTGCGACAGGGTGGCTTCGTCGGCAAATTCCAAGCCACTGCCCATGGGGACACCATGGGCAATCCGGCTGGCCTTTACGCCGCGTTGGGCCAGTTGGCGGGAAAGGTAAAGCGCCGTCGCCTCTCCTTCGGCGGTGGCGTTGGTGGCAATAATCACCTCTTCCACGGCATTGCCGGCCAATCGGGCGTAAAGCCGCTCCAGGCACAACTCGGAAGGGCCAACGCCCTCAAGGGGGTTGAGCACGCCATGGAGCACATGATAGCGCCCGCGAAACATTCCCCCACGCTCGATGGCCATGGCGCCCGCGGGCTGCTCCACAACGCAAATAACCGCAGCGTCGCGCCGCTCGTCGGCACAGATAGCGCAGGGGTTTTCCTCGGTGAGATTCCGGCAGATACTGCACGTGGTGATCCGCTCCCGGGCGCTTCGAATGGCCTCGCTGAGCCGGTAGGCATCATCGGCAGGTGCACTGAGGAGATGAAGGACCAGGCGTTCGGCGGATCGCTTGCCCACCCCCGGAAGCCTGCGAAAGGCGTCCACCAGTCGCTCGACGGTCGGAGAATCCAGCAACATGGTTCTAGACCGGCTGCCTGTTTTTTTCGTCCAGTATCTCGGCGCGAACGGCCTGCCATTCCTGAAGCACGGCATCGCGGGTAATGATGTCCAACCGCTGCGGGAAAAGGATGCCGTCGAGGTGGTCGTACTCGTGCTGGATAATACGGGCGAGGAAGTCGCGCGCTTCAAAGTGAACGGGCGCGCCGGTCTCGTCGAGGCCTTTGATTTCAACGAAGGTTGCCCGCGGGATCCGGTCCGAGTAGATCCGGGGCATACTGAGGCAACCCTCTTCCCCTTCTTCACTGCCATCCATGACGAGGATCTCGGGGTTTACGAGGCAACGGGGTTCGCCGTCGGGCTCGTGGTAGACGAAAATGCGCCTGGCCACCCCCACCTGGGGGCCGGCCAGCCCCACGCCGTCGGCGGCGTGCATCGTCTCAATCATATCCCGCGCGAGGCGGGAAACATCGGGGCCGATCTCGGAATAGGGCTCAGCCTTGCGCGTGAGCGGATCATCTGGAAAAAGTACGATATTAAGGACGGACATGTAGCTGGACTCCTCACTCTATGGTAACACAGCGCGGCCCTGGACTCCAGTGAAAATGGGGCTCCGGGGCAGACAGAGTCACCGGAGCGTGGGTGTTACGAGCGAATAGTTTTGGTAAGTTGTTCCACCATCTGGCGCGAGACGGGGGACTCTTTGACTTCGGTGGACACCTTGTCACAGGCGTACATCACGGTCGTGTGATCCTTGCCGCCGAAGGCCTCCCCCACGTCGCTCAAAGAGAGACTGGGGATGAGCTCCTTGCAGAGGTACATGGCAAGCTGGCGGGGCTTCACAATCTGGCGCTGGCGGCTGCGACCGTGGAGGTCGGCGATGCGGACGTCAAAGTGATCGGCCACGGCGCGCTGGACCTGCTCAATGGTGACCGGCTTGATCTTCTCCGAGCCGATGAGGTCCCGCAGGACATCTTCCACCATGGAGATGGAGATTTTCTCTTCCGTCAGACGACTGTAGGCGAGAACCGTGATCAGGGCACCTTCCAGTTCGCGGATGTTGGTGGTGATGTACGTTGCGATATAGCGCATGACATCATCTGGAATCGTGAGATTCTCTTCCTGGGCCTTGCGCTGAAGAATGGCGACACGCGTCTCCAGGTCGGGCGGCTGGATGTCGGTCACCAAGCCCCACTCGAAGCGCGAGATGAGGCGCTCCTCGATACCGCGCATTTCCTTCGGGCTGCGATCACTGGAAAGCACGATCTGCTTGTGCATGTCAAAGAGCACGTTGAAGGTATGAAAGAACTCTTCTTGGGTGGCTTCCTTGCCGGCGATGAACTGGATATCGTCGATCAGGAGCACGTCGACCTTCCGGTACTTCGCGCGAAACTGCTGGGTCGATTTCTCCGCGATACTCTGGATGAGCTGATTGGTGAAATGCTCGGAGGAGATGAACACGCAGCGCAGTTCCGACTGGCGCGACATCAGATATTGGCCGATGCCCTGCATGAGGTGGGTCTTTCCCAGTCCGGTGCCGCCGTAGAGGAAAAGGGGGTTGTAGGCACGGCCCGGAGACTCGGCCACGGCGCGGGCCGCGGCATGGGCAAAACGGTTCCCAGAACCGATTACAAAGCGATCAAAGGTATAGCGGGGATTGAATCCGTTGTAGCTGCGCGGACTTACCACAGGACGCTTGGCGGGTGCGCGGTCCGGGGTCACGGGCGATTTGGACTGACCCATTGGTCTGGGCAGGCGCGCGACGTTGAAATCGACCGTATGCTCAGGGCGGGGAATAAACTGGACGGACTCGAAATCGGCCATGACCTTGCGAAGAGAATCACAAACAGCATCCATGTAATGGTCGCGCAGCCAATCCGCGAAGAACTGGCTGGGTACACCCACAAGCAACTGGCCGTTGGCGCAGGACTCGAAGCGAGTCTGCGCGAACCAGTTCTTGTAGCTGTACTCATCCAGCGCGGCCTGCAAATGTACCTGCGCCTGCTGCCATGGGTTCACTTCGATTTTTGAAGCCATCTTCTCTCCTGTCCGACCACGAACACACACTGAATCAACTCGTTTGCGTGATGAAATAATGCACTGGAATAATTAACGAGCGTATCCAATTGTCGTTTGCCACACCCTCAACCGAATCGGGGCGAGCCAGAAATATGACTCTGAAACCCTTGGTCATCGATGAATCTTCCAGTTGTCCACCGGTTATCCACCGGTTTCCAACAAGTTATCCACACCTTCATTTTGGCCTTTAAAATCAAGGGTTTTTGATAAAATCAGGACCTGAGTTTGCACCATGAATACGACCCATGTCAAGCCCTGTGCTAAGTACTTTGTCTGCTTCGTGTTTGATGCGCTGCCAGCCGATTTCCAGCTCTTCAAGAGTGCATTCTGCGATACATTTTTCCTCACCGGCGAGTGCTTTCTTGAGAAACACAAACCGGTTCGAGAAGCGCGCGGTGGCATTCAGGAGCTCTTCACGGGGATCCGCGCCCAGAAAGCGGGCGAGGTTGACCGAGATCAGCAGCAGGTCGCCCAATTCCTTGCGTGCGTGGGAAGAATCGCCCGACGCCAATGCTTGCCGGATCTCTCCTACTTCCTCTTCCACCTTGTCCAGCACTCCCGAGACGTCGGGCCAGTCGAAACCCTCTTTGGAAGCGGCATCTTGAACGTGCAGCGAGGTGATCAGGGCGTCGGCATAAGCACTGTGTGAAAGCATCAACGCGACCACTCCTCTCTATGAATAGACACACTTCACCCGTCGGGTGCTCGAAGAGATTTGCGCCAAAAGACCCACCGTGCAGAGGGCGAACTGGACGAACAGGACCCCTCCCGTGGACCTGCGAACCTGCTTGTCTGGCGTAAAAAGTGAGTATAGCATTCGAATAGTTCCAACGCAAGGAGAAAATGAAAAACGAGGTGAATACAGGGGAAATCGCCGAGAATTGGCCTCCATGGTGTCGCGAAGTCAGGCCCTTCCTTAGTGAATCGCGGGCTGGAAGTTCCTCTGCCGCATGGGATTTGAGGCGGGGTTTGTGCTAGCATGCGAGGCTCGCAGGAAGACCGTGAACCCTTCCCTGCCGCCCTGCACTCAACCCCGTTGGAAAGTGAAGACCGATGACTTTATCCCGCGTAGGAATTACCCTGGGTGATGTGAACGGGATCGGTCCTGAACTCGTCGTCAAGCTCTTTGCCCGCCACACACCCGACCAGTGGTGCGCGCCCGTGGTTCTCGGTAGCACTCATGCCCTTCAACGGGCGGCGGAGCTCTACCCGGACTGTCCGCCGATTGTCGCGATACCGTCGCTGACTGCTCCGGCTCCCGCAGGTTGCATCCCAGTGTTCGATGCGGGGGTCAGGGGGCCCGACGTTCAGTTTGGCGTTCTCGATCCAGAGGCGGGGCACAGCGCGGTGGCCTGGATCGAGGCGGCCACACGTGGATGCATCGATGGCACCCTGTCGGCCATGGTAACGTGCCCCATCAGCAAAGAATGCATTTATCGCGCGGGTTACCACTACATTGGGCACACGGAGCTCGTCGCCGAACTCACGGGGGCGACCGACTACCGCATGTGCCTCTTCACCGAAACGATGCGCATCGTGCATATTACGGGCCACTTGTCGCTTCGCGAAGCGCTTGATTACGTCAAGAAAGATCGAATCGTACGCTCCGTCGAAATAGGTCATGATGCCCTGGTCAGGATGGGATTTTCCGCGCCGCGCATCGGGGTCGCCGGACTCAATCCCCATGCGGGCGAGGCCGGCGCATTCGGGCGGGAAGAAATTGAGGAAATCCGCCCCGCGGTCGAAGCCTGTATTGCCCGAGGCTTTGCATGCAGCGGCCCGTACCCGCCGGATACTATTTTCCGAAAAATGCAGGAGGGAGGGTTAGACTTGGTGATTGCCATGTACCATGACCAGGGGCACATTCCGCTGAAGTTAATCGCCATGGACGAAGGCGTAAATATTACTCTGGGCGTACCCATCGTGCGCACCTCCGTGGATCATGGTACGGCCTTCGACATTGCCGGTAAGGGGCTGGCGCGCGAATCGAGCCTTGTGGCCGCGTTGAAACTCGCTATCGCCCTGGGAGACCGGTCATGAGTGCCCACTCCCGGACCCGGCGTGCCGCCTGTTTCGCCATCGCCACCCTCGCCTTTCTTCCGTGGCCGGCACAGGCGGGCATGCGCGCGCGCCCCCAGCTCTTCCAGGTGGGTCCCAATCCCTCCGCCATTGTGGCGGTTGATCTCAATGGCGACGAGTGGCCGGAGATTGTCACCGCCGACCGGGGCGTGCTCAGCGATTTGCGCGAAGAGCGTCCCGCAAACGATGAACTTTCCCTGCTGATTGCACAGGGCGACTTGAAGTACGAGAAGCTCCACCCCTCCCTGAAGACGGATTTTGGCCCCTATGCCCTGGCCGTCGCCAACATCGACGCCCACAAGTGGCCTGATATCCTCGTGGCCAGTTTTCACGCCACCCGCCATCGCGATCTGTATCTCTTTCTGAACCTTCGTGACGAGGGTATCTTTCAGCCCGAGTATTTCGGCGTGGAGAGCGACACCCTGGGGTATGAGCGGCAGATGGATGGCGATGGCGTTCCGGTCTATCACCGTCCCGCGCTGACTTCAATTGATGTCGGCGATATCAACCAGGATGGGCTCCGGGACGTGCTTGCGACCGGTTGGGGCAGTGACGTTCTCGTCTACTTCGAGGGAGATCCCGAAACTCATTTCAAAGCCCCGGTGTTGGTGGATCTTCCGGGCGCCCCTTTTTGCCTGAAACTTGCGGATTTCAATCACGATTCCAACCTCGATTTCGCCGTGACCTTGATGGCCACCGACGAAGTGGCCATCTGGCAGGGGGATGGCACGGGGAGCTTCAAGGAAGTGGAGCGTTTCTCCAGCCGGGGACGCCTTCCCCACCGCATCCAGGTGGCGGACATCAATCAGGATGGGCAGCGGGACCTTATCGTATCCCACAAACACACGGACGATTCCATCGTGGTCTTCTACGGTACCGGAAAGTTCAGCTTCGGCGTATCGCAGGAAATCATGCTGGGTGCGGATCGCAATGTTCTGGAGGAGGGCATACAGGACATTACGGTGAGTGACTTCAACGGTGACGGTTTCCCCGATATCGCCGCCGCCTGCTTTTCATCGGAACGGGTGGTTGTATTGACGACGGATAACAGTAAGAACAAGCCATTTCTGGAGTTTGCCCAGCAGTCCTACCAGTTCAAGGGCGGCCAACCACGGGCGCTTTGCAGCGCTGACCTGAACCGGGATGGAAAGCCGGATATTGCTGTTGCCCTGTGGGGCCTGAACTCCGTCGGCCTGCTGCTCAACGAATAATCTGCCGCACCGTCAATCTTCCACGGGGCGGATGGCCAGCACGGCCTTGCGCAGGACGGCGAGATCGACGTCCGCTGGCCCCAGATTCCCGAATCGGACCTGATTATAAAGCTCGATCGCGGCGAGCGCCTCGGGCTGGGCACCCCAGCGCGTTTTGTGAAGCTCGGTACGCAACTCTTCCGCGGTTTTCCCGACGCAGACCACGCCGAACTTTTGCAGGCGGCGGCGGAGGAGCAGATACAGCCGAACGACCTGAAGCTGCTGCGCGTTCAGAGGAAGATTCTTCGGGAGTGGCACCCACCGCACACGGACGATTGCCAGCACGATCCCCAAGCTCAACCCCGCCAGTACGATGAGGGGGGTGACAAAGCCAAGCATGCCCATGGTTCCCGTAACCTGGGCACTTCCGGGCGTCTCGGTCTTTCCACGAAAGCCCTGTATCACGCCGAGAGAAAAATTCTGAAGGCGTTCCACCTGCGCGGCCCGATCAAAGCCCACCACCTCACGAAACCAGAACATCTTCGCCTTCAGCAACACTCTGGACGCCAGAAGCGTAATACGTCTCAGGCCGCTCCCCGGAGTAGCATCTGATCGAGGAGAGGGGTCAAACTTGATCCAGCCCGCCGTGGGGAACCACACCTCCACCCACAGATGGGCCATGTTGGCGCGGATCGTATAGGACTTGTCCGACTCGTTCCATTCGCCTCCACGATACCCAAGGACGACGCGCGCGGGGATTCCCTGGCTCCGCACCAACAACGCCATGGCTGTGGCAAACTTCTCGCAATGTCCTTTTCTGCCCGTCAGAATGAATTCATCGATAACCGACCGGGCCTTGGTGGCGGAATCTTCGAGGGAATAAAGAAAATCCGGCCCCGAGAGGAAAGTCTGGACAGCAAGCACTTTATCGTACAGGGTTTCCGGATCCTGCATGAGCGACTGAGCCAGGTCAATCGAAGCCTCGCTGAGCGGGCTGAGAGTCAGCGCTTCAAGATCGGACGGGTCAACCGAGCTGAAATCAAAGGGTATCTTGCGGAGTTCATCGGCGTCGGGCTCTCCCACTTCGGACCAGGCTTCGTAATTGAGACGCCGGGAACCCTCCTTCCTCAGTAGTACTGTAAAATCGTTATCGCGCCCCCAGCCCACTTCTATCCCTTTGGCCTTGTCATCAACGCGCACCCGTTGCACCAGATCGAGCACGGGAATTCCCTTTCGGGGAACATCGTCCATGTAGATCACTTGATGAACGACGGTGGCACCAGGGCGCATGAACCGCTCCACCCTGCGTACCTCGCCATTTTCATTGCGCTGGCCCTGGGAAAAGTTTCTTACTCCCGGCTCGAGCAGCCGGACCGACATGTTGTGCCATCGATTGTCCCCGTACGTATTCTGGGAGGATACCCGCCAGTACAGCCAGTCGATATTTTGGATCTGTCCGTCGGGCTCGTCGGGAAACTGCACCATCATGACCGGAGTCTGGTCGTCGCTGATAAGGCCGCCGGACTCCAGATCCACCGACTCACTCAATCCAACAGTTTGGCTTTCCACTTGATTCCTGCCCAGAACACCCGCCTCGATGCGGGGCGTGAGAAAGAACCACAGGGTGGTAAAAACGATTACCGCCACGGACAGGGTTGCCGCCACCGCCGGCATGGAGGACCCCTTGTCCTGGGGTTGATCCCGATAGGCGTGGTGCAGCATGTAATCAAGCGACACCAGTTCCACATCCGTGTCCCGCCCGCAGGCGAGTTCTTCCATCACGATGCGCAGCGCCATATTCGCCCATACTGCGCTGACCAGGAAAATGAGCAGGATCAAGCCGATGATGGGATCGGGCGTCAGCACGCAGGCCGCAAGCAGCAGGAAGAGAGACATGAGAAAGAGGTGGTAATAGTTGCGCACCTGCTTCACGTGTATCAGGGTATAACACTGAATGTAGATGACCAGCATCACGACGGTGGGCAAAAGGTCCAGCTTGGCAAGACTCAGTGGCAGGAAGCAGAAATAGGCTATCGTGATCGCGCGGGACAAAACACCGTAGGCGGTGTGCTTCGCATCAAGCTGCTCGCCCAAACGCCAGCAGGAGAGGGCCAGAATTGGAATGAACAGGATGGCCGGACCGATCTGGGGGACCGCCGCGAGGGCAAGATACCCGGCGAGAACAAACACGGACGTGGATCGTCGCAATAAAGGGGTATGGGGACTATCCATGAACAAGCTCCCGCGGGTCCAGTACCCTACCGTGTATTGTCGGGGTTCCCCATTTTTCGGGATCCGGTGAGACGTGGAAGACCATGGAATCCACGACCTCAAGGGCAGCCAACTTCTCGGAGAAGGGCTGCGTGCTGTCTGTCGGAGCAACCTGCGCCAACATGCGCAGCACGTGCCGCTCGTGCCCTTTACCTTCCCCGCCGGCCAGGAAACTTTCCGGAGTCACGATGGACACCTCGTAGCGGCGCCGGAGCAACATGATCGCGACGGAAGCGGTAAGTTCCACCGCTTCCTCAAAGGAATCGCTAAAATTCTCTTGCGACGGTTCGAGCGTTGTATCCAGTGCAAGAATGACCAGACGAGAGTTGTAACGTGCGAGTTCCCGGACGATCCACTTGCCCATCCGGGCGCTGATACGCCACACGATTCGGCGTATATCGTCGCCGACAACATACTCCCGAAGCGCGAAGAACTCATCACCGTCCTGGCTGGACTGGGTCGATGCCTGAGAGGCCGTCGGAATGCGCTCCAGGGCATTGGTTCGCACGGGATACACACGGGGATAGACGAGTATCTCCGCATTGTCTTCGAATTCGACCGAAGTTTCCATCAGGCCGAAGGGAAATCCTGTCACGAGCCGGTAGTGTTCCAAGGTAAAGAGGCCGCGTTTCTCCTGGACTTCCTCCACTGCGAGACGGGCCGCGTGGCCCGCGGGAATCTTCAGCACGTAGCCAAGAGCCGCGCCATTCTTTCCCGAGCGCTCGATCCGGACTGACAAAACGGAGAACCAGCGCCGTTGATTCTCGATACGCAGGTGGACCCGAAAGGGTTGATTGCGGTAAGCGGCCTTTGGTGCGTTCCGGAAGAGTTCCACATCGCGAAGCGCCAGAAAGGCGCAACAGGCGGACAACACAACGAAGCTAATCAGACCGCCGACAACGATGTAGAGTAAATTGGCGCCGGTATTCCAGGCGGCAAGCAAGATGGGAAACAGGATGATGAAGAATCCCCATCCCGTGGCGCGCACCCGCACCTTGCGCTTTTTGTTTGCCGCTGGCGCGCTCATCAAACGGGCACTTCGGTCCGCTTGAGAATCTCGCGGATTACCCGAGCCCGCTCCTGGGCCGCCATGGAGAGATCCGCGCCCCGTGACTTCACCAGGAGGCGATGGCTCAACACGGGAACGGCCATCTCCTTAACGTCGCCCGGCGTGACATAGTCCCGCCCTTCGACCAAGGCGCGGGCCTGACACACTTCGTAGAAGGCCAGGGAGCCTCGTGGGCTGGCCCCAAGCTGGACCTGCTCATGGCTACGGGTGCCCTGGACGATCGCGAGCATGTACTTTGCCACGGAATCGTCCACTATAATCTCGCCGACCCGCTCCTGCAGTTCCAGAATCTCCGCAACCGTAAGAACCGGATCGAGGTCATGAATGGCCTTCTGCGGATTGCGCCGGCGCATGATTCGGATTTCGTCGGCAGGGGGCGGGTAGCCCATCTCTACACGGAGTGAAAATCGATCCAATTGGGACTCGGGCAACACGTAGGTCCCCTCGTATTCGATGGGATTCTGCGTGGCGAGTACCATGAAGGGCTGGGGCAGCGGATAGGTACGCCCATCGATCGAAATCTGATTCTCGCTCATCGCCTCCAGCAGCGCGCTCTGGGTCTTCGGCGGGGTTCGGTTCACTTCATCCGCGAGCACGATGCTGGCGAATATAGGTCCCCTTCGAAATTCAAAGTCATTGGTCTTCGGATCGAGCATTGAAACGCCAATGATGTCGGACGGAAGCATGTCGCTGGTGAACTGGACGCGGTTGAAAGTGCAGTCAAGCGAGCGAGCAATACTTTGGGCTATTGTCGTCTTGCCGATGCCTGGAACGTCTTCGATCAGAATATGGCCTCGGGCGAGGAGCCCGATGACGCACATCTTCACCACCTCGTGCTTGCCATAGACCACCTGTTCCATGTTATCCAGTAGTTTTTGAATTTGCGCTGCTACGTTCGGATCCATTCTCGCTCCAGCCCATTCCATCGGTCAAAATCTGCGGTCAAGCTACACACCATCCAGATGCCCGCCCCCAACTATCGTCCCATGATCAGAGCCAGCGTTCGAACCAGTCGTCCGCGGCATCGAGGCCTTCATAGGTCATCTGATGGCCGTCATCATGGGTAAAATGCTCGATGGCACGGGGCGCACCGAAGTACTTGTACAGTTTCTCCACCTGCTCAACGGCCTCGCCACAACTCTCCGGATTCGCATAGGCAGAACCCGCCATCGCGGTGATGATTAGCAGGGCACTGGGCGCCGCCATCGCCAGCAGGTGCTCCCAGTCAAACTCGAACTGGCCGCTGTCTATCGCCTCCTTCAGCCGGGGAAGCAGTTTCATGCTATCTTCGGAGGCCCACCGGCCCACCTCGGGATCCGTCGAAAAACGAGTGAATCCGCAACTGGCCACGCAGCACTGAACCCTCCCATCGGTCGCCGCCAGCAACAGGGCGTTTGTCCCGCCGAGGCCGTGGCCGATCACCCCTATCCGCGCTGAATCCACCCGGCGGTCCCCTTCAAACACATCCAGCGCATGAAGGTGATCATCCAGCATCTTGCCCAGCATAGAAGCCTTGGGATGATCCTTGTAGAAGGGGTCGGTGTTGTAGGCTTCCGCACGGCTCGAAACGCGCTCGCCGGCCGTCACGCTGTCCGGCGCGAGGGTAATATATCCCAATTCGGCGTAGTGGGCGGCGAAAGCCATCCGGCCATTTCCCTCCAGACCCGCAGGTTCGTCTTTTCCCTGCTTGCACTCTTGATGGCAACACAGGATGCCCGGAGCATCTTCCGAGTGCCTGGGGATGAACATCCACGCCGAGACTCGCGTCCAATCGTCCACAAAGTAATTCACACGCTGGCGGGTATAGTTCGGAAACTCCATTTCGTCCACCACGCTGAGCTGCAAGTCCGCGCGTTTGGTAATTCGTTGACCCAGAACCTGATTAACCGCCTCTACAATTTCTTTACGCGCCCGCGACCAACTCGCCGCGTCCTTCAGGGCCCTGAGGTCTACCATGTCGCAATCTCTCCCGGCACTCACACCTGCATCCGAGTACGTTGTAACCCATGCTGGCGGTAATGTGCAACTGCCCACTACGGCACCGCAGGTCCCCCACGAACCTGAGTCTCGCGACGGTCCTGTTCAGCGGATGCCTGCTGAAGCACCCTGCCCAGTCGATTGTCTTACTGTATTCGCACTATCCTCTACCTTATGTCATGGGCCCAAGCGCCCCGGAGGTAACTATCATGCCCCCCGCGGTATTCTATATAATGCCGCCATGAACGAGTCCATCCCCCAACCCGATCTTGAAGTTATTGCTCACTATGGGGCGCTGAAAGCCGATGTTCAGCGCCATACCCACCTTTATTATGCGGAGGCCGCCCCGGAAATTTCCGATCAGGCCTTCGACGCGCTCATGCGCGAGCTTGAGGCCATTGAGGCCGCCTACCCGAGTCTCCAGGAGCCCGATTCGCCCACCCTTCGCGTGGGCGGAGTGCCCCTCGGCTACTTCGAAACAGCGACCCATCGCGTTCCCATGTTGTCCATCGACAACACCTACAGCGATGCGGAACTGCGGGAGTTCGATGCGCGCGTATGCAAGGGGTTGGAAGGGGAGGTCCCCGCCTACGTCGCCGAATTGAAGCTGGACGGGATCGCCATTTCCCTGGTCTACGAGAATCGCGTGCTGGCACGGGCCGTGACGCGCGGGGACGGAATTCAAGGTGATGTCATCACCGAGAATGTCCGCACGATCAAAATGCTTCCGCTGCGCCTGCCCGACCACGCGCCGGCCAACCTTGAGGTGCGCGGCGAGGTCTTCATGACCACCCGCGAACTGAAGCGATTGAACGAGCTGCGCGAGGCCGCCGGCGACGAGCCCTACCGCAATCCCCGCAATACCACGGCGGGCACGTTGAAGCAACTGGACTCACGCGAGGTGGCAAAGCGCAATCTGTCAATCAATCTCTACGACATCGTCCCCCGAGAGGAGCAGCCACCGGTATCGCATCAGGAGACTTTGGCCCTGCTTAAGTCCTGCGGACTTCCTGTCAACGACCACACGAAGCCTTGTGCGGATATTGAAGAAGCTATCGCCGTCTGCACGGAGTGGTCCAGGCGGCGCTTCGACCTCGACTATGAGATCGACGGCATGGTGATTAAAGTGGATGATCCCGACCAGCGCAAGCGGTTGGGTACCCGCTCCAAATCGCCCCGCTGGGTGATCGCCTATAAGTTCCCTGCGGAAGTCGGCCGCACCCTCTTGCGTGACATCACTGTGCAAGTGGGGAAATCCGGGGCGCTCACGCCCGTGGCGGAGTTGGATCCAGTCCCCCTGGCGGGTACGATCGTCAAGCGCGCGTCCCTCTATAATTTTGAGGATCTTGCCAAAAAAGATCTGCGCATCGGCGATACGGTGGAGGTTCAGAAGGCGGGCGAGATTATTCCCCAGGTACTCCGCTTCGTACCTGAACTGCGGAAAGAACAGAGCGAGAAATTTCCGGTCCCAACCCGGTGCCCCGAGTGCAACACGGAAGTCCACAAGGACCCGGAGGACGCCGTTTTGCGCTGCCTCAATCTGGCCTGCCCCGCCCAGGTGAAAGAGCGCTTGACCCACTTCGCCAGCCGGGCCGCCATGGACATCGAGGGGCTCGGGCCCGCCTTGATCGAGCAGATCGTGAGCCGTGCTGACGTCCACGACCCCGCCGATCTCTACCAGCTCGACGCAGCGACCTTGGCGGGGCTGGAGCGTATGGCGGAGAAGTCAGCGAACAATCTTGTGGACGCCATCGAGGCGAGTAAATCCCGTTCTCTTAAGCATCTCCTCTATGGTCTGGGTATCCGGCACGTGGGCAGCCGTCTCGCAGAGATTCTTGCCGAGCATTTCGGGTCCATGGACGCCCTGATGGCCGCGCAGCTTGACGAATTGAAGGGCGTCGAGGAGGTGGGCGAGGTCGTGGCGCAAAGCGTGGTGGATTTCTTCGAATTGCCCGCCAACCATGCCCTCATCGCTCGGCTTCGTGAGAGCGGTCTCCGCATGGAAGAACAGCGACGCGAGCCATCGGAAATCAACGAGCAAATCGCGGGGAAAACCTTCGTCGTCACCGGTGCGCTGACCCAGTTCACCCGGGACGAAATCCACGAGCGCATCAAGGCCCTCGGCGGGAAGGCCTCTGGGAGTATCAGTGCGAAGACGGATTACCTGATCGCCGGCGACAAGGCCGGCTCGAAACTGGCCAAGGCGGAGTCCCTGGGCGTTCCCGTACTGACCGAAGACGATTTCCAGCGCATGCTTGGGGGGGCTTCATGAGCCCACTTCAGATTCAAGGACCTCCGACGCTTGATCGCGACAGCGGCAAGGCCCTCTGGGAGCGGATCCTTAAACAGCCGGTCGAAAAGGGCACGCAGGTCTCCCTCAACTTGGGCGAGACCACGGCGATG
Organism: Candidatus Hydrogenedentales bacterium; assembly: GCA_044344195.1. Taxonomy (GTDB): domain Bacteria; phylum Hydrogenedentota; class Hydrogenedentia; order Hydrogenedentales; family JAEUWI01; genus JAEUWI01. Next base: position 15,781 of record JBIJDL010000015.1, read on the forward strand.
GATTCACTGGGCGGCGCATGGCTGGTCAAAATTGCCGAGCACCTCGACCGGAAAGACGCGCGCCTCAGCCTGGAGGGACACTCCGGGAAGGTGGCGGAGATGGTGGGCATGGTGGAGCCGGCGCTCCAGCCTCGTCCGCGAAATACGGGCGCGCGCGCGGGCTTCTTCGAGACCTTAGGCGGCCACGCCATCGATTGGTACGCCGAGTTCAAAGATTTCGTGGAACTCTGCATCGACGCCATCTACTGGACCGTGCTCGCGCCCCTGGAAGGCCGGGGCTTTCGCTGGGGCATCCTCATCGACGAAATCCACGAGATGGGGGTTCGGGCGATCCAGATTGTCTGCCTTATGAACTTCCTCCTCGGACTCATTATCGCCATGCTCATGGCAAAGCAGGCCGAGTCCTACGGCATCTCCATTTTTGTGGCCGACATCATCATGATTGGTTTCGCACGGGAACTGGCCGCCATTATGACGGCCGTGGTGGTCTCGGCACGGACGGGAGCCGCCATAGCCGCTGAGATCGCCACCATGCAGGTGCAGGAAGAGATCGACGCCCTCCGCGGCATGGGCCTGAACGTCAACCAGTTTCTGGTCGCGCCCAAGCTCCTTTCACTCCTGATTGTCCTCCCCTGCCTCGTCGCGATCGGTATGGTGTCCGGAATCTTTGGCGGTTCCCTCTGGGGCATTTATGTGCTCGGCTTTCAACCTTCGATCTGGTTCAACCAGACTCTGAACTCCGCCGACCTGGGCGATCTCTTCCAGGGCTTCTCCAAGACGGTCATTTTCTCCCTCGGCATTGTGCTCATCGGCTGTCACAATGGCTTCCGGGTTTCCGGCGGTTCACGTGGCGTGGGCCTCATGACGACGCGCGCCGTGGTCATGGATATCTTCATGCTGATTACCTGCGATATCGTGTTCGCGGCCATTTTCTACTATGTGTGGCCGTGAAATGGAGATTAAAGACAAGACAACACGCGACCCGCAGGCCATCCCCATCATTGAGGTGAAGAATCTCGTGACCTACTACGGGGAGACGCTGATCCTGGATGATGTCTCCTGCTCGGTTAAACCCGGTGAAATCTTCGTCATCATCGGCGGCAGCGGCTGTGGAAAAACCACCCTGCTGCGCCACATGTGCGGCCTGCTCCGGGCGAGCTCGGGCAGTATCATCTATCGGGACCAGGATCTCACCCGACTGGACGAGGACGAACTGGCCGTATTGCAGCGCACCATCGGGATCGCCTTTCAATCGAGCGGTCTCTTCAACTCCATGTCCGTGGGCGATAATGTGGCGCTCCCCCTGCGGGAGTATGGCAACATGGACGAGGAACTGATTGAGGCCATTGTGCGCATGAAGCTGAGCTTCGTGGGGCTGGGCGATTCGGGCCATCTGATGCCCAGCGAACTCTCCGGCGGCATGCGCAAGCGCGCGGGCCTGGCGCGGGCCATTGCGCTGGATCCGCCTTTGGTCTATTTTGATGAACCCTCGGCGGGTCTCGATCCCATTATGGCGGCGGGGCTTGATCGCCTGATCCTGGACATGCGGAATCTGCTCGGGCTCACTTTCGTCATCGTGACCCATGAGCTCGATTCCATCCGGGAAGTGGCCGACCAGATTCTGATGCTCGATCGCGGCAAGGTGATCTTCACCGGCACCCTGAAAGACGCGGAAAACACCGAGGTGGAACGGGTGCGGCAGTTCTTCGAGCGCCAGCCCGACGATTTTATCGCACAACGCAATGTATAACCGCGCCCCATGGGCGCCTGGCATAAAATCAGGAAACGGATATGGCCACGAAAAAAGTAAAAGCTAAAGTCGGCGTATTCCTCGTGATGTGCTTTTCTCTCATCGCCGCATCCGTCAGCTACATATCCGGCACCTATACCGAGCGCGGCGCTCCCTATTGGCTCGAGTTCAAGGACTCCGTACTGGGGGTCTATGAAGGCGGCATCGTCCAGTACCTGGGAGTGCCGGTGGGCAAGGTGACCAATATTTCGGTGACCGCCACGAATCAGGCGCACATCGAGATTGCGATCTATCCCGCAAAGATCAAGCTTCACCAGGGTGTCCAGGCCCAGCTCGTGCTCTACAGTCTGGCCGCGGGTACCATGGCCATCGAACTCTCCGGGGGCAACCCCGAGGACGGTCCGCTCCCGCCCGGCAGTCAGATCCCGGCCCGCCCCTCTGCCTTTGCGTCGATCAGCACGAAGGTTGAAGAGCTGATGGACGACGTATCGGTCATTGTCGGCAAACTTGAGACCGGACTCAGCGGTATGGAGCCAGGGGCACTCACCAATATCCTCGCCCGCGTGGACACCATCCTCGCGGAAGCCGAGGGCCTCGCCACTGAGGCCAAGTCCACCCTGGCCGCGGCCCGTGGCACGATGGAAACGCTGGAGAGTAAGATTGATCCCGTCACCGACGAAGTCATGGCCCTCAGCCAGAACATTCGTACCACATCTGACGAGGCCGGGGCTTTCCTGTCCGTCGCGCGCGAGAAAACGGAGCAACTGGATGTGAAGGCGCTGGGGAGCAAGCTGGACACCGTGCTGGAACAAATCGCCACTCTGACCATGCAACTGAACGGGTCCGTAGCCAAGCTGGACTCGTCTTCCGCCACTATGCTTCACGAAGCCGACAACATCGAGTACAGTTTCCGCAACACCCTGACGACCACCGCCGATACCCTTCTCGAGTTGGAAGCCCTCATCACGCAATTAAAGCAGGATCCCTCGTCCCTGGTACGGGGCAAAGCCAAAATAAAGGAATGACGACCATGACGAAGCTTCACGCCACAGTGCTGGGACTGCTGATGACCACAACGGCCACGATCAGCGGTTGTCTGACTTCCACCACTATAACCCCTTCACGCTACTACACCATCACGCCCACGGGTACCGTGGAAGCCATCGCCAGCTCGGAAAAGTCGCTGGGGATTCGGCCTTTGATCGGCGCAAAGCCCTACAAGCTCGCCATTGCCTATACGGCGGAGGATAACCGTCTCGCGTACTATCAGAACGCGGAGTGGGCCGACCTCCCCGCGACCATGGTCAATCGGGCGCTCACGGATGGGCTTATCAAGCTTGCGGCCTTCTCAGAGGTGGACGATGCCGCCAATATCGCCCGGCCCAATTTCATACTCACCGGGGAACTCCGCCGCTTTGAAGCGGACTACAACCGGGAGGTTCCGGCGGCCGTGGTCGAAATCATCTGCATCATTCGGGATACGGAAAGTGGGGCGAGCCTGTGGCAGGGTTACGTGACGGGAGAGACTGCGCTCCCCGAGGGTGAAGAAGGCGCAGGTCTCCACTCCGATGCTTCGCTGGCGGGGGTGGCCGAGGCCATGAGCGCTTCGGTGGTCAGCGTGGTCTCACAGGCCTGTGAAAAAATTGGCGCTGCGCTCTGATCGAGGCAGCGCCAAATCGGTGATGTCTTATCGGATAAAACCAGAGACGTTCAGATCGCCGCTGTTCATGACGTGATTCAAGAAGGCACTCCAGTCCAGTTGATCGGAGCTTGCCGAATTGATCACCAAGTCCTGACGTGCGGCGATATACTGGGTGACGTCCACGATGCTCTCGGCCAGAAACCCGAGGGTCTCGCCGAGGAGGGCAACGGTCTCCGGCTGCTGGAACACTTCGGCAATCCCCTGGATGGCAAGAATAGCGTCCTGCTGTGTCTCCAGACCGAATTGCTGTTCAACCGCCATTGAGGCGCCCTCGACCAACTGCTCCCCAAGTTCGTTGACCGCATTGTAGATCTGCTCGGCTGTGTCGTATTCGCCCAGTTGCTCATAGTGGGCGCCAAAGTCCAACAACTCATTGCGAAGCGCACTAATATCCGAATACTCGCCGCTTCCCGCCGTCGAAAGGGCCAGGAAACGGGCTGTGTCCACATCGAGACCACTGGCTACGAGGGCTGCCTCGCGCTGATTGGCGCTCTCCAGCGTGTAGGCGCTCGCGTCGCCATAGGACGCGCCCTTACCCAGGGCCTCCAAGGCGCGGGCCATCTCGCCCTGTTCAAAATAGTCCGCCGCCAGCATATAGTGGGGCAGTCCGTTGTCGCTGTCCGCCGTTGCAAGCTGGGCGAGCTGCTGCATGCGCTCCTCTACCGCTTGGGGATTCCCCTCCAGATTCATCGCCAGCGCATACTTCAACTGGGGATCATCGGGATGCTCCGCAATCGCCGCGCGCAGCACCGCGATGGCCTCATCGGTTGAAAGGAATTGGGCAGCGCCCAGAAGCGCTTCCACCGAGAGATCCATGCTCTTGAGGAGTTCGCTTGCCTCATCCCCTGTCAGCGAGGCCAGCAAGGCAAAATCGTTGTTCTGTGAAAGAAGCTCGCTGCGCCGGGCGTTGATGGCGTCCTGCAGCGTGATTGGTTCCTTAACCCGAGACTTCGGCGTATCCTGCGGCGTCACTTCAATCGCGCGCTCCGGGCCTGAAGCCCCATCCGTACCGAAGGGACGCACCCGCGCCAGCTCTCCGTTGTTGTCCAGAAAGCCGACATTGGAATCCGGGGAAGGCAGCGAGGCAATTCGCGCCGAGTCAGGGGTCTGCCCCGGCTGGCCCGTGAAATACATCCACCCCGACAGGGCACAGACGCTCGCGGCGGCGGCCCAGCCGACCATGGCAGGCCAGGAAGCACGGCGCCGGGAAACCATGCGGGCCTCTGATACGGCGGGGCGCGCCCGAAAAGGGGTTACTACCCGCTCTTGGGTGTGGGTGCGGGCGACCTGATCCATGACCGGTTCCACCAGCGCCACTTCAGGCGCCATGGAATTCAGCGTTGACCCCAGACCGTTCAACGCCAACGCCACAGTGGCAAAGGGACGCTCCACTTCAGCGTCGGACTTCCGGCTCGCGGCCACGGCGGCCATAATGTCGCCTAGCAGCGAAACCTGGGGAATCTGCGCGTCTAAAGTCTTTCTCATGGAGCGCAACTCGCGCTCCACTTCACCATACGGGCTCGCCTTGGCCGCGCCAAGATCCTCGAAAGCCATGTGGGCAATCGAGTCAAACACATCGTCCAGAAGGTCGACGGTCCCCGCATGCCTGTGCAGGACCTCGCCCAAATCTCCCACGGAGACGCCGACGCGCTGGAGGGACTCGAACTCATCACGAAACGCACGATCCTGCAGGAGCAGCGCCCGGGCGGCGTCCATGCCCTCGGCATGGTCATCTCCGGCCAGTAAAAGGCCAAGGGCGTCATCGCGCCTGCTGTGTTCGGCGTTCATCATCACATGTCTTCTCTATCAAGGGTAAAACCGTCACGCATCTGCTTCAGAATCCGGTGTAGTCTGGTCCGGACAGCGCCTTCCGTGCTATCGACAATGTCGGCGATTTCGCGTGCGGAAAGCTTTTGAAAATAACGTAAAACAACAATTTCTCGCGACTCTTCCGGCAGCGCATCCAGCACGCCGAGGAGATAGCGATGGCGCTCCTGAGTCAGCAACAGCTCGTAGGGGCTGTCTTCGGGAGCCCGGAGTATCTCCCCCGATTCCTCGCGCGCGGAACTCGCGTACTCCTCCAGCGTCTCCATCTGCACCATTTTCCGACGCTTCAACTCATTCAGGCAGAGATTGCGGGCAATACAGAGCATCCACGGCTTGAATTTTCGGCTGACCTCGAAGCGGGAACGGGCGGTGTAAATTCGGAGAAAAGTCTCCTGCACCATCTCCTTGGCCACCTCAATATTCTTGACATAGTGGAGGCAGAAACGAAAGATATCATTCTGATAGCGCTCGACGAGCTCCGCGAGGGCCTGGTCATCGCCCGCATCCAGGGCCTCCATCAACTGTTCGTCGGTCTCGGTAGACGTGCCACTCATGCGCAACCCCGCACGTTGCAGCGCCAGCCTTGCCATAGAATCATCCTCTCTAGTTCCCAGTTGCTTACGGTACAAGCCAGTGGGAAAAACATCACAGAAAATCCTTTCGCGTTGCCGACCTTGATTCTTAACCTATTGTACGCCCGAAGGTTGTGCCGCACCAAACCTGAGACGCTCCCCTGTCATGGAAACTGGCAGTCGACCGCCGGTCGGGACAGGCGTTTTTCCACGCCCTCCGCTGCGATCGAGGCTTCCACCTGGCCAATGGTCGTCGCCGCTTCCTGCAATGCCGCTGAACGAAGTGTGGAATCGAGGGGAAGTCGAGCCATGGCGGCGCACCGAGCCACGGTGGCCTCCAACTGGGCCGACTCCGTGCTGTTGACCTGAAACGCCTCATCCATTCGACGTTGTAGGAATTGGAGCTCCGGTCGGGCGACCTTTTCCACCCATGCCAGGGATTGGGGCGACGCTTGGGTGGGATCGCTGGGAATTCTTCGCACATAGGTGTTGCAGAGTACGGCCAGTTCGTTGCTGAAGTCGCGCAAAACGTTCGCACGGCGAAGCACCGCGGGGTCAACGCTTTTTCCCTCTACGAGGTTCTTCGCCAGCGTGTGGACGACCCCAAAGGACACGAGCATCGAAACTACGCCGATACCCCCGGCGATAAGCAGGATCTTCAATGAGTCCAACAATGCCTTCAATAGTCTCAACATGTTTGCATGAATTCCGCCGATAGCGCCCCTGGCCGGATTAACCTTTTGGCGTGCGCAGGAGCCGCCGCAGGTTCTTCTCGTCTTGCATCCAGGCAAGGGCCCGGGCATAGTCGAAATAGGCCGCCTCGCGGCTCCGGAACTCGGGTGGGTGAATCTTGCGCCGTCCCGTTGCCGTTTCCTCGATTCCCATATAGGCGTGGAGCATTTCGTGAAAGACGATATAGCGAACGAAAAATACGGGTACAAAATCCTGATCCAGGAGGGGATGAACCCGAATGAGGTTCTCGCCGGGAGAATAACTTCCGAAACGAATGGAGCGCCTCCTCCGAAGGACTGGCATCTTGCCCCAAGTGATGGGCGTGATAACCTCATTGCCGTACTCAGACTGATTCACCTCTTCAAACAGGGCGCTCAGATCAAAGAACTCGCCCCGGGTCCGCAGGGCGACCGTCTTGGGCGGCTTCGCCGCGATCAGGTGCCGCCGCTCGGCGATGTAGGCCTCCAACTTCTTACCGGGCGCCTTGGCGCTGGGCTTCACGATCCAGGCGGAGAGGGCCTTTCGGACATCATCTGGAGCCTCCAGAAACATGTGATGGAGGCCCACCAGCGCACGCCGCCCCGCCGATTCGTATCGCAAACTCATCATCGTTGATGTATTGTTGGTAATTCGCAGGCGAATATCGACCCCGGTTGCCGCGGTTAGCTCCCGGTGCAGGCTATCGGCGATTCGCTGGAGCGTGTCGGTTCGCTGATCCTGATAGGTTGCCGCCGCACGACAGGGCGCACTCCCTCCGCCCGATTCGAGCGGACTCTTGGCGACGCCTTTCGATGGAGGCGCTTCCGGTGCCGGGGCGTCAAAACCGAATTCCAGTTGCCGGAACTCCGGTCTGCTCTTTGAATTGTCATTCTTCATGAGTAACTTGGTGAGCCTGTGATCGCGATTGGACGGAAGGATGACTCGCGCCGCGTATAATGAAACCATACCAGAAAAATGCCCTGGACAGAAACTCGCGTGACGTGGCAGACCTTTCTGCCACATGCTATACTCCCCGCGCTGGCATGGTGGCTTGGAGTGACGTTGCATGCGCGTTCTGGTTACGGGCGGGGCGGGATACCTCGGTTGCAGGCTCATTCCTCTATTGCTGGAGGCCGGATGGGCCGTACGTGTCGTCGATCGCGGATGCTATGGCTTCGAAGGGCTCGCGCACTGCCGTACCAACCCCGATTTTGAGCTGCTGGACGGCGACGTACGGCGGCTGCAGGAGTTAGGGGCCCTGCTCTCCGGGGTCAACGCGGTCATCCATCTCGCGGGCCTGGCCAACGACCCTTCCTGCGATCTCGATCCGGACATGGCTTGGGATGTGAACGTGGAGAGTACCCTCGAGCTCGCTCGAGGTTGCGTCCAGGCCGGTGTTGATCGTTTTATTCTGGCTTCGTCTTGTTCGGTGTACGGGCAAGGTGTCTTCGAATGGCTGGATGAAGCCAGCCCGGCCAATCCCGTTTCCACCTTCGCGCGCACGAAGCTCGCTGCCGAGCAGGGTCTGTTGGCCATGGCCTCCGAAAGTTTTGCGCCCGTGGTTGTAAGGGCGGCGACCCTCTTCGGGGTCTCTCCCCGCATGCGCTTCGATCTGGCCATAAATCAGATGGCCGCAACCGCGCTGCGCCACGGACGCATCGAAATTCGCGGTGGCGGCCGACAGTGGCGCCCCGTCCTCCACGTTGATGATGCCGCACGGGGCTACCTCGCGCTACTGAATGCTCCCGAATCAATAGTGCGGGGAGCGCTCTTCAACCTGGGTTGCAACGATCTCAACGTACGCGTTTCCGATCTGGCGGAGCGTGTGGCGGCGTTGGTGCCCGGCACCGTGATCGACCGGGCCACGGACGACGATGACCGCCGGACCTATCGGGTGAACTTTGACAAGGCTCTGTCGTTGCCGGGCTTCCGCTGCAGCCGTTCTATTGAAGACGGTATTGGGGAATTGCTTCTGTATATCTCCGGCATGAACGCCGATCCCTTCTCCGAAGCCTACTTCAACGCGCAGCGGGTTAAACATCTCCTCGCCACGCCCGTTTCCGAGGGCGGCGACCCCGTGGCGGCGCGCTTTGTGCCGCTCAGTCGCCCAAGTCTGGGCGAAGAGGAAGAACATGCGGTGCTGGAGACACTACGGAGTGGCTGGCTGACCTCGGGCCACCACATCGCGGCCTTCGAGGCGGCCTTCAGCCGGACGGTCTCCGCCCGCCACACCGTTGCGGTAACCTCCTGTACGGCGGCCATACATCTTGCTCTCGTCCACCTGGGGATCAAACCCGGCGATGAGGTCATTACGCCCCCGATAACCTGGGCATCAACCGGCAACACCCTCTTGAATATGGGCGCGAAAGTCGTTTTCGCCGATGTGGACCCCGAGACGTTGAATCTGGACCCGGCAGCTACCGAGGCCGCCATCTCCGAGCGTACCCGGGCCATCATCCCCGTGCATCTCGCGGGTCACCCCTGTGATCTGGAGGCCCTTCGGGCAGTGGCGGCGTGTCATGAGATACCCCTGATCGAAGATGCCGCCCATGCGCTTGGGGCCTCATACCGGGGCGTACCCGTAGGTGCCGACTCCCAGTTTGGTTGCTTCAGCTTCTATTCCATCAAGAATATCACCACCATGGAAGGTGGCATGCTTGCTGTGGACGATCCGGAAACGGCCGCCCATCTCCGAACGCTGGCAACGAACGGGCTGGACCATACCGCCTGGGATCGCTATGGCCGAAGCGCCGTCGCGCGACCGCTGGAGGTGCACGAGCCGGGTTTCAAGTACCTCATGGGCAATGTGAGTGCCGCGATGGGTGTGGAGCAACTCAAGAAGTTCTCCACTTTCAAAGCCGCTCGCCAACGCCTGGCGCGCATGTACACCGAAGTTCTCAAGGACGTCCCCGAAATCCGCGTGCCGGTCGTCCGGCCCGACGTGGATCATGCCTGGCACCTCTATATGATTCGCCTGAACCTGGACCAAATCGCTTGCAGCCGGGATGAAATCGCCTGCGCGCTTCGCCAGGAAAACATTGGAACGGGCGTGCACTTCTATGCGCTTCACCTTCACACGTACTACCGGGACGTGTTGGGAATGAAGCCGGAATGGTGTCCCGTGGCCGCCGCCGCTTCCGGCGAGATACTCTCCCTGCCGCTTCACCCTCAACTCTCGGACAAGAACGTCCACGAAGTTGTCTCCGCATTGAAAAAAGTGCTCCAACATGCTAAGAGATAGACTGGGCGCAAAAAGGGCGCGTGGTGGTATACTTTGGCAGGGATTTCTGGAGGCCTGAGGCTTGGATTTTCGAATCGCGAAATGCGCACGGTGCGACAAACTCTTCAACAAAGTGGTCTCCGAGGTGTGCACGAATTGCCAGCCGGAAGAAGACATCGACTTCAGCCGGATACAGGATGTCCTGTCCCGTGAATCCCATTTGAACGCCGAAGAAGTGGCGGCCGAGGCCGGTGTCGGGCTGGACTGTGTCCTTCGGATGCTCCGCGAGGGGCGCATCGACAACATTTCTCAGGAAAATCACGCCACCTGTGGCCGGTGCGGCGCGCCCGCCATCAGCACGGCCAAGCGCCTTTGCCAGCGCTGCCTGGTGAATCTGGACCGGGAATGTGCCCAGGCGATCCACGATCTGCGGCAACGGCTGGTTTCCAAGGAAGGCAGCGATATGAATTCCGTCATGGAGGCGGTGGAAAATCGCCGGGCCTCGCGCCGGGCACAACGCCGTGAGAACGAGCGGCCCACGGCCCCCTCTCCTTCCCCCGCACCGGGGCGACGCATGGTCATGCCGGAGCACCTGCGCAAAAAATAAGAACGGCCCCGGTCGCCAGTCGCCCCACGCAGTCACTTCCGATCGGCTTTATACGATACGCTCTCTCCCATTCTCCTCACCGTAGAATCACATCATCCCGCGAGGCTTCCCTGATCCCGGTATCTCGAAAAATTGCGCATGGGACAAGCAATCGCGTATATAGTTGGGGCGGCCCAGGCAGCGCGGGGGCGATTCGCAACTTTCCCGAAGCATACGCTGCAATCGGGGCTGGAACACGTATTCAACATCCTGAATGAATAGCAATCGGCTGCCGGTGGTAGAAAAGTTGTGACGAGGCGCGGGATACCCCGCAACGGAAGGACGGGCGATTGGGTTCACTGACCCTCACACGGTGCTTTAACCATGGCCAGCGAGAAGCCGTGGCCCGTTGTCCCTCGTGCCGCCGACATTACTGTCGCGAATGCGTCACGGAACACGACCACAAACTGCTTTGCGCGTCGTGCATTGAGGCAATGGCTTCCACCCGCACCAAGGTAGAACGCACCCGCTGGCCGGTCATCCAGACGCTGCAACTCTTTGCGGCCCTTTTCGTTCTGTGGCTCTCCTTTTACGGGGTTGGCCGGGCGCTCCTCTTGATACCATCCGAGTTTCATGAGATTGTGACCGAGACTTTCGAAGAGCCCCCCGCCGATGAGCCTGAGGAAGCGGCGGCGGAAGCATTCGGTATCGACCGCAGGAAGGGGGCTCTTTGACCGAGAATGGCGGACAAAATCGGAGCAACCATTCCGCACTCCTACTGGCGGAAGAGGCTCTCCAGTTGGTGTTCCGGACCGGGGCGGTGGCGTCGGCACTTTATCTGATGGGGACTCTGCCCTTTATTGTGGCCGCGATTTTCTACTGGTCCGCCATGACCCACAGCGCCCAGGCCTACGCCTTCGCAAGTACGGGTGCCCTGATGCTTGCGCTCCTTTTCATATGGATGAAGACCTTTCAGTCGCGCTTCGGCCAGCACTTGCGATCAACGCTGATGGACAGCGAAATTGTACCGTGGACTCCGGGAGAGTTCTTTCGGACCCTGTGCCGCCAGGCGGTCATTCATGCCACCGTCATCGTAGTCTACCCCGTGGGCATGGTGACGCTGATCCCGATGGCCTACTCGGTGGCCTGGTATCAGAATGCCACTCTCCTGGACGATGGCGGGACAGGCAGCGTCTGGAAACTGGCGCGTGAAGCCTTTGAACAGGCCATCCTCTGGCCTCGTCAGAATCACGCCCTGCTCTGGCTGTGCAGCCCGCTCATGATCATCGGGGGCGGAATCGTGTACCTGGTGACCTTTCCCGTGCTGGATGGACTTCAACAGGGGCTGGACGGATTCTCGTTATTCATGTCCCTGGGAAGTTTTTACGGCATCCTCTTTCTCCTGGCCATGTTGCCGTTGTCCCCGGTGGCAACCGTGCTTGCCGTAGGTTTCGGCGGAACCGTCTTCTTCGGGATTGAGTTCTTTCATATCCTCACCGGCGCCGATACCCTTTACGCCCGAAACCCTTCGGCTCTGGCGGACAACAGCATGTTCACGGCACTCATTTGCGGCCTGACCTATCTCGCCCTGGATCCCGTGGTTAAGGCGGCCTATGCCCTCCGTTGCCATGAGGGTCTTTCACAGAAAACCGGGGCGGATCTCCAGGTGAGCCTGCAGCGTATCCGCAAACGCGGACGCCAGGGCACAGCCGTTGGCCTCATGCTTCTAGTTTTCAGCTTCGCCCTGCCCCTTTCTCATGTCGAAGCCCAGCCCCAGTCCACCGCGCCGGCGGCAAGCCTGGATTCCGCGCTGCAGGAAGAGCTCGAAGCTTCGCGCTACACCTGGCGCATGCCGCGCGAAACCCCGCCGGATACCGAATTGCCCTGGTTGCTCCAGGCCATTGAGGACTTTGCCGGGGACGTGCGAGACCGGGCGAAAGCCATCAAGAACTGGCTCGAAGACAAGTGGGGCGATTTCAAGGACTGGCTCGACGGCGAGGATCCCCAGGCACCGGAGAAGGGGCTCTTCAGTGGATTCAATCCGTCCCTCCGGATTCTGACGGTCGTGATCGGCATCGTCCTGGTTCTGATCACCGCGTACCTGGTCTGGGTGTCGTACCGCCAGAGGCAACCGGCGGTCCTCGTGGCCATAGCGCCGCTGGAAGCCAGAAAACCTGACTTGGAAGACGAGGCCACCACAGCGGCGGACCTGCCCGAGGACGAATGGTTTCGCCTGGCCCAGGAACTTGCGAACGCGGGCGACTTTCGCCTCGCGGCGCGCGCCCTGTTCTTTTCCATACTGGCCACGCTCGCACGGCGGGAAGTGATCCGCATTGCCCGATTCAAGTCGAATATGGACTATGACCAGGAGTTGAGGCGCCGCGCAGCCAGCCTCGGCGAAGTCCCCGCGCTGTTTTCCCGCCTCGCCCTGATTTACGAGTCCGTCTGGTACGGCGAGCATGAAGCCAATGCCGCAGTGCTGAACCAGATGCATGCCCACCAGGAGCGCCTGCGCCATGCGGTTGAGTAGACGCAACCTCGTTCTGGCTTCGGGAGCCCTTACCGCCTTGACGGCTGCCGCTGTCTTCTTGCATGTTTTCGGCCTGAGCAGCGAAAGCGGCACGACCTTCGCCCCCTATTCCACCTATCGCTCCGACCCCATGGGAATGATGGCGCTCTACAATGCCCTCGACCGGCTGGACGAGGTCAAGACCGACCGCTACATCGGGGACTTTAGCGAACTCCCCCTGGGAAAGGACACTACCCTGCTCATTGCCGGTGCCGGGGTGGGACCCGACCCGGCACCGGTACTCGACGTACTCGAAGGCTTCGCGGCCACCGGTGGGCGAATCATTATCGCCTTTTTTCCCATCGGGGAGGACGCATCGCTGGATGCCCTGGACGATGTTCTACGCGCCCGGGATCGCGCCCCTGACGAGGACCTTGAGTCGTCGACACCGCCTGCTTCGAAAGGCGACGAAAACGCCGAGGAGAAGCCGACGGCCGAGGCGGACGCGCCCCCCATAGCCGTTGAAGCCCCTGACGACGAACAGGAACCAGCGGAAGAAACGGACCCGGAAGACGAAACCGAGCCGCAGGGTGAAACCATGGACTTTGGCCCCCCGGTGGAAGATATTTCCGAGCGGTGGGATTTCGAATACGGCTTCGAAGAACCGGCGG
>JBIJDL010000242.1:0-9186 GCA_044344195.1 Candidatus Hydrogenedentales bacterium
GTTCCCAAAGCTCTGCTTGGGAATGCAGTCCCCGAAGCTCCGCTTCGAAACATGGCCCTGCGATATGAGGCCCATTCGCCTGGCAGGTTTCGGCGAAGCACGTATAATAACGAGAGTTCTTGCAGACAAGTTGCAGATGAAACTTCCACCGCCCTTGTGGTATTAAAAAGGGTACAAGTGCAATCAAGGGAGCAATCAATGGGACCACAACGGGCATTCCACCACTTCCTCACCCTCATCACGCTGGCCACCACCATCGCAGCGGGACCGGCCTGCGCGGAAGAAGAAAAGTGGGCAGACTGGGGCAACACACCTGAACTGCAAAGCCCCCAACCCGACTCCAAAGGACGCAGCGGATACTGGTGGTGGCCAGAGTCAAATGAGCACAGGACAGAAGGGGCCGATCACATCGGCAATCGCGGGCGCGTCTTTGCAACCTGGAAAGCCATCGAAACCAGCAACGCCCCTCCGCCCCCGGAGCCGCCCGATTGGGCACCCGGCCAGACAATCGGCTGCGGCTCATATATCCGCTTCAACAACATTATTTTCCTATCCGACAGCGTGGCGCTCAGCAAAGAGGGCAAGGCCGAGGCGGACAAGCTGATCGCGGAAATGAGCAAATTTCACAACGATACCGCCGTCTGCGTCGGTCATACCGACGATGTCGGCACAGAATCCTACAATCTCCAACTCGGCCTCCGCCGAGCCCAGGCCGTCGTGGACTACATCGCGACCAACGGCATCGCACCCACACGCCTCCGCGCCGAAAGCAGGGGAGAAACCGAGCCCGCCGTTCGCAACGATACGCCGGTCAACCGCGCGCTGAACCGCCGGGTGGTCTTTGAGGTCACACTCAGAAACTGAGACAGCCTCATCTGCATTCTTTATTCACTATTCCAAATTCACCATTCCACCAGCACCGCACCCACCCCCTGCGGCGGTAAACTCCCCCTGATCTCCCCCGCCGCCTCATCAAACTCCACCCCAAAGGGCGCAATATCCAGCAGCGACGTCCCCTTCATCGCGCCCTCCACCTTCAACAGTGCCCCGCGCACCGTCGTCGCATTCGCGTTGTAAATCGTATACACCGCCTTCCCGCCCAGCGAAAACTTGTTCGCATACACTCCGTCCATCAGCGTATCCACCTGCGGCAGCGCATCCGGCGAACGGAAGTAATCCTTATACTCAGTCAACACATCATGAAACTTTGGCGCGATCTGCCGGAAGCCCTGGCTGTACCACGACGCCCCCTTCCCCTTGAGCCAGAGGCCCATGCCATGGAAGAAGGCCAGCTTCAGGTCGTCCTCCTCCGCCGGGATCGGGCGAATGCCGTGGGCCACCATCTCGAAGATGGGCAACTCCGGAAAGAGGTAACGATGCAGCGGCAGTTTCGTCGGCCCGAGTGCGTGGCGCGTATGCTTCATCCCCATGTTGAAGGCCCCGTCGATCCAGGGCGTCATAGCGTCGCAGGGAATATGCTCGATGTAGATGGCGCACTCCGGACGCACCTTGTCCAGCTCCTCCCGCACGCGTTTGAGCAGCGCAATCTCCTCCACAATCGGGTTCGACGGCACAGCATGCCCATGACTCGCCGACCAGCATTCCTTGTTCGTACCGCAGATGCCCAATTGGTCCACATAGACGGCATCCGCCTCGCTCACCCGCGCCACTTCGGCAATATCCGACGCCAGCGCATCCTGCCAGCCTTTCGCACCGGGACAACAGAAAAACTCCATGTCCCCGCCCCACCACGCGGGCTGCATGCCCTCGCGAATGAGCTGCCACTCCGCCAGGCCCTTCTCCGCATTGGCCGCCCGCTTGTCGAGCAAATAACCCTCAAAGTACAGCCCCACCTGCGCCCCGCGACCATGGGACACCGTAACGCCCTGCGCGAGGCCCTCCAGTCCACCCAGATCATTTTTCAAATAGGTGCCCACACGCCCGATCTGCTCGTTATACGCCCAGCCGGAGATGTCCACCATATCCACGCCGCCAAAGGCCCAGTTCGACTCCGAAATCAGCTTCTCGAAGGAATAGGCCTTCTTCGCCGGGTCAAACAAATAGGTCGTGCCGCCCAGCGGATAGTCGCGGCGACAATAAAACAGGTCCTTCATCCCATTGGCCCGCGTGCGGGTAAAGCGCTGGCTCGCCCAGGCCTTGTACTGCTGGAAAGGCTCGCGCCAATCACCCTCGTGGGGCAACAATACCGTCGGCGGCAAAGCCCTGCGCTCGCCCGGAGCCAGACTCAGATTCCGATACGACACCGCCATCGTCGTCAGACCGTCCGCACCCTTCTTGAACTCAAACCACTTCCGCGTCAGCGTGTCGTCCAGCACCATGTACGCCAGGCCGCCACCGTGCTTCCCGTCATAGCTGTCCATGAATTGCAGCGGAAACTGCCCGCCATAAATCTCCGCCGTGTCGATGGGTGCACTGTCCTGCAGGGCGCTCCGCGCACCCAGGATATACTCCGTCTCTCCTCCCCGGCTCAACTGCAGCCCCGTCATCCGCGGCATGATCGCCCAGGGCGTCCAGACTTCCGCACCGAGATTGCTGAGCGCCGGGGTACACACCAGCGCGCCGTCCTCCCGCGCCTCCAGCGCAAGCTCCAGTTGGCGACTCCCATCTCCCACGTTCCAGCGAATCGTTAATCCATGCTGCTCCGGCAGCGGGAGTGCTTCCACAAACTGCAAGGGATACCCCGCCCCCGCAGGTTCCATCACCGTCACCAGTTCAAAGGGCGCGGTTAACAATTCCCGCCGGTCCTCACCCACCTGCAACGACCGCAAGAGGCCTGACCGCTCCAGCTCAAGGCGGAGCGTAGGACTCTCCAGCACCAGGTCCTCCGGCGCTGCCGCAACGGATTGCACCACCGGCGCGGCAATAATCGCTGCGACTTCGGCCGACGTGGCTTCTACTTCCTCATCAACAATCGAGGCCGCCAGGAGCGCCACCTGGCCGTAGGACATCTCCTCCACCAGCGTAACGTCCTTCAACGACTTCTTCGTATCCAGTGCAACGCGATAGGCCGCCAGCCCGGCATACAGGCCCGCATCGCTTTTCCCGGCCGCATGAGGCTGGGCCACATCGACTGAAGCGTCCGAGTAGGTCAGCACCACGCGAAAGGCATGAGCGCCGGGCGCGTGGTGGCGCACGTTAGGTGGACCATCGGAATACCAGCCCTCATTGCTGCCCCACAAGCGCGTGGCAAGAAGCAGCGCAAGGGTATTGCCCGGCCCCTCCGCCGCAAGCGTCAGCGTGCCTCCCGTATCCAACGGCGTGACGGCCGCGCGCCAATCCATATCAAACGGAAGTTCGTCAACCCGCACAATTTTCGACGTCAAACTCGGCTCGGGTAAGCCATAGACTGCGCGCATCGCTTCCGCTCCGCACACGGATTCTGCTGGCAGCACAACGGGCAGGAAAGATGGCTGCTTGACACTGAGGCCATACTCAATCTCCGGCATAGTCAACCCAGTCGCAGCCTTCGCCAGAAAAGCCACCTGATTCAGCCGCACCGCCACCGGCCCCGCGCCACTGCGCACGGTGATCGTGATCTCGGCCACACGATCCAGCTTCTCCACCGCCGACAAATCCACCACTTCCACATGAAGCCCCGGCGTCAATGTCCCACACGAAAGTCGCCCGCCACTCGCCAGCGGATTCTCCGTGTTGGTCGCCCCCGGCGTGATGGGTCCAGTCGATCCATCGAAAAGTTCGATAAACACGCCGCCGTCCTCCGCCGGAGCGCCATCCACGAAATACGAAAGCGCCAGGGTGCTGAAAGGCTCCGTCCAGATCGGCTCGAAGGTCGCTGTCCACGCCATCGCGCGGTTCGGCGTCACCACGGCAAGCCCGACGCCCGCGCCGTCCTCCGTCTTCACCGCCGCGGCCCCGGGATCGGGATTCGAAACCCGCCACCCCTCCGCCACCCACAAGGCCGGCTCCACCCGCGCAAAATCCGTGCTGTGGGTGAGCAACTGGTCCTGCGCCGAAGCGCACAACGAAACCAGTCCAAAAACAAAAAACGCCGCGAATCGCATACATTTTCCAATTCGTAAGTTGAACATATCCCAGTGGCCCAGTCTACGCAATCACCGCCTTAGAATTAAACGCGCCTCGCACGGCACACTCGAACTTCACACGTAGAGCAGAGTAAGACTTTCCCACAGATGAACACAGATAAAAGGAAAGGTTCATTATTCTCGCTTCCCATCTGTGTTCATCTGCGTCCATCTGTGGGAAAATTCTTGGGATGTGGCCAAAGGTTCCTCATACCAAATAGGCTCTGCGACGCGCGGAATGCACGTTAAATTCTCTCTCCTCTCCGTGCCTCCGTGATCTCCGTGGTTTAGAATACGGAATCCTTGAAACCCATCGTGAAACAGCGGATAATTGTCGTAGACACTCGATCCCGACATCGGATCGCCGTCAGTTCCCGTAGTACCCGAAAGGATTTCTTCATGCCCCGATTCTCCCACCTCCTCGTCGCCCTCCTCCTCCCCCTCCTCCTCCCCCTCGGCGCCGCCACTGCCCAGCCCGTTGACCTCATGTCCGACACCTGGGTCGCCACCGACGCCCTCGGCCGCACCCAACCCACCATCGCGGAGACCGGCCCCGTGAAGTCCGAAAAATGGGTCGGTATCTTCTACTGGACCTGGCATCACACCATCACCACCGGGCCGAATGACAACACCAAACTCATCACGGCCGCAGGCGACGGCCCCGTACAGTGGCCAGTCAATGGCGCCCCGCACCACTGGGGCGAGCCGGAGCTCGGCTACTACCGCATGACTGATCCCTTCGTCATTCGCAAGCATGCCAGCATGCTGGTCGATGCGGGCGTCGATGTGGTCCTCTTCGACACTACGAATCCGCCCATGACGTGGAAACCAGAGTACGAGGCGCTCTGCAAGGAGTACACCGCCCTCCGCGCCACGGGCAACAAGACCCCGTACATCGGCTTTATCTGCCCCTTCTGGGACCCCACAGAAGTCATCAACCTGCTGTGGCAAGACCTTTACAAGCCCGGACTCTGGAAAGATCTCTGGTTCATGTGGGATGGCAAACCCTTCATCCTCGCGAACAAGGCATTCGTAAAGGATCCCGCCATGCTCGAATTCTTCACCTTCCGCCGCCCCATGCCCGATTACTGGGTGGGACCTGACGGCCCTGATCAATGGAGCTGGCTCGAAGTCTTCCCCCAGCACATCTTCAAGAACGGCAAAGGCGAAAACGAACAGATGAGCGTGGGCGTGGCGCAAAACGCCCTGCCCAACACCCCCGGCCCAGCCGCCATGTCCCTCAAGGCCGGCGCCATGGGAAGAAGCTGGCACAACGGCGCGAAGGACACCCGAGAAGGCGCGGTCAACCTCGGCCTCAACTTCGAAGAGCAATGGAAGCGCGCCCTTGAGGTGGATCCCAAATTCATCTTCGTCACCGGCTGGAACGAATGGACCGCGGGCCGTTATGAAGAGTGGAGCAAATACAAAGACGAGGAGTGCTATTACCCCGGTGGACTCTTCGTGGATCAATACGATCACGAATACAGCCGCGACTGCGAGCCCATGGTCGGCGGCCACACCGACAATTACTACTACCAACTCGCCAGCAACATCCGTCGCTTCAAAGGCGTCCGACCCCTGCCCGCCGCTTCCGGCCTGCACACCATCACCATCGACGGCAACCAAGACGACTGGAACGATGTCCAGCCGGAGTTCCGCGACACCATCGGCGACGTGACCCACCGCGATCACCTGGGCTATGGCGACATCCGCTACACCAACGCCACGGGCCGCAACGACTTCCTTCGCGCGAAAGCCGCCTTCGACGAATCGAATCTCTATTTCTACGCCGAGACCGCCCAGGCCATCACGCCTCACACCGATCCCAACTGGATGCTCCTCCTCCTCGACACCGATCAGGACGGCAGCACCGGCTGGCTGGGTTATGACTACATCATCAACCAGGAGGTAGCCAGCGACAACATCACCACCCTGAAACGCTGGGAAAACGGCGAATGGAAGTCCGCTGGCGAAGCGACCTTCAAAGTAAACGGCGCCATACTCGAGATCGCCCTGCCCCGCGCCCTCGTCGGCAAAGCCGAGGGCTCACCCACCTTCGACTTCCACTGGGCCGACAACATTCAGTCCTTCAAGGACGTCTCCGAACTCGGCCTCCACGGCGACAGCGCCCCCAACCGCCGCTGGAACTATCGTTTCAGGGACAGGGACAGCGTCGCCCCGTGAACCGCACGTGCAAAAGAAAACTCTGCGTACCTCAGGTTACCCAACCCGAGCGAAGGCCACCTCAACAGGCGAGGCTGTCCTGTCGTCAGCGAGGACAACCGAGACGCGCGCAATTAACGGTCCAAAATGCACGAGACTACCTGTGCTCGTCGCCCTCGCAAGAGTGACCCCCAGCGAATACGGCCACCCCGCGCCGAGATTCGAAAAAGCGAAGGCGCTGCTGAAGGTGTAATTGCTCAAGAGCATGGAGGGCGGGGCTTTCCAGCCCGAGCTCCGCGACCGCAGCAAAGACGTCATAATCTCCGGCGGCGAGAACATTTCCTCCATCGAAGTAGAACAAGTCCTATATAGGCACCCTTTTGTGCTAGAATGTGCCGTAGTCGGCGCTCCCCACGAAAAATGGGGAGAGTCGCCCAAGGCCTACGTCACCCTGAAACCAGGCAAAGAACTCACGCAGGAGGCCCTGATCGCCTTCTGCCGCGAGCATATTGCCCATTTCAAGGCCCCGACCAGCGTGGTTTTCGGCCCACTGCCCAAAACCAGCACAGGCAAAATACAAAAATTCCGGTTGCGCGAAAAGGACTGGGAAGGCAAAGAAAAACGTATCCAAGGCTAGCGCCCAAACGCGCGAGACGGGAGTATTCGGCATGCAACAACACCTGGAAGACCACGCCCCCGACAGCCCCGCGCTCTACATCGTCCCCGAACGAGAGATCGAAGGCTTCGATCACTACGGCCCCGGCGTATGCCTCGCCCAGTCCGACGAAGACACCCTCAACGCCCTCTGCAAATCCCTCGGCGTCGCACCCCTCTCCAGCTTCCTCAGCCAGGACACCGACGCCCTCTCCGGACACCTCCGCTACGAAGGCTACGCCCTCCCCAAGCTCCCCGCCCTCTCCTGGTTCACCGCCGCCGCCGGACTCAAGACCGTCCGCGCCCTCGCCGAACACCTCGAAGCCCACCCCGAAACCATCTCCCGCCAGGAAGACGCCATCCGCGAACTACGCGAATACGAGTTCGTCCTAGCCCGCTTCGAAAAAGAAGGCATCCGCTGGTACATGTCCGTAGGCTTTTAGGGATAGCACAGGGACGTACCGCCGGGAGAAACGCGGCACACTGCGGGTCACCCCAAAGCACCCCGCCAGGCAAACGCCCCCAAAACCGGCGCGGCGACTCTGAAAAAACTCCACACACTCGTTACCACGGTCCTCCGTGGTAACGCATACCGTGCCGCTACCGCGGCACAGGGCGCGGAGAGCTGATTCGTGTATTTTCATCCGCTACGGGCGAAGTGAAGCCCCACGAGCGACTGCCCCGTCCTCTGACATCGCGACCATGTTCAATCAAAATGCGCCACAAATAGGGACGTACCGCCGCAAAGGCCCATCCCGCCCACGACACAACCCCCGCACACCCCAAAACGCCCAAACCTACCGAAACCCACACCAACGCGGCGGCATGTCCCCGTGGAAGCCGGAGTCGCGGCCCTGATCAAGCAGAAGTCCCGGCCACCTCTCCATTCACGCCGCGAATAGACACCACACCGAAAACGCGCAAGGCTGGGAGCGCAGGCGTCCTCGCCTGCACCATGCACCAAAGGTGCATGTCCCCGTGGAAGCTGGAATCGCGACCCTGAACAAACAGAAGTCCCGGCCACCTGTCCATTCACGCCGCGAATAGACACCACACCAAAAAACGCGCAAGGCTGGGAGCGCAGGCGGCCCCGCCTGCACCATGCACCAAAGGTGCATGTCCCCGTGGAAGCCGGAGTCGCGACGCGGAACGATCCCGTCCACAGTTCTCACGAGCCTCCCAACGCTCAAAAGCCAACCCCGGGTGCCTCCTCAATCGTGCAACGCACGATTGGATCTCAGATCCGCCGCAGGAGGATGCCTTGAGCCAAGTCGACCTGGGTGCTCAGCCGTCGCCTGAATAAGCTTCGTGGAACGTTTGTACGTTGGAATCACGACCCGGTGCAATCAAGACCCGCACCCCTGCCACCCCTGCCACCCCTGCCGTCCCTGAGACTCGCTACCCCGCACGGCCCCCCATCACCCCCAACTACACACGCGCCCAACGCGCCCAACGCGCCGCCCGGGCCACCCGCGCGGCCAGCCTAGCCGCCCGACGCCGGACATTCACTATCCGGCTCTCGATTCGCTCGCCATAGCACACCTCATTCTCCTAAAGCCCCTTCTCCTGAGCGGGCGGCTTGGAAAGACGGCCCCGGTCCACTTTCTCGTAAAAATGGCGATTCAGCACATTGCGGGTCTCGTTGTACCATGACTGTTGTTCCGCCTGTGTGCCCTTCGGAGCCTGCTCGATTTCCTCCACCACGGAATACGGCTCTCGCGGAAACCAGAAATCTCCATCCGGCTCCTGATACTGGACCCCTTGCCCCGTTTCCGTATAAAAGTCCAGTCCCATCGACGAAAACGCCCCTACATACTCCTCTCCTTTCCTCCGAAATAGGTATAGCTTATCGCCATGGGGGACTGGCGCATGATCTCGAGGAGCACTTCCCGCGCGGGCGTTTTGGAAAAATTTATGTTAACACATTTCTTCTCAAAGAGGATCCGAGGCCCCCAGGGCGTATTGAACCCCCAGCCCAATTTGTTGGTCAAACCGTCCCGGGCAAGCAGATCGTTCAGGGCAAGATTCCATGCCTTAACCGCCTCCCAGACCGTTGCATCTTTCAAAACCAAGTCCATCGGCACATCCAAACTCTTGATGCTGAGTTTCCCCTCGGGCACTGGTCGCCCGCCGTCGCGGATAACATAGAAGGGCGGATAACGGTGCAGCCGGTATTTACCGCCGAAGGCAGACGCCAGGCGTTGTTCCAGGGCCGCCACGGACTCTGGCGATTCGATGACCTGATAGTGGGTAACTCTAGCCTCCTCAACTCCCTTCTCCGGACGATAGGATAATTCCAACGACA
>JBIJDL010000243.1:0-9156 GCA_044344195.1 Candidatus Hydrogenedentales bacterium
CCCGGGCAGGGGCCGCCTGAACGGATACATTCGAAGGAGTTGGGTTCCTGTGGCGGAATATATTGGCACGCCGGGGCAAGGCGCGGCACTGAAGGACAAACAGAAGCTCAGCCGCCCCAGGCGCTATAAAGTCCTCTTGTTAAACGATCATTACACCACCATGGAGTTTGTGGTGGATATATTGATGCAAGTCTTCCGACGCACGTACAAGGAAGCCATGACCATTATGCTCAGTGTGCATGAGAATGGTTCCGGGGTGGCGGGTGTATATGTAAAGTCCGTCGCCGAAACCAAGATTAAGACCGTCCATGAGCTGGCGCGAGACCATGAGTACCCGCTCCGCTGTACGATGGAGCAGGAATAGTTTGCACTACACGCCAGAATTCGAGGTGCCGGAGTCATGATCAGCAAGGAATTTGAAGTCACCCTGGGCCAGGCCCTCAAGGAAGCCCGGGAACGTCGCCACGAGTACCTGTGCAACGAACATGTCCTCTTCGCCATGCTCCATGACCGCCGCGGCTCCGAAATCCTCCGCGCCTGCGGCGGTAATCTCGCCCATCTCGAACGCCAGCTCGAAGACTTCTTCCGGGACGAACTGGAATCCGTTCCCGAAGGGGAGGAGCACATGCTCCAGCAGACGCCCGCCTTCGAACGGCTCATTGAGCGCGCCATTCTTCACGTCCAGTTTTCCGGACGGGATGCCGTGGACGCCGGCGACATTCTGGCCGCCATGCTGGAAGAAGACGACTCTCATGCCTCGTGGATCCTCCAGGAAGATGGTATCGCCCGCCTCGACGTGCTGAATTACATCTCCCATGGCATTACCGCCAATGGCTCTGAATACATGCGCGACGATTCGGAGTTCGATGAAGACGATGAGGAAGGCACGCCCAAGCGAAGCGCGCTCGAATCCTTCACGGAGAACCTGAACGAGAAAGCGGCCCGGGGTGGAATCGACCCCCTTATCGGCCGGGAAGATGAGTTGCGCCGCACGGTCCGCGTACTGTGTCGCCGCCGCAAGAACAATCCCATCTTCGTGGGCGAACCCGGCGTGGGCAAGACCGCACTGGCCGAGGGCCTCGCCCTGGCCATCCAGGAAGGGCGCGTCCCCAAATATCTGGCCGACGTGGAGATTGTGTCCCTGGACCTGGCCGGCATGTTGGCGGGCACAAAATTCCGAGGGGACTTCGAGCAGCGTCTCAAGTCGGTGCTCAAAGAGCTCCAGACTCAGAGCCACATCGTTCTCTATATCGACGAAATCCATACCCTGGTGGGTGCCGGGGCCACGACCGAATCCACCATGGACGCTTCCACGATCCTGAAGCCCATGCTGGCCTCGGGCGAACTCCGCTGCATCGGCTCCACCACCTACGAAGAGTACAAGAACCACTTCGAGAAGGATCGGGGCCTCAGCCGACGCTTCCAGAAGATCGACATCAACGAGCCCAGCGTTCCCGAGACGATTCGCATTCTCCGGGGCCTCAAATCCAAGTATGAAGAGCACCACGGCATCGTGTATACCGACAGCGCTATCCGCGCCGCCGCCGAACTCTCCGCGAAGCACATTAACGACCGCTTCCTGCCGGACAAGGCCATCGACGTGATCGATGAGGCCGGGGCGAGCGTGAAACTGGAGGGGGGCGCCGATCGCAAGACGATCCGGCCCCAGGATATCGAAAAAATCATCGCCGAAATCGCCCGCATCCCCGCCAGAAGTGTTTCGTCTTCCGACAAAGAGAAGCTGGGCACCCTGGACTACGAGCTGAAAAACGTGGTCTTCGGCCAGGACGATGCCATCACCCAGATCACCCGCGCCATCAAGCGCACCCGCGCGGGACTGGGCCGGACCGACAAGCCCATTGGCTGTTTCCTCTTCACGGGGCCCACGGGCGTCGGCAAGACCGAAGTGGCCAAGCAGCTCGCGTGCATCCTGGGCAACCACTTCGCCCGCTACGACATGAGCGAGTACATGGAGAAACATGCCGTCTCTCGCCTTATCGGTGCGCCTCCCGGCTATGTGGGCTTCGATCAGGGTGGACTGCTGGTGGACGAGATCCGCCGCAATCCCTACACCGTCCTGCTGCTGGACGAACTCGAGAAGGCCCACCCGGACATTTACAGCGTGCTCCTGCAGGTCATGGACAACGCCAGCCTCACGGACAACATGGGCAAGAAGGCCGACTTCCGCAATGTCATTCTCATCATGACGTCCAACGCCGGCGCCCGAGAACTCGCCTCCAGCTCTATTGGCTTTCAAGCCGCGGAGAACGACAGCCGCCACAAGAGCATGAAGGCGGTCGAAAAGGCCTTTACGCCCGAATTCCGCAACCGGCTCGACGCCATCGTCCCCTTCAACGCGCTGCCCATGGGCATCATTGAGCAGGTGGTGGACAAGTTCATCCTCCAGCTCCAGAAACAGCTCACCGCGCGCAAGGTCACCCTGACCATCACGCCCGAAGCCCGGCAGTGGCTCGCCACCAAAGGCTACGACGACAAATTCGGCGCACGCCCCCTGGCCCGACTCATCGGCAGCGAAATCGAGACGCCTTTGGCCGACGAGTTGCTCTTTGGCCGCCTGGAGAAGGGCGGCAAGGTAACGGTCGATGTGCTGGACGATGCCATAACCTTCACGTACCCCGGCTGAAAAGCGCTCCAAATTTGACCGCCTGAAACCGTCAAATATTGGTCGATTTCCCTTGCCATAACCCGATCTTGCCGCCATAATACTTAGGTTGGGCAGACGGTTTGTGGCGGACAGGCCCCAGGAGCCCGTGCCAATTCAACGATAGGTCAGTTCACAGGGGGAGCTGGCGCACGCGCACCCAGATTGCGAACGGGAGAACTGTTTCATCGTGAAAACAAAATTTCACAAGACGGCCGGGGGCGTTGTTATCAACAGCAACCATGAAGTGCTCGTTATCGTCCGCGATATCGAACGCGATGGCGTCGTGGTTCACGAAGTGCGCCTCCCAAAGGGGCACATCGACCCCGGCGAATCCGCTGAAAAGGCCGCCATGCGCGAAGTCTGCGAGGAATCGGGGTACTGCCACTTGAAAATCGCGGGGGATCTCGGCTCGGGCCATTCCACCTTCACCTTCAAAGGGAAGAACCACGAACGGGACGAGCAGTACTACCTGATGGAGTTGACCGACCCGACCCACGAGCCGCCTCAGCCCATGAGCGACGAGGAAGCCCTCTTCGAACCCGAATGGTTGCCCCTGAGCGAGGCTGCGGACCAGATGACCTATGAAAGCGAGCGGGACTTTGTGAACCGGGCCTGGGAACTGGTGCGGGGGCTACCGGATCCGACGTCTGCCGTGTAAGAAACCGCCGCGCACCATTAAGTACGCGGCGGTCTGGTTGTTCTTTCGATGCGGTGAACTACGACGCAGCAATACAATACAGATACTTGTTGCCCCGGAGGTACAGCTCATTCCCCACGATGACCGGGGTGGCGTCGAATCCGTCTTCCAGCGTGTTCACGGCCACGGGGGTGAAGCTGTCGGACTGCTCGACCACGGCTGTTTTTCCCTCGCGGTCGGCGATGTAGACGTGACCGCCCGCACCTACGGGGGATGCGTAGATAATCCCCAACCCCTCCAGGGGGGCCTGCTCGAATTTTACTTCGCCGGTCCTGGCGTCGATATTGGTGAGTTTGGCCGTGTTGGTGTTCAGGAAGAAAAGGCGGTCACCGTAGAGCAAGGGGGAAGAAACGTAGGGCGTGCCTCCGCTGTAGGTCCAAGCGATGGAATCGGTGCCGGTGAGGTCGCCCGTATTGCCCAGCTTGATGGCCGCGAGGGCCGATGCCCGGAAGCCGCTGGCGCAGTAGGCCATGCCGTTGCCGAAGGCGGGCGTGGGAATGACGTTCGCGGTCATTCCGCCGCACTCCCAGATCAGGTCGCCCGTGACCAGATCGTAACTCCGGATTTTGTTGGTGGCGTTCACCACAATCTGGGTCTTTCCGTCGACCTCCACCGCCATGGGCGAGGTCCAGGTGGTTTTTTCATCTCGGGATTTCTCCCAGATCAGGTCGCCGGAGGCCTTGTTGTAGGCGGCAATGCGCGAACTGCCTTCGTGGTCCTGAAGGATGACAATGCTGTCTCCTGCCAACAGGGGGGAACTGCCCTCGCCAAAACCGCGCTTGATAGTCATCTTGTCCAGCGGCTTGCTCCACTGATGCTTGCCCTCCACGTCGTAGCAGTGGAGCCCACGGGAGCCGAAGCTGGCCCAGACGAATTTCCCATCCGTTACGGCGGAATAGGGGGCGAAGCTGCCCGTGGGGTGGTGGCCCTCCTGGGGCACTTCCTTCGCCGCGGTCTGCTTCCAGAGAATCTTGCCGTCGGCGCGGCTCATGCACACGACATCGAAGGCCCACGCACCGTCGCCCATATCGGTGGCGGTCAGTAGAAAAATGCGGTCTTCCCAGATGATCGGTGTGGATTGTCCCGTGCCGGGAATCGGCACTTTCCACTTTACGTTCTCGTTCTCGCTCCACGTCGTGGGGGGATTACCCGCCGGAGCGGCGCCGGTGCCTTCGGGGCCGCGCCAGCTCGGCCAGTTGGCCGAGGCCAGGGGCGCGCTCAGGATTACGGCTAGAAAGAACGCGTGGAGCGCTGGACGACCATATTGAATCTTCATCGAAGTCACCTCAATCCCAAGTTGCTTCCCAAGGTGAACCGGCCGGTTCACCCATCGATCCCTGCAATTAAATCCTATATTCAGCCCAGCCGCAATTCGCGGTCAGGCCAGCGCCATTCTAGCGGCGTCATTACGCCCCCCGCCACCTTTCTGCGCGGCAGTGCGGATCGCGCCCGCGCCTCAAACTGGCAGCCCACGCGGAATCTATGCGATCATAGTGTCTCTCCGAAGCCCCAAATCCGTGAGCCCTTATGAATACGAGCGAACTTGACTACCACCTCCCCGAGCACCTCATCGCCCAGCAGCCTTGTCCCCAGCGGGACCAGTCCCGCATGGTGGTGCTCGATCGCGCCGCAGGTACGATTCGCGAGGACGTCTTCTCCAACCAGCCCAACTACCTGAATCCCGGCGACTGCCTCGTGCTCAACGATACCCGAGTCATTCGCGCGCGGCTGAAGGGACAGAAGTCCACGGGGGGGCAGGTGGAAATCTTTCTACTTCACGAAGAGTCACCCGGCACCTGGACGGCGCTGGTGCGCCCATCGGCAAAGGTGAAGCCCGGCACCCCGGTACACCTGGCAGGCGGTGTCATCGCCACGGCAGGCGAGATCCTCCCCGAGGGACGGCGCCTGGTGCATTTTGATGCGCCCAATGTAATCGAAGTCCTGGAACAAATTGGCGAGCTGCCCCTGCCCCCCTATATCCATCGGGAGACCCAGGCGGACAGCGACCTGCGCCGCTACCAGAC
Organism: Candidatus Hydrogenedentales bacterium; assembly: GCA_044344195.1. Taxonomy (GTDB): domain Bacteria; phylum Hydrogenedentota; class Hydrogenedentia; order Hydrogenedentales; family JAEUWI01; genus JAEUWI01. The sequence goes on from JBIJDL010000243.1 coordinate 5,387, forward strand.
GGTTTACGCCCAGCACCACGGCGCGGTGGCCGCACCCACGGCGGGACTCCACTTTACGCCCGAAGTTTTTGACGCGCTTGCGGCGAAGGGCGTGAACAAGACCCACGTGACGCTTCACGTGGGCTATGGCACCTTTAAGCCGATCACGGCTGAAAGACTGGAAGACCACTATGTGGACCCGGAAGAGTTCCACGTGTCGGAAAGCGCAGCGGCGACCCTGAACGCTACCCGCGCCGCAGGCGGCCGGATCGTCGCCGTGGGAACGACCGCCACGCGCACGCTGGAGACCCAGTATATCGATGGCCGATTCCACCCGGGCGAAGGCAACACCAGCAAGTACATCTTCCCGCCCTACGAATATGGCGGGGTGGACGTGCTTCAGACCAACTTTCACCTGCCCAAATCGAGCCTTCTCGCATTGGTCTTCGCCTTCGCGGGCCGGGACCTGGTGATGGAGGCCTACCAGCACGCGATACGGGAGGAGTTCAGGTTCTATTCCTATGGCGACGTAATGCTGATTCTGTAGCATAAGCTAACGAGCCGAAAAAGAACCTGGAGCAGCCTCTGGCCGCAACCAAATGTTTCACCACGAAGGGCACGAAGGGCACGAAGAAAAAAGAGGAAATGAAGCGCTTTGCGACTATGACCCCCCCGCAATCCTGGAAAAACGCATTGAACTCGCGCTCCAAATATCTTTGCGCCTTCGCGCCTTTGCGTGCAGAACATAAGGAAGACGGTATGTCAAGGGTGACAGAATGATCGCCGAAGGCCTGCAACACTACAAACTCTTTTCCCTTCGTGTTCTTCGTGCCCTTCGTGGTAAAAAATTCTTCCCGCCATTTCCCGTTCTTAAGTGTCAGAGAGTGTGCGAGTTTGGGATATACTGCTCGAATTATCTCCCAAGAAAACAAGAACGTGACGGATAGCAGTGTAAAGGGCAGAAAGAAGGATCCTCCCTTTGCGACTCAGAGAAGAAGTTTTTCCCACAGATGAACACAGATAGACACAGATAAGTTTAGGAAAGAGCTTCAATGTTTGAATGTGGCGGATGGGTAGAAGTTAGATCTCCGAGCGGTAGAAGTGCGCCAAACCACAAAAATAGATTGATATTATCTGAGTGAATCTGAGTCTATCTGTGGGAAAAATTTTTGCAGTTGCGGCCATGTCTGCCCCAGCCTCTATTGCAGCCAGGCGCTGTTATTCGCCGCCCAGCACCCCAATCCGCTTCTCCACCTCATTGACCACACGCTGAATCAGTGCCGCCGCATGTCGATCCCGCACGAGCCTTGCGGATTGGCCTGCCCAGAGGGGCGTGAAATCGTCTCGCCCCTGGGCCTCGCCCGCTTCACGCAGCGCTCGGTTCAACTGCCCCTGGAGCGGATAGGGCATGGGCCGTTCGTGCCGCGTCGCATAGGCTTCGGAGACACGATTGGCCAGGCCACGGCCCAGTCGGCCCGAATAGGCCCGGGTCAGCACCGTGTGCCATGCCGCCTCGCTGAAGAGGATATCCCGGTGATGGGTTGTGGCGTTGGACTCTTCACAGGCCAGGAAGGCTGTGCCTATCTGTGCGCCCGAGGCTCCCAAGGCCAGGACAGCCGCCACGCCGCGCCCGTCCGCAATGCCGCCGGCGGCCACCACGGGCGCGCGAACGGAATCCACCACTTGGGGCACCAGGGACAGGGTGCCCATGAGGGAAGACTCGGCCGAACGCAAGAAAGACACTCGGTGTCCCCCCGCTTCAAAGCCCGTGGCCACGATCACATCAACCCCGGCCTGATCGAGCGCGATGGCCTCCTCCACCGTGGTCGCGGTACCCGCGGTACGGATGCCCCGCTGTCGGCAGCGCTCAAGGATGTCGTCACTTGGAACGCCAAACACGAAACTGAAGACCGGCGGGGCGGCCTCGATCAGGGCTTCCACCTGGGCCTCAAAATCGTGGGGTGCGGCGGGTGTCAACGCGGGCGGCGCGACACCAAGTTCATTGAAGAGGGGCTCCAGCGGCGATAGCGCCTCCTGATATCGCGCTTCCGCAGAGGGCTCGTCGAGCAGATCGTCGGACGTGGAAACCCACAGATTGACGGCAAAGGGTCCGTCGGTCAGGGCGCGAATCGACGCGCACAAGCCACCCAACTCATCGGGCGCGAGGCCCATGGCGCCGAAAGAGCCAAGCCCACCCGCGTTTGTAACGGCAGCCACCAACTCGGGCGAGGAATGGCCGCCGCCAAAGGGGCCCTGCACAATGGGATAGCGGAGATTGAGCTGTTCGGTCAGGCGTGTTTTATACCACATGGGGGATTCCTTTGGGCGTGGGTTTGCGCCACGCAATACAAGGAGGACAGGACAAATAGAGTAACTGAATGGGCCCATTGGTCCCATACGACCCATTACAAAAAGCCCCGGCACGACCTTCGCCGCACCGGGGCAACTATTTCATTCACCAAATCAGCAGGGCAATTCCCAGCCCTTGCGGTATTCCTTGCTCACGATTTCCTTCGGGTTGTCCACGTTCGTGACTTCGCCCTTGACGTTGTCCCATTCCAGCTTCTTGCCGGATTTCACGACGAGATTACCGAAGTTCACCATTTCCGTGAAGGGTCCGGAGTAGGAGAAGTTGGACGCGGGCTGGTAGCCGTTCTTGATGCCATTGATCCAGTTCAGGTAGGGGTTCTGATCCGGAATGCGTTCCAGGAAGGGCTCCGGTTTCGTGTACTGCTCCATGGCGGAGGCGGGCATGAGGCGGGTACGATCGCCGTATTCGCCTGTGGTGATGATGCCCTTCTCGCCGATAAGGAAGGAGCCGTTGGAATCGTTGTCGCCGAGCATTTCGCCTTCCGGAATACCTGCGGGACGCTTCGGACGGTTGTAGATCTCTTCACCGGGCTTGTCGGGGTTGGGCCAGTGGCCGTCGTACCAGTACACGTCCACCGCCTGCATTTCGCCGCGCGCGGGGAAGGAGTACTTGATGGTGCTCATGATCGGGAAGGTCTGGCTGTTCACGCCCTTCTGCTCGATCACTTCCACGGAGAAGTGCTCCGCTTCCACCAGCTTCAGGGACATGTAGATCGGGTCCATGATGTGGCAGGCCATGTCGCCCAGAGCGCCGCCGCCGAAATCGGTCCAGGCGCGCCAGTCGTGGGGGGCGAGACCTTTGTTGTAGGGCCGCCAGGGTGCCGCGCCGATCCAGCGATCCCAGTCGAGGTTTTCGGGTGTCTTCATGGGCGGCAGAGGCTCGCCCATGCCCTGGTTGGCCCACACGGGGCGGTGTGTCCAGACGTGGGCTTCCTTCACCTGGCCGATGGCGTCTTTCCAGATCATTTCGCAGAGTTCGCGGGCGCCATCGCCGCAGTGGCCCTGGTTGCCCATCTGCGTGAAGACTTTCATCTCCTCCGCCGTGTTCTTCAGCAGTCGCGCTTCGGCCACGGTGTGGGTCAGGGGCTTCTGCACGTAGACGTGCTTACCCATCTTCATGGCCATGTAGGCCGCGGGGGCGTGGGTGTGGTCCGGCGTCGAAATCGTCAGCGCGTCGATCTCCGGCATCTGCTCCAGCATGTTACGGTAATCTTTGAACTTCTTCGCATCCGTGAACGTTCCGAAGGCCTTGGCGGCGCGATCCGCGTCCACATCGCAGAGGGCTACAACATTCTCTTCGCGGCACGCGTAGATATCGCCGCCGCCCTTGCCGCCTGCGCCGATAGCGGCCACGTTCAGCTTCTGATTGGGGGAAATCTTGCCGGGCACGACTTGGGCCGTGTTGGGTTGGGCCGAGGCGA
>JBIJDL010000244.1:0-9139 GCA_044344195.1 Candidatus Hydrogenedentales bacterium
GAAGGAGAAGGAGAAGGAGAAGGAGAAGGAGAAGGAGAAGGAGAAGGAGAAGGAGAAGGAGAAGGAGAAGGAGAAGGCGAAGGCGAAGGAGAAGGCGAAGGCGAAGGCGAAGGCGAAGGTGAAGGCGAAGGCGAAGGCGAAGGTGAAGGCGAAGGCGAAGGCGAAGGTGAAGGTGAAGGTGAAGGTGAAGGTGAAGGTGAAGGTGAAGGCGAAGGCGAAGGAGAAGGAGAAGGAGAAGGCGAGGGTGAAGGTGAAGGTGAAGGTGAAGGCGAAGGTGAAGGTGAAGGTGAAGGTGAAGGCGAAGGCGAAGGTGAAGGTGAAGGTGAAGGTGAAGGTGAAGGTGAATTGAATCTGGACGAGATCGCACAATTGCTGATTGATGCATTCATCGCTTCGGATACCAATGAGGATGAGCTGCTTTCAATTATTGAAGCAAGAGCGGCGTATCCGCAATTGACCGAGGGTGATTTTGATACACTGGACGAGAACGGTGACGGATTCCTCTCGTTGGTCGAGCTGGAGGCTTGGCTTGATCCGGGCGCTGGCTGCTGCGAGGCAGGCAACGCCTCCACCAAGGTCCAGCGATACCTCGGCGATCTGTTCCTGATGGGTGTCGCATTGCTGACACTTGTCGGCTGGAACGCCGTCGCGAGGAAAAACTGACCGTCGTTGTGAGACTATGTACAACTGCCCGCGTTCGAACTTGCTCGTTCGCGGGCAGTCTTCTTGATGTGCGTACGAATTGTACCGTCCTTGACAGTCGGGACGGATAGTTTCGTGCGGTGATATGATGCTGTAAAACAGAATTCCGCCGTCAACGCGCGGCTGGAAGGGGAGTGCGCATGACTAGACAGTTTTGGATTTGGCTCGCGGTTGGATCTTTCTCCATGGTGGTATCGGGCGTCAGCGACCGCGCGGGGGCGCAGAGCCCCGAAGTTGCCGTACTGGTGCCGCTGAAAGATGCCACACTCTACGAAAATCCTCAGGGCTCAATGGCTAATGGTTCAGGTGCTTATTTGTTTGCCGGGCTCACAAACAACGGAGCGTCCCGTCGGGCGCTGCTCGCCTTTGATATCGCGGGAGCTATTCCGGAAGGTTCCAAGATTACGGACGCCGTGCTGACGCTGAACCTCTCCCGGGTAGCTGTCGGCATTGAGAGCGGGATTCCTGTCCATTTGGAGCGTGCGGCTCGAAACTGGGGTGAGGGAGCCTCGGACGCCGGCGAGCCCGGCGGTGCGGGCACGCTGGCGGTGACGGGAGACACCACCTGGATTCACACATTTTTCGATACGGAGCAATGGGAGAATCCCGGCGGCGATCGGCTCGGGGGCGTTATCGCCTCCTCCGTGGTTTTGGAATTGGGCCCCTATTCATGGGCCGGTCCCAACCTCGTGGCAGACGTGCAGGCACTGCTGGACTCGCCGCTGGAGAACTTTGGTTGGTTTCTTCTTGGCGATGAGATTACCAACGGCACCGCAAGCCGCTTTGACTCCCGGGAGCATCCTACGGAAGCCAATCGTCCACAACTGACGATTACCTTCATCCCGCCCATAGCGGGTGAAGGTGAAGGTGAAGGTGAAGGTGAAGGTGAAGGTGAAGGTGAAGGCGAAGGCGAAGGCGAAGGCGAAGGCGAAGGCGAAGGCGAAGGCGAAGGCGAAGGCGAAGGCGAAGGCGAAGGCGAAGACCCGCTGGACGAGCTCGCTCAGGCCCTTCTGGACGAATTCGATGCGGCCGATGGCAATGACGACGGACTGTTGTCTTTGGAAGAGGCACGCAACGGTGTGGCCGGACTGACCGAGGCGGATTTCCTCGCTCTCGACGGGAACAGCGATGGCATGCTGAGCCCCAGCGATCTGCGGGCCTATCTGGAAATTCCCGGCGGCTGCTTTGGCGGTGGCATGGTCGCCGCGCCGCGCAGCGTGGAGAATCTGCTCCTGATGCTTCTTGCGATGTTGGGTCTCGCGATCTGGCGGAACCCGCGGACCGGGGATGGCGACAACCGGTAAATGAAAAGAAAGCGGCCGGACACCATGTCCGGCCGCTTTGAACTTCAATAGAAACGAAGCGTATTAGACGCCCTTCAGCTCGACGACAGCGCCGGCAGCTTCCAGGTCTTCCTTCAGCTTTTTGCCTTCTTCGGCGGAAACGCCTTCTTTCACGGCCTTCGGGCAGCTATCGACAACGTCCTTGGCTTCCTTGAGGCCCAGGCCGCACATTTCCTTCACCAGCTTGATCACCGCGATCTTCTGGCTGCCGTGTTCCTTAAGGATCACGTCGAACTTGGTCGGGCCGGCAGGCTCGCCCGCGTCGTCGCCGCCGGCGGCAGGCATCATGCCCATCATCATGGGGGCGGCCGCCGTCACACCGAACTTCTCTTCAAGGGCCTTCACCAGTTCGCTCAGTTCGAGAACCGTCAGTTCCGCGACGCTGTCAATGATCGTGTTCAACTTATCAGACATGGTCTGTTGTCTCCGTGTTTTTATTCATATGTTTCAGTTAAGGGGGAAATGCGGGGATGCGCCCGAAAATCAGGCGGCGCTCTCCTCGGCTTTTTTCTTTTCGATCGCGGCGATAACGCCCACCAGGTTACGGGGGACGGCATTGAGCACGCCGACGAAGTTACGCAGCGGCGCGGCAATCGTTCCCACCACCTGGGCGAGAAGCTGATCGCGCGAGGGCAGGCTCGCCAGGGCTTTAAGCTGTTCGCCGCTGACGGCTTTGCCGTTCAGCACGCCACCCACCATGACCACCTTCGGGGACTTCCTTGCGAAGTCCTTCAGGATTTTGGCCGGGGCGACGGGATCGTTCGAGAAGGCCCACGCCGTCGGGCCGCTCATGTATTCAGCGGCACCTTCGATGTTGAGCTCGTTCAGGGCGCGGCGGGCCAGGGTGTTCTTGTACACCTTGAACTCCACACCTGCGGCGCGAAGCTGGCGGCGCAGTTCCGTGACTTTTTCCACGTTGATGCCCACGTATTGCGTGGCGATGGCGATTTGGTTCGCTTCAAGCCGTTCCTTCATTTCGGTTACGGCTGCAATTTTTTCCGGTCTTGCCAAGAGAATTCACCTCCTTCCATAGTAGATTCAATGCGTTTTCGCAACAAAAAACCCGTGTCGTCGTGGAAACAGACAACACGGGCGGAGAATCTCTAACTAGAGCTTCACTCGTCCTCGGTCTCGGCAGGATATTTAAGGCCCAAGAGCCACCGGCTGTCTGCAACACGGAGTCGATGCGAATTTCAGAATCCAGAGTGTAACAGACCCCGGCCCTGGCGGTCAAACTTCCGATTGTGCGTGAAGCACCGTGCGTTGCCCTGCGCCGGACCCGATTTAAACGCAGGAGCTTCGGGAGTGGGATCAAGGAAGCCCGAACTCGTCGCGTGTGGCACCGGCAGCGTCCAGGGCCTTGAACTTCAGGCCCGCTTCCGACACGTCGATCAACCAGAAGTGGGCAGCAGCAGCTTCCACATTGTTGTACCAGCGCAACTGGGGGTCGATCAGGCGGGGCTCGCGGCCGAAACAGCCATCGCCCACATAAACCGTGCCCTGCTCCGCCACCTGCCCGTTTCGAATGGGCTTGGTGCGCTTCATGACGTGGTCGTGATGCTCCAGGCCGACCGTCAGGCCGAACTGATCGAAAAGCGGGCCCCAGTGGACGCGCCCGAGGGCCGAGCCTTCGCCATCATAGGGGCGGTGAGCCGGATAGAGAGGTACGTGATAGGCAGCGAATTTGTACTTCACATCCTTGTGGACCGTCAGATCCGCCGCGAGCCATTCGGTCTGGGCACCCGCATGGGGGCGCAGATGGCCCGAATCCAGCAGGAACACGACAAACTGATCGCCGATCTTTCGCGAATAGAAGATATCCGCACCCTGGCGACCGAAGAGGCTGATGTACCCCGGTGCGCGCAGGGCAAGGTCCTCGGTGCTATAGCGGTTGGTCTCATGATTGCCGATGGCGGTGATGATGGGAATCATGCGCCCATCCGTCGTTACCATCAGCGTATCCCAGTTCGTCAGCCACGTGTCCCAAGTGGCGAATCCGCCGATGAGCCCGTTTTCATAGGCAATGTCGCCGCCGATCACTGCAAAATCAGGATCCTGCTTGCCCGCAAGCGTCAGCAGCGGAATTACCGCGCCGTCGACACCCATGTCGCCGCCGTTCACAAAACGGAAGGGGGCCACGCCGCCGGGCAGCGTGCGAAACTTGCGCGGCTTGGACGGTCCGCCCGCCTCATCGCTCGTCATAAAGTGGTAGACCGTGCCGGGGGTAAGATCTTTGAGCGCGGCCACATACACCATCCGGCGGTCGCTCAGTTCCATCGGTGTCTGAACGTACACCGCCTTCACATGGTGGGCGTAGGCCGCCGGCTCCGTGCGCGCTTCGGTATCATAGTAGACATCCACCGATTCCGCCTCTTTCGACAGAATAATATTGATGTCAATCGACGTTTCCGGAGCGCCGGAGTACGTCAGGTAGGTGTGGAGGGGTTCGCCGTGCGACACACCCGCAGCCAGAAGCGCCATGGCCAGTAGCGTGAGGCAGGAAAAATTTCGAATGGGATTCATGTCGTCGCAGCCTTCTATTTCCAGGAATTGCAGCCCGCCTGCCCAAAAACGTTCCAAGTGGGCAGAACATCGTAAAGAACGCATATTGCGCCATCGTAGCAACAAGTGGCGAAACAATCAACAGGCGAATAGTGAATTCAGTATAGTTAGTAGAGGATGAAGCGGAGGAGACATCGACGCTGGCCGCGTCTGGGACTCCTTGGGGTGGCATTTCAACCAGTATTCACTATGGTGAATTCACCGTTCTCAGTTCTTCATGGCACCGGCTTGCCCCGCGCCGCCTCAAGCAGTGCATACCACGATTCCCGGCTCAAGGCCACCGAATCGGCTTTGCAGGCCTTCAGCAGGCGCTCCGGATTTGCCGTGCCCACCACCGGCTGGATTCCGGCGGGATGGCGCAGCAGCCACGCCAGGGCAATGGCCTCGCGGGAGGTTCCCAGCGCCGTGGCCAGTGCGTCGATTTTTTCCGCCACCGCCTTCACGTGCGCCGGGGCATCGGCTGCGGGCTCAAAAATCTGACCACGGGCCACCGGCGTCCAAGCCTGTACCCGCAGGTCATGCACCCGGCAATAGTCCAGTGTGCCCGTCGTGGCGGCATAGGGGTAGCCCGTCTGGTTGATGCCGATTCCCTCGGAAATCAGGTGGTGGTGGAGCAGGCTGATCTCCAGTTGGTTCACCACCAGAGGCTGCGCCACGCTCCGCTGCAGCAGCGTCACCTGGCTCGCGCTGAAATTGCTCACGCCGAAATAGCGCACCGTGCCCGCCCGGTAGAGGGACTCAAAGGCACGGGCCACTTCCTCCGCCTCCATCAGCGGATCCGGGCGATGAAGCAGGAGGATATCCAACTGCTCAATGCCCAGGCGTCCCAGCGACGCCTCCGCGGCGCTTACGATGTAGTCGTGGCTGAAATCATAGCGGCCCGGCGCACCGGGCTCCGGCGTATCGGGGAAGCGGATGCCGCACTTGGACTGGATCACGATGCGCTCGCGCAAGCCCGGCAGCGCCCGCAGCACCTCGGCGAAGACTTCTTCAGATTTACCGCGCGCATAGATGTCCGCATGGTCGAAGAAATTAATCCCCGCTTCCACGGCGGTTGAAACGAGCTCGATGGCCCGCTTCAGATCGTCATCCCCGCAGGGCGCACTGTCCCAGCTTCCGCCGAGAGCCATGCAGCCGTAGGCAATGCGGGAGACGTCTAGATCCGTATTGGCCAGTCTGTACGTTTTCATTCAAGGTTCCCTCCCACTTTCTTCTTCGTGCTCTTCGTGCCTGCGTGGTGAAACTCTTGGTTGTGGCTGGCGGCTTCATCTGCGGGAGAAGCGCTTCCACTTGCAATCGCCGCTTCGCCCGGCGCGTCGGTCAATTCGTGGGGATCACCTTCGTGAAGCGCACCAGGTCAATATCGCCGATACCGCCCGACTCGCCGTCCTTATCCATCACGATCATCATCGGCACCACGCCCGGCTCCAGCGCAATGGTCTTTGCCATAACCGTCTTCAGCTTGTCCCAGCCGCCCGTGTCCGGGATGGTGATAGCCCCGGTAACGTCCGCGCCGTCGATCTCGATGTGGAAGGTGCCACCCGCCTTATTCGACGCCACGGGGATTTCGAGTGCATACTCGCCCGCTTCTTTCACCTCCACCGTGTAATGCACCCACTCGCCCTCGCGCACCCAGCCAATGCCGTGGCCGTTGGACGCATCCGGCCGCTTTTCAATGTCCACCTGCGTCTCGCCGCGATAGGCCACGCCCTGGTTCTGAGGGTCCACGTCGTGATAGGCCACGCCAGGCGCGCCCTCGTCATAATGCTCCGCCTCCACCACGCCGGGGATAACTTGGGGCGTGCCACCGAAGGGTTTCAACGCTTCTGCCTTTTCTTCTTTTGCCTGGGCACCCAGCGCAAACATCGCCACCATGGCGGCCAACACGTAAGGGTTCGTATTCAGCATATCACTTACTCCTGCGTTTTTATGTGGAAAGAGGCATCCACGCTACCCGTGAGCCATGAGTATAAATGCTCGCGCGCATCCAGGACAAGGCGCGGAAGCCACGACTCGAAACGCGCGAAGCGGCGCGCCGGGAGGCTGCGCCGCTTCGGAAACACTCCGCCAGGATGAGGGCAGCTATTTCTTCTCGGCCTTCTTCTGGTTCAGGAGCTCATGATAGCCCGTCAAGTCTTCCAGACGCAGCAGTACCAGATACTCCATGGTGAAAACGTCTTCTTTGATACCCGTGGATCGCATGACGGGCACGCGCTGATCGAGCTTTTCAAAGCGCAGCGTGTGTGGGCCCGGCTCAAGATCGTACGAGTCGAGCTGATGCCACGCGAAACCGCCGCCTTCCACCGCCATGACGATGGGCAGGCCAATTTTCTTGCCGTCCAGAACGGCTTGGAAAACGGCACTTTCGGGATTGTCCTGGAACATGCCGCTGAGCTGGTAGCGGCCCGCTTCCGTCACGGCAAAGTCGATCTCGAAGAAGCCGGTCGCCTCCGCTGTGATGTACTGCTTGCCCACGTGGGAGGGAAGCACCCGGCCTTTTTCGTCGGCGCGGTGCGCCAGCTCGCTCACGGGAAGCACGCGGTAGGGTGCCACGCGCTTATCCGCCGGGGGCAGGGCCTCATCGATGGTGACCGGCGGGTACTGATACCAAAAGCCCACCGAACTCACCCAGTCCGGGCGCTCGTTCGATCGCGTCAACGTGGCTTCCTCGGCCGGCGCCGTTTCGTCCACCGCGCTACCCCGGTGCTCGATAGTCACCTTGATGGAATCCTTGAACGCGATGGGATCCGTGATGTGCCAGCGGTACGCCGTCACCCGGTCACCGGGGTAGGTGCCCTCATACAGACTCACCCCGTGAAACGGCGCATTGAACTCACGGAAGCCCCAGGCGTCATTGAAATAGTCCTCCGTGCCCGTGCCCTTGAGCTGGGGTGTCTCGGAACCGTCGATGTAGATGAAGTCATCGCCCTCGCCGAACCAGCCCAGCTCCACCTGCTGCGCGGAATACACCGTGCCCACATAGAGGCCCGTGCCCTGGGTCTCCATGATGGTATAGTGCCCCTTCGCCGCGGGCATGGACTGGCGGTATTCCGCGTGGAAATACTGGGTGTTCACGGGAAGGCTTTCGTGCTTCTGCCAGTCCACGTAAAAATAAAAATCGGGCACGGGGTAGACCGGCGACTCATTCGTCACGGTCACCTTGATGTGCTTCAGGAACGGGATCCGCCAGTAGCAGGAGCGGGAAAGCCCCCCAGCCGACACCACCACGGGCATGGACGTGAAGGACTTGTTCACCCCGTGGCCCACACCGAAAAAATCGCCCAGGGGCACCTGAACGCTGGGTTGCTCGCTGCCGTCATAGTAGATACGCAGCACCACCGAGCGCCCCGCGAACGGATCGAAAGCGGCGATGGTATTCCAGATATGCGTGATGACGCCCGGTCCCTCCGCATCCAGCAGCACCAGCGTCTCACCCGGCGGGATCTCCCGGGAATCGCCGTTGCTCCCCAATTCCTCCGCCGAGCTGCTCGACCGCATGGATGTGAAATCCTGGCGCCGGGTCAGGTCGTCCAACGCGCCCCCGAAATTCCCCTGCGCCAACGCGGGCGATACCACGAACAGTAAACTCAGAATAACCCAGCGACCCATGGCGTGACGTGCTCCTTCGGTAAATTGGTTGAGAGCGCCCCCCTGCGGAAAGTGTAGTTTAGCCGAGCCGGGCAAGGCAAGAACGCCGAGCCACAGCGTTTCAAGTGCAGGAGGATGTAAGTGATTGCGCCCAGGGGCCGTCTCACGTGCAGCGGGTTCGAGGACCGAGAAATGCTTCTCCGTTCCCGGCGCACGTGTTTGGAGCCTCTGTGGTGGGGACTCAAGAAAAAAGGAGTAAGTCGCATGAAAGTCGCAGTAACCCTGACCCTCGGCCTGTTGTTCTTCACACTGTCTGCCGCCGCCGAAAGCGGTTTCATGGCCGATATGAGAGCCCAATACCCTCAGATCGCGGGAACCCGACTGGACAACTGTTCCGTATGCCACACATCAGTGCCGAGTCGCAACAGCTACGGCAGGGCCTACGCCAACGCCGGCCGCAGCTTCGCCGCCATAGAGGGGGCCGATTCCGATGGCGATGGCGTCTCGAATATTGCGGAAATCAACGCACTGACTTTCCCCGGCGATGCCAACGACTTGCCCGCAGGTGAAGGCGAAGGCGAAGGTGAAGGTGAAGGTGAAGGTGAAGGTGAAGGCGAAGGTGAAGGTGAAGGTGAAGGCGAAGGCGAAGGTGAAGGTGAAGGTGAAGGTGAAGGTGAAGGCGAAGATGATGACGACGATGAATTCGGGTGTAACTTCTCCGAGTCAGATATTACCGATGGGATATTTAAGCACCTCTCCGATTTCTTCCTCTTCGGATTGGCCACCATGACCCTGGCCATCGGCAGCCGTATGAGCCGCCGCCCGTAGTCTGAACACAGTGATAACAGAACGGCCCGGCATCCTCCAATGGGGTTGGCCGGGCCGGACTGCCATTTAAAACGCAGTAACACTTTAGGGGAATGGCGTCGAGTCGCCGACTTCTC
>JBIJDL010000016.1:0-28953 GCA_044344195.1 Candidatus Hydrogenedentales bacterium
ACCGGACCGGGCGCGAGCATAATGAATGGGGCGGGAAAATAGCAAGGGAAATTTGTATAGGCTCCGCGCTCCTGTGGTACAATCCCGCAGGAGTGCGTTCGGGGCCCGTACGCTTGACCGGACGTTGTACTCCATCGTTTTTCCCCCTCAGATGCTCCACAGTAGCAAAAGGTTTGAAGCGCAACGTATGCAGAAAGAAGAATCCATACAAGTAGAAGGCACGGTGGTTGAACCTTTGCCGAACGCCATGTTCCGCGTAAAGCTTCAGAATGACCACATGGTGCTCGCGCACATCTCCGGCAAGATGCGGAAGTTCTATATCCGCATTCTCCCCGGTGACCGCGTCACCCTGGAAATGTCCCCCTACGACCTGAGCAAAGGTCGTATCACCTACCGGTACAAATAAGCCTTCCGTACCGCTCTCCGGGTTCGCCCGTCTTCTCCATTCGAAGTCCTGCCGTGGTGGAGTGCTTCGTCGTATCCGCACCCCAGCCAGTACCTTGACATCCAAGTGGGGGCTCCCTAACATAGTGGCTCTCACGCGCACCCCTGCTCTAATTGTGCCGCAGTTCGGCGTGTACCGCAGTTGAAGCTTTTTTGGGAGTTCAGCCGTTGGATTTGTTGACCCTGATTGAACTGGGCAAGGTACTTGCCTGTGCGGCTGCCATCGCGTTGATTTTCATTGCCCACTTGGCCGACACGCACGCACTCAAATCGCCCGCGCGCTGGGTCACGATAGTCCTTATCGCGCTTGCCGCCTTCTCCATACCCGCCTATCTCGATTTCGGATACTACCCAAAGCACGGCCGGTTAATGAATCCTCATGGCTGGTTTCATTACTATCTCGGGGCGAAGTATTCAGAGGAGGTGGGCTACTACGATCTATATCCCGCCGTAGTCGTCGCCAGTGCCGAAATCCACGGCAAGCCCGTTCATGATCGTGTTCGCGACATGCACACATACTCGAATACGAACGCCCGGGCTATACTTCGGGATAAAGATAGCTACCGTGCGCTCTTCTCTGATAACCGCTGGTCAGAGTTCAAGACGGATGTAGCCTATTTCGAGTCGATCACGCTGCCCAGGCGTTGGCCTGGGGTGTTGCATGACAAGGGCTACAACGCGACGCCCACCTGGAATATGCTGGGAGACTTTCTTACCAACCTGACCAGCACGAGCAGCAAATTGCAGATGATGCTGCTATTCTGCCTCGATCCCCTGCTGATCGTTGTCATGCTGGCCCTCATTTATCGAACTTTCGGCTGGCGCGTGATGTTATTCGTGCTGGTGTATTTCTGTACCCATTTCGCATTTTTCATGTATGGCGTGAATGAAATCAGGGGGGCCTTTCTTCGGTGGGACTGGCTGGCGCTCATTGGGATCAGCGTTTGCCTGCTAAAGCAGGAACGCGTCAAGACGGCTGCCATCCTGATGGCGTGGGCCGGTATGTCGCGCATATTTCCGTTGATCTTTCTGTTCGGTCCGGGTGCGCTCTGCCTGTGGCACATTATCCGTACGCGGCGGGTCGCTCGCAGCGATATCGAATTCTTCGGCATTTTGGCGATCACATCGGCGGCGATCATTCTCGCGAGTATTGCCTGGGATGGGGGCACCCAGCATTGGAAGGACTTTTTTGCCAAGATAGCTCTTCACGACGCTGGATTGTCTTCGCAACGGACCGGGTTTAAGTATGTGTTCATAAATACGTTCGAGGGGGTCGTCGGCAAGCAGGATTGGTTTGATGCTCACAAGGTGTCATGGTATTTCTGCCTGGTCATTTCGCTCATTGCCGCGTTTTTCTGCGTGCGCCGACTCAAGAACTACGAGGCCCTGGCATTCTCTTACGTGCCGGTTTTCTTTCTGAGCGCACCAACAACCTACTATCAAATCGCCCTGCTGATACCGCTGCTGTGGTTTATTTCCCGACTGGATTCTATTCAGGGGGCACTTGGCGCCTCCGCAGTTTTCTTTCTCTCGATCGCATTCATAGTTCTGAATATCACGGGTTTCCATGACAGCCAGTGGGCATTGTCTGGAATGTTGTCCTGGTTACTTTTCGCATTCGTTGGTTATATGATGTGGGCTGCCTACAGAACAGACAATCCAAAAGACCACGGCGAGTCGGAAACTTCTTGATCCGTCTCGGCGACAAGGGAGCATCTTGCCCACAGCGTGGGTGCAGACCTGTAGCTTGGTTCATGCAGGTGGTGCGCGTGGCTAACGGTCGAAAAGAAACTCGGCTGCTGCGGGAAAATTGTCTGCTCCGCTATGCTTGCCACCGGGCACGATGATCAGCTCGAAATTCAGCGGGTAACCATCGCGTCGCGCGACAGATTCGGCCTGCTTTATGAAATCAGTTGCCATGCTTCTTCGGGTGTCCTCACTGCCTACTACAATAGCCACAGGGACACCTGCAAGAGCTTTCATCGTCCGGTCTGAAAGGTCGGGCGCAAATGGGTTCGGCAGTACGCCATAGGGGAACATGGGGCCATAGTCCGTAACGATTTCAGGATCCGGGCTAAGGTAGAGTCCCGAGCCGCACGCGGCAGCGCGAGCGATGCGATCTGGATGGGCGAATACGAATCGCTGCACAAACTGGCCTCCGCGCGAATGGCCAAAGAGATATAGGCGTTCCGTGTCCGCCGACAGCCCCTCGCATGCTGCGTCGATAAGGTTCAGCACCCGGAGGTCGGCGCGGGGTGCGCCGATGGCGGTATTGGCCAGATTGAGGTTGTCGAAAGTCGGAAATTGGGCCAGATTGAGCCACGGCACTATCAGGATAATGCCTTTCCGCTCTGCGAATTTCTGGCAGATTTCAAGATAAAGATCGGCCGAGCCTTCTGTACCGTGGATCGCAACAAGAACCTTATGTGGTGTTTCGGCATTGTACGTAGACGGGATGTATCGAAAGTACCGCGTGCCCTCAAAGGAGCCTTCACCGGCGGTGCCGGGTTTTGCCGGAGGTGAAAATGTTTCTCCGCGTTTGCATAGTTCTACATACCATGCATAGTGCGCATTTACTCCAGGCTCCTTCTCCGATGCCTTGGCCTCAAGGAGTTCAATTATTCCCCCTTTGCCCCTAACCCTGAAGAATGAATCTATGGCCTGCACCCGCAATTGCGGTTTGTCGGCCGCAGCCATCACTTTGAGAAGTGCACTGGTCGACGTCGTGCTTGCAATTTCACCAAGCGAAATCAGCGCTGCGTGCCGGAATGATTCGTCGCGCGTCGAATCAACGGCAATTGTCTCCAAGAGTGATGCTGAATCACGCGACTTGATCATTCCAAGCAGGCGCGTGACTCGCCACTGCAGTCTGGGTGACCCAGAACGAAGCTGCCCGTGGAGCAGCGGAATGTCCGTCTCTGTAACGTGAGTAACGAGGGTGTGCAATGCCGCGATATACTCCTCCCGCGCGCCTGATCGCAGTTGTTGCAACAACGATAGTGTCGTATCGGAATTCGCATAGGAATTGATCGGTTCGGACAACGCCGATGGCCCAAAGAAGCATTGGGCTAAAGCTATTACCAAAGCTACTGTCCATCTCCCGTTCCAGTCTATCTTGCGGCTCCAACTTGACGTTGCCAATTTAGTAAACTCCCAATAGTTTGCCGCGTCATCCTGGAATACGCTCAATCAACGATATACCCCTCTACAGGCGTCCCAACTCTGCGCAAATTGGAAAAGTGTGCTCCAAATACAATGACGTGGCACGTTGGTGGGCGCCACGCACTGAGATGGGTGGATATGGAGCTATTGATCGCGTTGATTGAGAAGGGGTTTTCCTTTACGGCTCTTCGTATCGCGCCAGACGCCATAGCCCAAGGTGCCGACAATTATAATCAAAGTGGCGCCCGCAATCCGAAACCCGAGGAAAAGTCGGGCGGGGTGGTAGCTGAACACGACCTCGTGGGTGCCCGGGGGCACCGCGATGGCCTTGAAGGCTTCGTTGGCCAGATAGATCGGGGTTTCCTTGCCGTCTACGGTGGCTTTCCAGCCGGGGTACATGGCGTCCATGAAGGTGAGGAGGCGCGGACCCGGCAAATTGGTCAGCGTGACCGCAACGGAATTGGCCAGGCGTTTCTTGATGGTGATCAGCGCGTTCTCATCGCGCTTGTCGGCCAGAATGTCGAACTGATTGAAACGTACCGCGCTGGCCGATGCCGTGGTTTCCAGCGTGAGCGAGGTTTCCGTGATGGCGTAGTCCGGCAGGGCAATTTCTACGGTGGCCCCTTCTTTCGCGGTCTTGCGCAGGCGCTGGGTCATGCCGTGGACCCAGTTGCCGGAAGCGGGATCGGTGAAACGAATCCGCAGCGTGGCGTTGCCGGGGGCCACGTATTGAACGGACACGGTGTTGTGCCGGCCGGTGAATTCGATGGGTGGCAGTTCGAAGGACTGCTTCTTCGCGCCGCCTTTGGCGTTGACGTGGAAGGGGCTGCCGTCCTCGTGGGTCAGCGTGCGCCGCTCCACATCGCCGGAGTGCATCTTGTTCTGAACTTCGGCAACTTCCACACGGGGAATCGAGATTTCCTGCGCCGCGTCCAGAAAGGTGGTCGTCGTACTGATGAAGGGCACGCTTCGCTTTGGCAGGGGTCCAACCACGTATTGGCTGGAGAGCCAGAAGGCCCGTTTCAGCAGGAGATTGCCGCGCACGTTGGCCTCGGTGGGTTCGTCGGGGTTGATGAGACGCCGATAGCCTTTCAGGCGTGCCTCGCTCCCGGCCACGTCGCGTACGCGGCCGATGTGGGCGGGCTCATAACCGTTCATCACGCCCCGGAGGGCGTAGAGGTGGCGGTTGGAGAGCGGGTCCGTGCCGCGCACGTTGTCGGCCCAGAGGGTCGCGTCGCCGTCGAAGGTGCCGGCCCACTTGGGGAAGTTTTCCCGGTAGATGAGCCAGTGGACATAGGGGCGGGACCACACGAGGGTCTCCGCGAAGATCAGGGCCACGATGGCGACGCGCCACAGGGGCTTTCCGGGCAGCCACCCGGCCAGCGCCACGGCGGCCAGGGTCAACGCGGGAATGCCCACGCCCTTCAGCGGCGTAACTTCCAGGAAACCCTTCGGCTCCATCAGGGGCCACAACGAGTACAGACAGAAGCCGCCCGCGGCCAGTGCGAGGAGCCAGGGGAGCGCACTACGCCGGGTAAGGGCGCGGGTCACGGTATCAAAGCCCATGGCGGCCACGAGGCCGAAGAGGATGAGCCCGAAGTCCAGCGCGCGGTTGGAACTGACCATCTCCATGGGCGTGATCTTGTAAACCAGCGTGGCCATGGGCCAGGGCACGCCCATGGCGCAATCGAAGAGCACGAGGAGAACGCCCAGCGCTGGCAGAAGCTCTTTCCAGCGGGTGAAGCCGAGCCCGGCGATGGCCAGGACAATCGCGCCGATGCCCGCGCCGCGAATGGCTTCGGACTCGTATTTCAAGCCCGGATAGCGGATGAAATTCTGAAAGAGCTCGTGGAGCGTGCCCTTGTAGACCGGCGGCAGGAAGGTGTACTCCCCGCTGCCGCCGCGGCTGCCGAAGCTGGAAAGTTCCGATCCCGCCAGGAGCAGGGGAGAGGCCAGCATGCCCCCCAGGCCAAACATCAAACCGATGAAGAGGGCGTCGCCCGACAGCACCCGGACGATACCGCGCGCGCTGAACTGGAGGGGCCGTTCGATGAGGGTGATTCGGTAGAGCAGGGCGTACATGCCCACGCTGAGTCCGAAGTAGGGCGCGATGTTGATGGCGCCGGAGAGGAGGGCATTACCCACGATTAGGCTGCACGCCGTGCCGGAAATGACCTTCGTCAACACGGAGGGGCTGCGCAGGGTATGGCGCGCGATGAGTAAGAGCCAGGGAACCCACGCGACCATGGTGATGAAATGGTATTCGCACACGCGTCGCACCCAGATGGCGCTGAACATGAAGATGATAGCGGCAAGGAGGCTGGCGAGCAGCGAGAGTTTGTGATCCTTCGCGAGATAGGTGATGCCCACGCCCGCCAGGAGGATGTGGAATCCCATGAGGGCGGCCCAGCCGATCTGGGTGTTCACGGGCGTCGGGCTGGTCGTGAGCAGGCTGCGCACGAGGTTGGGCGGGTATAGCCCCACGCTGACGGGATTGGCGGCGTAGGGCATGCCCATGAAGGTCAGGGGATTCCAGTAGGGATATTGGCCCTCGCGCTGGATCATGTAGTCCATGAAATAGGAAAGGGGGCCCTGGGCGCGGTAGATATCATAGCGTCCCGCGCGGTTGGGGTCGCCGCTGAAGACCACATACTGGTAGGTGGCCAGGAGAGCAACGGTCAACACCGTGACGATCAGCACGAAGTCCCGCAGTCCGCGGGGGATCTTGTTTATGACCGGCGCGATCGCAGCGCGAGCCTTTGCAGCGAAAGATGCCGACATCAGCCGCCCAGAGGCTTCGCGGGCACGCCCGCCACGATGATGTTTTCCGTTTCGATGGGCTTGGCCACGCAGGACTGGGCGCCGGTGATGACGCCCGCCGCGATGGCGGTCTTCTCGCGCACGGCCGTGCCGGTGCCGAGGGAGACGCCCTCGCCCAGGGTGACGTTGCCCGAGACGTGACAGCCGGGATTGCACGTGACGAAGTCGCGTAGAATTGCGTCATGGCCCACGGTGCAGTTGAGGTTGATGAGCACGTAGTCGCCGATGTGAACATTGGTGGTGACGACGCAGCCGGGCGTGATGACGCCGCCGCGACCGATGGTGCAGTCACTGCCCTGGACCAGCGCCCGGGGGTGGATTACCGTGGGCGCAGGCTCCAGACCCGCGTCAATCGCTTTGGCCACCATGATCCGCTTGGCTTTGGGCTCGCCGATGGCGATGGAGAAATGCCGGATGCTGATGGGGCCGTGCGTGCCGGGGATGCCGGCGATGGCATTGAAATTCCAGTCTTTGATCACGGGGAAGTCGCGCCCGCCCACGGTGACGACCTGCGTATCCGTCACGTCGTCCACAAAGACAACAGGCGTGCCGGGCCAGGTTTCCTGGACATGCCAGTACATCTCGCGGGCGAAGCCGCCCGCGCCGAGGAGGGCGAGTCCCTCGATCATAGCGATTCCTTTCGCAGGCAGGTACGGACGATATAGGCCGGTCTGCGCTGGAGCATGTTGTGGTTGCGTACGATGAATTCTCCCACCAGGCAGAGCACCGCGAGGGTGAGGAGCAGTCCAAAGATGACCGCGTTCAGGATCAGACCGTTCGTCGTCTCGGCCAGCACGGAAAAGGGGAGGAACCACCCGAGAAGAATGCGGACAACAAAAAGCGCCGCCAGCACGAAACAGGCCGTGCCCAGGTATTGAAAAGGCCGCGTGGTAATCCCCACGAGGTTTTCCATGTTGTAATCGAAGAGCTTGCGGAAGGTCCAGCCCGACTTGCCGTACTTGCGCGGGAAATGGGTGATGGGCACCTCGGCGCAGCGCTGACACTGGGCAATGACATAGGCCGGCTGCCAGGGCTTGAAGGGGCCATACTCGAAGGCCAGGATGAGGCGCGCGTCGAAAATCTTGAAGGTACACCCGAAATCGGTGAACTCACTTCGCGAAACGCGCCGCATGATCATGTTGGCGATCTTCGAAGGCAGCACGCGGCTGAGAGAGTCGCGGCGGTCGATGCGGCAGCCGCTTACGATATCGAAACCAGCGTCGTACTTCGCCACGAGCAGGGGCAGCTCGCCCGGATCGAGCTGGAGGTCGCTGTCGATGAAGACAAACTTCGACCCCCGTGCCTGGAGGAAGCCCGCCGTCATGGCGGCGGCCTGTCCCGAATTCTTGAAAAGGTCCAGAATCGCAGCCACCTTCGGATCCCGCTCAAAAATGGCCTGGAGTCGCGAAAAGGTGCCGTCGGTGCTGCCATCGTTGACGAAAATGATTTCGTAACTCCGATTCAGCCCCTCCAGCGCCGCCGAGAGCTTGCCATAGAACTCATCAATGCTCTTCTCTTCGAAGTAGCACGTGATGATGACACTGAACTCGGGTGTGGAAGTCGTGGGCATGCATCTCTCGCCTGGGTTGGCCGCGGCTACCGCCGCCGCGACAGCCCAATTATGCCGAAGGGGGAATTTGAATTACGAATTATGAATTGGGAATTGAGAATTGCGGAGAAGGTGCATGGGTCGTATAGGTCGTATGGGTCTTATGGGTCTTATGGGACTTATGGGACTTATGGGACTTATGGGACTTATGGGTCTTCAGTTTTCATACTGACCCATAGGACCTATAAGACCCATAAGACCCATTCTTCTGACCTTGTGCACTTGCCTTTCCCCATGCGCATGATCCACCATGGCTTCGGGGGCCAGTGCCCCCGAAACTTGAGCTGTCCCCGGAATCTCCCATGTCTTCACACCTTCACGATCCCGCTGCCGAATACACCCGATGCCTTGCCGATCGCGAGGCGGCTCGCCGCGCCTATGACCTTCGTTTTGACCGCATCGCCAATGGTCGGCTGGCCGTGTTTGTCCTCGCCGTGGCATTCGCGGCGGGGGCCTGGTGGGGCGGCATTTCCTTTGGTTGGCTGGCTCTGCCGGGCGCAGCGTTCACGGGCCTGGTGGTGTGGCACGAAATCACTTCGCGCGCCGCCGCACGGGCCGATGCCGCCGCCGAACACTATCGCAAGGGGCTGAAGCGCATCGACGGCACCTGGCCCGGTCGTGGAAAGGGCCATCACTTCCCGCTGCCGGAGGATCACCCCTATGCATCCGACCTCGATCTCTTTGGTGAGGCGTCCCTCTTCGAGTTGCTTTGTCAGGCCCAGACCCGCGCGGGGGAGGAGCGACTCGCCGGATGGATGACCGGGCCGCAGTCCGCCGAGGCCATCCGTGCGCGGCAGGAAGCCGTTCGGGAACTGGTGGACCGCCTCGACCTCCGGGAAGATCTCGGGCGGCTCGGCGCGGATGTACGGCGCGCCTTGCGGGGGGAAAGCCTGGCGCGGTGGGCGAAGCGCAGCGCCCGACTGCCCCAGGGCTGGCAGCGCATCGGTGCGCTGGCCCTCTCCGGTGCCGTGGTGGCCGCGCTGGTTCTCCTGGTGGAGACGGGTGTCGCAGCACCTTTTCTACTTCTTGCCGCAGTCCAACTGGTGGTGTTTAAGTTCGTCGTGAAGCCCATGCTGAAGATCGTCAGCGTGGCCGAGGAGCCCGCCCGGGAACTGGCCGTGCTCGCAGCGCTGCTCATCCGGATCGAACGCGAGTCCTTCAGCAGCGCCGCCTTGAAGGCGATTCAGGAGCGCCTCCGCGAAGGGGGCCAGCCGGTGTCCGCGCGCATTGCCCAGTTGGAGCGGTTGGTCTATCTCTACGATCTTCAGGGTAACCAGCTCTTCGCTCCGGTGGCCCTGATCCTCATGTGGGGCGTACACGTGGCCTTCGCCATGGAAAACTGGCGCGCGCGCTGGGGACGTCACCTGCCTGACTGGCTGGAGGCCGTGGGTGAATTTGAGGCCCTGCTTTCCCTCGCGGGTTTTGCCTATGAACACCCGAATTATCCCTTCCCTGAGGTGGTGGAAGGACCGCCATCGCTGGCGGGCGAGGCTCTCGTCCATCCCCTGCTCAAACCCGGAGCCTGCGTCGCCAACGACGTCCACCTGGGCGACGAACTGCGCGTGACCATTGTGAGTGGTTCCAACATGTCCGGCAAAAGCACCTACCTGCGCGTGGTGGGCATCAACGTGGTCCTCGCGCAGATCGGCGCGCCCGTTGCGGCCCGCTCGCTCCGGCTGACGCCCTTTCAAATCGGGGCCACGTTGCGCGTGCAGGATTCCATTCAGGGTGGCGTGTCGCGCTTCTATGCGGAATTGCGCCGTCTTAAAGCGGTAGCGGATCTTATTGATGAGGCGTTCCCGGTGCTGTTTTTGCTGGATGAAATCCTCCACGGCACAAATTCCCACGATCGCCAGATCGGCGCGGAGGCCCTCGTAAAATCCTTCGTCGAGCGTGGGGCCGTGGGCTTCGTCACGACCCACGACCTCGCCCTGACCAAAGCCGCGAACGCCATGGGCGCGGCGGCGAAGAATGTACATTTCTCCGATCACCTCGACGGCGGCGAACTGCGCTTTGACTACACCATGCACCCCGGCGTCGTGACCCATAGCAATGCCCTGCAACTCATGGCGAACCTTGGACTGCTGCCCGCGCAGGGGGACGGACCCGCGCCGACGTACCCCGTGTGACGGAACGCGCCCTGAGACTCTGCAAAAACCTGGCGCGCCGCAAGCGATGCCCGCGCGCGGGCCTGTCCCGGTGGAGCAAGGGAAGAGCATTGGAACCACAAAGAACGCAAAGGGAACAGCTATAGGTCGATTTTTCGCGACCAGCGACTCCTTTTGCATTGCGTTTCCACTTTATTCTTTGTGTGAACGTGTGGAAAAGGGAGAAGGAGATGGTGTTTCCCACAGATTCTCACACATCCGCACAGATGGAAATCGGGGTTGAGGAAGGCTGGGGCTCAACTGTTCGTGTATCCCAAACTTACTTGCAGCCGAAGTCGCTCGAGTGGCCCATGACGGAGGCGGCGATTAGGGTACTTCGCGAACTGGATGCCCTGGGTGGCGAGGTCATCCCGTCGTCCAAGGACAACTGGCCTCGCAGGTGCTATACTGCATTGGCGCGGACGAACACGTCGCCCTGACCGCCAGCCGGTTTACCGGTTGCTGTGTTGGTGCGAGGGACCCATGCGAGCGCTGGAGTCGCTCTATGAAGGTTGCCATGCTATCCCCCATCGCGTGGCGCACACCGCCCCGCCATTATGGCCCCTGGGAGAATGTGGTCTCTCTGTTGACCGAGGCGCTGGTCGCGCGCGGTGTGGAGGTCACGCTTTTCGCCACGGGGGACTCCCAGACCACCGCCACGCTGTCGAGCGTGTGCCCCATGGGCTACGAGGAAGATCGGGCCATCAATGCCAAGGTCTGGGAGTGCCTGCACATCGCGGAGGTCTTCGAGCGCGGCGATGAGTTCGATATCATTCACAGCCACTTCGATTTCCTCCCCCTGAGCTATTCGCGCATGACGAAGACGCCGCTGGTGACGACCATTCACGGCTTCTCGTCACCCGGAATTCTGCCGGTGTACAGGAAGTACAATGTGAACACCCACTATGTCTCGATTAGCGAATCCGACCGTTCGCCCGAGCTGGACTACGCAGCCACGGTCTATCACGGCATTGATCTGGATCGCTTTACGTTTCAGGAAGAGCCGGGGGAATACCTGCTCTTCTTCGGGCGCATCCACCCTGACAAGGGCACGAAAGAATGCATCGAAGTTGCGCGGAACACGGGTAAGAAACTGGTGCTGGCGGGCATCATTCAGGACACTGATTATTTTGAGCGCGAGGTGCAGCCGCACCTGAATGATGATCGATGCGTCTTCGTCGGCAGTGTGGGTCCCGGGCGGCGCGATCAATTGATGGGCGGCGCACTGGCGCTGCTCCATCCCATAGGGTTCGACGAGCCCTTCGGCCTTTCCGTGGTCGAGTCGATGGCCTGCGGCACGCCCGTGCTCGCGATCAATCGGGGCAGCATGCCCGAAGTGATTGATCACGGCGTTACGGGATTTCTCGTAAAGGACGCGCTGGAGATGGCGGACGCGGTCTATCATCTCGACGGATTGGAGCGCGCCCGGTGTCGGCAATGGGTGGAGGAGCGATTCAGTGTGGATCGCATGGCGCGGGACTACGAGCAGGTTTATCGTCGAATTGTGGAGGGGCGCGGAAGATAGGATCGTGCAAGCATGGAGCGCCAGCGGCCCGCTGGCATCGCACCGAAGGTGCGCAATACGGTTGCTACTGCCATTACATTGTGACACGTATGCTGCTTCGAATCATGCACCTGCGGTGCATGATGCCGGCGGGCCGCCAGCGCTCCATACTTGCAGGTGATTTTGATTTGCCTGGTCACTCTGGATTTATTCAGGGTGATTTATCCGGCTGAAGTGTTAACCACGAACGAAAAAAGCCGCATGGCGTATTGCGCGCCATGCGGCTTTCCATATTGCCTTCACTATTTCAGCGTCGTCAGGTAGGCGACCAGGTCACTTAGATCCTGGGCGTTCATGGCGGCCGCGAGACCCGTGGGCATGAGCGAAGTCTTGCTCTTGCGGCGATCGAGAATGTCGGCTTTCTTGATGGGCTTCACCGCACCGCTCGCGTCCTTGAACTGCACCGTTTCCTTGTCTTCACTGACAACGAAACCGCTCAGGAGGCCGTCCCATTCGGTTTCGAGGATCCAGACTTCGTATTCGTGGGAGATGGCCGCGCTGGGGTAGAGGATGGACTGGAGGAGCGCCTCCCGGCCAGCTTTCTGGCCGATGGTGCTGAGATCGGGGCCCACCACTTTGCCCTCGCCCGTCACCTGGTGACAGCGGTGACACTGGGCGTAGTCCTCGCTGAAAAAGACCATCTTGCCGCGAACGGGGTCACCCGCCATGGCGATGAGTTCTTCCATCGGCGGCAGGGCCTTGCCGTCGGCCGTGAGGTCGCGGGGGAGGAGCTGCTGGGCCATCATCTGCACGTCTTCAAAGGGGCTGGCGTGGACCAGTTCGCGCACTTCGGGGGTGAGATCTTCCGGCAGTTCGCCCGATTCCACCAGGCCGAGGAGCCCCAGGGCGCCGGTGCGCGCATTGGCCAGTTGGCGCACCGCCGCAACGCGGAAGGGCAGGGGGCGTTCGCTCTCTTTCAGCAGGCCCAGCAGGAGCGTCTGGCTCGCGGCGCCGCGGAAGGCTTCAATGGCGGCCAGGGCCGGTTCCTGCATGGCCTCGCCGCCGTCTTTCAAGAGGCTGGCGAGTTGGCCAACGAGTTCATCGGCCTTTTCAGGATCGACCTTGGGCGCCACCATGGTTACGCTTGCAAGGGCTTCGAGCCGCGCGGCCTGGGATACTTTCGAGTCCAGCGCGCGGGCGACGAGGGTCGGCGCGAGGCTCTGGCGGCCTGTGTCGAAAACGAATAGTCCAGCGGCCTTGCTTCGCGTCGGATCGGACAGCGCGGCGATGATAGCCGCGTCAATGTCCTCGCCCGCCGCCACCGCCTGCCAGTCGATGCCCGCGTTGCGGCCCAAGTGGTGCAGTGCGTGATTGTAAAGTTCAGGTGATTCCGGTTTGAGAACCTGAGCCACCAGCAGCTTGCCGGCCTCCTCCGTGCCGATGGCATCGATGACATCCATGGCGGCCTTGCGGGGGGTGTCTCCCAGCATCGCATTTCCCAGGGCGGCCTTCGCGGCGGGTAAGGCCTCCACGGGGTGAAGCTGGAGGGCGAGTCCGGCGAAGCGCTCATCCCAGCGCCCCTCAAGTTTCTGCGCCAGTTGTTCGTATCCCCAGGCTTCCTTGCCCTGGAAGGCGATGCCAATGGCTTCGCGGTAGAAGCGATCCTTGCCGTCGTATTGCGCCGCGAGGGCAATGAGCCACTGCTGAAGCGTCTCCGAGTCCGGTGCGTTGCGCAGCTCGACGAGTACCTGCCTGCGGACCATCGGGTCCTTGTCTTCCAGCAATTCCGGTGCCTGAAATAGTGCATCGAGTCCGCGCCTGGCCAAGAGGCGCACTGCCTGTACGCGAAAGGCCGGAGAGTTGTCCTTCGCTACGGTCAGCAGTGTTTCCATGCCGTGATTCTGTTCCTCCGCCAGCAGCCAGAGTGCGCGGGCGCGGATGGCGGGGTTCTTGTGCTGGTAGAGGTGGTGGAGCTGGGGGACCTCCGCACCGGCCAGCTCGCCCCGCAGGCGCGACTGGGCCAGATAGCGGCGGGCGAGGTTGGGCGAGGTGAAGGCCTCGGTCAGTCCGGCGTCCGTCTGCACGTCCAGCGCGGGCACCGTGTACTTCGAGTCTTTGGCCGCGAGCCGATATATGCGGCCACGGGTGGTGTCGCCCATGTTGTGTCCGCCCACACCGGGATCGTACCAGTCGGCCACAAAGATCGAACCGTCCGGCGCGGCGCACACGTCGCTCGGGCGAAACCACTTGTCCGTGGGGGCCGATAGAATGACCTCCATCTCGCCCTTGAACCCCGCGCCATTCGCGACGGGACGGTAGGAGCGGATGACGCCCGGGCCCGCGTCGGCATGAATCAGGGTATTGCGCAGGCGCTCGGGAAGGTTTTCACCCTCGTAGAAGAGGATGCCCGTCGGCGAGCCGAAGCCCGTGCGGATCATGTTGGGCATGACCCCGGCGCGGTCCTTGTTCCAGTGAACTTCATCCAGATGGCGGTCGCCCTGGCGGCGGGGCCAGTAGCCGTAGTGGCCGCCCTCTACCACGTAGTTGATCTGGACCTGCTCGTTGCCGTCGTCGTCGTTGTCCGAACAGTAGACATTACCGAAGGAATCTACCGTCGGCTCATAGGGATTGCGCATGCCCTCGGCGAGCACTTCGAGCCGGTTGCCGTCCAGATCCACACGAAGCACCGTCGCCGCGTCAAATTCTGGATTGTCGCCGCCCTTCCCGGCGATTGTGCGCACGCCGGAGGCGTCGGTCACATCAAGGCCGCCGTCGCCCACGGTCATATAGATCATGCCATCTGGACCGATCATGGCGCCGTGTATGGCGTGGTCATGATCGACTCCGCCAAAGCCGGTGAGGATAACCGTCTTTTTGTCCGCCTTGAGATCGCCGTCCGTATCTTCGAGGTAGTAAAGTTCCGGGCTCTGGCACACATAGACGCGGTTGCCCAGCACGGCAATGCCGAGGGGGGCCTGGACCGTCGGATCCTCATAGAAGGTCGTCGCCTTGTCGCAGCGACCGTCGCCGTCGGTGTCTTCCAGCACCCGTACGCGGTCGCCCGTGGCCCGTACGGCGGGGTGCTTGAAGAGACGGTAATTCGCGGCTTCCGTGACCCATATCCGGCCCTGGGCGTCAACGTCGATGGCCGTGGGGTTCACGAGATGCTCGTCGGCGGCGAAGAGCGAGACCTCCAGGCCCTCGCCCGCCTGGAGCGCCTTCAGGCCCGCCTCCGGGTCCAATTGGGCATAGGCCCCCGGGACGAGGCCGAGGGAAAGGGCGCAAGCGGCGAGGTCTCTGGAAAAACGAAAGCGGTCACACAGCATGGCAGATCGATCCCTCTCTTCTGCAGCCCAAGTCATCTTAGTCTCAAGTGAGTTCCGTAGTGTATCCGAATTCTCCGAAAGATGCATCTACGTGATTTTGGTTCATGCGCCCTGTAAACACGACTTCTGGTTGGCGATGCCATCCGCCCCTGCGGAAGTCACTTAATTCCTGATCCTGGAAAGGGATTTACCCGAGACGAGGCAAGACTTTGTCGCATTTCGCTTGTGAAAGTTGGGAAGTTTGATTATGCTTTAACCAGAGTCACCAGGCGTGAACTACCGATCGGAGAGACCCCTTGTCATGAGCGAGTTCTTCAATGACAGTCTGATCAGCGATTTTGTCACCGAGAGCAGGGAGCATCTTGACGCCATCGAGCCGGATCTATTGGGCATGGAAGGGTCATCCGATGTGGCGCCCGAGACGATAAACCGGGTATTCCGGGCGATTCACAGCATCAAGGGCGGCGCGGGCTTAATTTAGAATCATGAATAGTGAATGACGAGCGAAATTGTTAATTCACTATTCTAAATTCACTATTCTCCATTCCTTACTCCAGTCCGTACTTTTTGATCTTGTATTGGAGCGTGGTGCGCTTGAGGCCCAGATGTTCGGCGGCTTTGGTCTTATTCCACCGAAACCGCTCCAAAGCACCCTGAATTAAATCGCTTTCGAGCTTGTCTGTGCGCTCGATAAGCGATCCTTCGGGAATGGCCAGGGTGAGCATGGGGGCGGGATTCTCCATGGATATCTGGAGCATCTGGGGCGGAAGTTCGTCCCGCGTGATGCAGTCCCCGTCACAGAGAACCACCGCGCGTTCGATTGTGTTTTCCAATTCGCGGACATTGCCGGGCCACGTGTAGTTCAGCAATACGCCCATGACATCGTCATCCACTTCTAACACTTCCTTGCCCAATTCTAATGAAAACTTGCGCAGGAAATGGTCCACCAGCGCGGGAATGTCGTCGCGTCGCTCGCGGAGTGCGCTGACTTCCAGGGAAAACACGTTGAGCCGGTAGTAGAAATCCTCCCGGAAGCTGCCTTCTTCAATCGCTTCCCGCAGGTCGCGATTGGTGGCCGCCACGATGCGAACATCAACCTTGAGCGGCTGACCGCCGCCGACCCGCTCGAGCTCGCCTTCCTGCAGCACCCGCAGCAGCTTGGTCTGGATGGACGGGTCTATTTCGCCGACTTCGTCCAGGAAGAGCGTGCCTGTATGCGCCTTTTCGAAGCGGCCCACATAGCGGCCATCGGCTCCCGTGAAGGCACCCTTTTCGTGGCCGAAGAGCTCACTCTCCAGCACACCGGGCGCAAGCGCGGCGCAGTTCAGCGCCACAAATGGATTGTCGCGACGACCGCTGGCCTCGTGAATCGCCCGGGCGACAAGTTCCTTGCCCACGCCACTTGGTCCGGTAATCAGCACGGAGCTGTTGCTCGGCGCAATTTTGATGATCAGCTTCATGAGCTTGCGGATCTGGGCGCTCGCCCCGATCATGTGCTGAACGGAAGGGTGGATCCACGTCTGTGCGGGGCGAGTCTCGGCCCCGGAGCGCCCCCGTAGAATCCGCGCAACCTTGCGCTCGATATCGGAAAGGCGAAAGGGCTTCGTCACGAAATCATAGGCGCCGAGACGCATGGCCTCGACCGCGGTATCGATGGTGCCATAGGCCGTGACGATGATCACGCCGGTATCGGAGGACACCGCTTTGGCCGCGCGCAGCACATCAAGCCCCGTGCCTTCGGGCATGTTCATGTCCGTGATCACCACATCAAAGGGGGCCAACTGGAGTTTGGCGATGGCTTCCGCGCCATTGGCTGCGGTCTCGACCGCATAACCGTGGTCGGCAAAGGCCGCTTCCAACATCTGGCGCATGTTGGCTTTGTCATCAACCACTAATATTCTGCGGGGCTTGTTTTCAGTATTCACACTATGCTCGCTCGGTTGCTGAGAATTTCCCCTCACTGAGGGTACCACGAGAACCTGCGTTTATCAAGGAGTGTTAGTCGTCAAACAGATCATCGAAGCCTTTGACCGTAGTATCGGACTCCAATAACCACTCCTTGAGATCGCCATTCTCTCGATCACTGCGCGTTTTCCCGGAGTCCTCTCCCCAGAGCTCCGTTAACTGATCGTGCGCGGGCGGCTGCTCGCCAGCCGCCAGGCGGGCGCTGCGAAACTCGAATTCGTCGCAGAAGTTCGCCCGCGCCTTGTCGGCTATTTTTTCCGTATCGGGAATGTAACATGCATTGGGGTAACCCTTCCGGTGAAAGCGGCAGTTCCTGCAGCAGTGCAGATAGGCTCCGCACTGGCCGCAAGTTTCCTTGACCGCCGGTTGACGGAGGCTGCTTTCCCATTGGGCCTGGCAATTGAAGCAATGAAACATTCCGCAACGGCTCCATATCCAATAGCCTACGGAGCGCGCCCTGCCATAGTCAATAGCGGCGTTGGACTCGGGGTCCGGATTGCGGGATTTTTGTGGCGGCGATGGGATACAATGGGGAAATGCGCCGAAGCGGCGCGCGACTTATGGAGAAGGACCCCGCATGGTGGATGAAGAACTGTTGAGCATTCTGGTGTGCCCGGAAAACAAGACCCCCGTAACGATGGCCGATCAGGTGGTCGTTGATGCCGTCAACGGCGCCATTGCGGGCGGCTCTCTCAAGAACCGGGGCGGCGAGGTCGTGGAAACGGCTATCGACGGCGGACTGATTCGGGAAGACGGGGCCTATCTCTACGTGATCCGAGAAGACATCCCCGTCATGCTCATCGATGAAGCGATCCCGATGGAGCAGCTCGGGTCCTGATTCAACGGACCTACTCCGCGTTGCGGCTCCGGCGTTTTGTGCCCAGCTTCGCCCGGTGATAGTCCATCTGCCCGCAGAGGCGCAGCCAGGCCGGCGCCAGCATCAGCCGCGTCAGGGGCTGACTCAGGGGCCGGAGGCGGCCATCCACCGAATAGCACCAGCGCTTCGATGCGCCGCTCAGCCGGGCGAGCAGATTAAGCCGGGGGCTGTCGAACATCACCACCATGTGGCTGCACTTCGTCTTCCGGAGCTCGCGCACAATTTGCAGGCTTCCCGCGAGCGAAGCGCCGCCCGCCGTCTCGGGAAAGCGGATCGTTTCATCCGCCAACCTTTCGATCACTTCAATGGGGAAGTCGGCGGGAATGGCCGCCACGATAATCTCGTCCGGGTACTCCGCGCGCAGGCGCTTCAACATGCGTACAAAGTGGGGACCCTTGCTGTAGAAGGCGCAGATGCGCTCGGGGGCATGGGTGTTGGATTCAGCGGACATCCTGCGCGCGCCTCCGGGCCCGTTCCAGCACGGGAAAATATTTTCGCAAGGTGATCTGGGCCCAGGTGTATTCCTCGTCCACCCGATCCTGCGCGGCAATGCCCATGCGCAGGCGCAGCTCTGGATTGTCGAGGAGCAGTTCCAGTTGCTTCGCCAGATCTTCCGCATCGCCCGGCTCGAAGAGGAAGCCGGTCTTCATGTGGCTCACGATTTCCTGAAGACCGCCGGTGCGGCTCGCACACACGGGACGGCCTGTGGCCATGGCTTCCAGCGCCACCATGCCGAAAGGTTCCTGCCACACGCTGGGAACCACGCAAATATCGGATTGCCGGTAGAGGGGTGCCAGGGCCTCATGGGCATGCCAGCCTACCGCGCTCACATATCGGGGCACGGGTGTCTCCTCGGGCAGCGTGACCTGGATGCGGAAGTCACTGCGCTGGCGCAGCAGGCGCTCGCCAGCCTCCGCCAGCACGCCGAATCCCTTCATGGGATCTTCGGCGCGCCCCGTCATCAGGATGTGCTTTATATCCTTCGGGCCCTTCTTCTCCGGCGGCTCGAAGCGGAATCGGCCCGCATCCACACCGCCGGGAATCACCTGAATATCGCCGCAGTGCCAGCTCAAGAGATCCTTCATGGTCTGGTTGTAGACCACGGCGGTGGTGACCTTTTTCAGGAAGGCGCGGACCACGTCCGCATAGCCAGACTCATAAGCCCGCGCGTCCAGATATTCCTGCGCCCAGGCGTGGGGACGTCCGCTCTTGATTTCGCTCTCAAGATGGGGCAAGGCACAGGCGCGGCACACGTCGTTGGTTTTCAGGAAATGATTGGGACAGGGCGCGCCGTCCTTGTAGTGGAGAATGTCGCGGAGGCAGGCCATCTCGTAGGCGTAATAGCGAACGACAAGGGGATAGTCCGCCAGCGCCAGGCCCACGTAGGGCTTCATGTGGAAGCCATCGCCCAGAAAGACCACCTCGGGCCGCCACAGGTCCACCGCCTCGCGGATGCGTCGCGGGAGGGACTGGCGCGTGAAGTGCTTGCGCGCGCCGGAGACGCCAAGCACGGGGAAGGGCAAGGTGCCGGCATTGATGGAGCCGCGCTCCCATGACGCGGGGTCATTCACGAAGATGACCTGCACGTCGTGACCCAGGCGCACGAGGCCCTGAGCAAGATTGTACAGATCCACATCCGCGCCGCCATTGGGCGGCCACGAAAAGAGCAGGTCCACGAGGGCTATGCGCATGGCGCGTACCCCATGGAACTCGAATCAATCCAGAATATCAACGTTGTTTCCCCGTCCCGTACCACTGGCTGCCCCCATGATCCAGATGCAGCACGGCCATCCCATCCAATCGCCACACGGGTCCGAACTGGTCCATAACCCGCCTGCTGAACCACCAGTCCGAACCCTCGAAGTGATCAAGCTCTTCATAGCGGACCGAATCGAACACCCGGCGGCGTACACTCTGGCAGAAGCCGGGCGGCACGCCATCGGATTCATGATGGCGATACTCCGCTGCTTGCTGGCGGAGCTCATTATAATGATCCCAGGGCCGGATTTCGCCCAGGAGGATGCGCGCAGTCGTCGGGGCGTCCAGCATATGTCGCCCTTCAGGCGCGGCGAAGACGATATCAGTGTCCAGGGCGTCCAATCGCGCAACATAGTCAGGCGGCAGGAGAATATCCGCATCCAGCAAGGTTACCCACTCGCCCGAGACCAGGGCCGTGCATTCGTTGATGAGAAAGCCCTTTGCACGCAAGCGATCGGGGGCAAAAGGGATGCGGCGGAGCGTCAGCGCGGGATAGACCGCCTGGAGGCTGTCCAGCACGTCGTCTGTGGCGTCAATGCCGGGGACGTAGGCCACGATCACTTCCAAGTCGCCGGGCTTGGGCCCCTGCTGATGTGCGAGGGCCTGCAGGGCGGCCTGGAGCCGTCGGGAGAAGCGGGAGCAGACGATAACGACGGAGTGCCGCGCTTTTATGGTGGCGGTACGAGTTTCGTCCGCCCAGAGCAGCACAGTCTGGGTCACAATCTGGCCGTCCACATTGACTAAAGCGATGCGCGGCTCCACCACGCTGCCGAGGCGCTCGGGTACGCGATGGGCATCGCGAAAGGTCGCCGGGGGCACGGCGACGCCATCGCGGAGGAGCACGTAGTGGCCCTGAGCGTCCACATGGAGCACGATCTGGTGGTTGTAGGCCGTCATGGGGCACAGGATCCGCGCCGCGCGCCCAACGCTGAAGCCGACCGCGTCCGCAATGCCCCCGCCAACGGTTAGCGCCAGGGTAAAGGGCGGGGAAAGGCGCGCGAGGACTGTGCTCTGCATTTCGGCGGTGGAGAAGGAAAACCAGCGCACGGAAGCGGGCATGCGGTCCGTGAAATGGCCTTCGATCTCGTACGCCTCGGCGGCAATTTCGCGGGCCGTGGTGTGGTCGGCAATCTGCCGACGCGCGTCCCGCGCCAAACCCTCCAATCCGGCGGAGACCTTAAAGCGAGCCGCATCTACGGTGTCAAGCCACAACACTCCGTGTGCCCGAAACCCCAGCGGGTCATACACGAGTTCACCGGTGACCGGGGTGGGCGCGGATTCGGGTATTAAACGTCCAAAGTCCTCGGTAAAGTGATTGCAAATGGGATGGAGGCGACAACGGGCACAGGCGTCACCCAGCGCGCGTTTCCGGTCGTCGCGATAGCGCGCAAGCCCGTTTTCGAGCGCCGTAGTGTCTTCGGGGAGGGGACGGGCCCGCGCCCGACGGCGAAACAGACGGCGCGTTAACTTGTGAAGGAACCAAAGCCAGAAGTGGCCCCGCGGATTCCGCAGGATCCAGGGCAGCACCGCATGGTCCACGCCTCGGTGAAAAGACGCGCCCCGGCCCAGTTCGATCTCGAGATACTGACGGATGCGATCGGGAGCCAATGGGAACAATTTGAGCGCCACGTCCAGCGCGTCGCACTGATAGTGCTGATGGTGGGCCATTTGCTGGGGGCGATTTGAAATATAGGGCCAAAGTTCGGCGGGCACCTGGCAGAAGGGCACATCCATCACGTGGATTTCGGGGCCACGGGCGGACAGATCCTTCGCCAAGTCGATCAGTCCGTCGAGGTCCCGCGCGTGGAGCGGCCTGATGGGGCCGGATCCGTCGGGAGCCAGGGGATCATTCAAGACAAAGGTAAGCACTTTGGCGGTGGACAGCGCCTGGAGCGCCTCGGGGGAAAGGGCGCATCCGAGAGCGCGGACATTTAACTGAATTCGGAGCGCAACCTCCGACGAAACGCAGACCTCCGCCCACCGCGTCAGATGGTCAATCTCCCCCGCGTCGATGCAAAGCAGGACATCCAACAGGCCTGCCTCGATCAGGGGGGCGAGTGTATCGGCGTCGGTGCGCGCCGTGGTTCGCAAAGACAGACGGAGGTCGAGCAGGCGGGCCTCTTCCAGCAGCGGTAGAACGCGTTCCAGCCTGGCCATCGGCTCCCAGAGGTCCACTTTGAGGACCAACAATTGCTCGGCGCTGAGTCGCAGCCACTGGCGCAGCGCTGTAGGGTCCAGGGACTGGCCGCGTTGGTTCTGGCCGAGCACGAGACCCCGTACAGAAGGAATGTCGGGGGTTGCAAGAGATTCGGTTGTGGCAGTGGTCACGTCATGATCCGTGGCCCGCGGGGGGGCGATTTCACTGGGTGCAAGCAACGCGGTGATTGCCGAAGGGGATCATGCGTGCCTCGATGCGCCGAATGCAAGCGAAGAGGGTGGCCTGCGTCGGCGGCTATGGATGTCGAGGTGTTCATTCATCCTTTGTTGTGTTGTGCACAGATCGTTTTCCCCGCCGCCAACCGCGAAGGTACGAGAATCGTTCGACGGTGCGGAGAAAGAGCAGGGCGGGGCGGGGGAGCATGGAAATCCCATGTTGATCACATTGCCCCCAGAACCACCGCAGGTCCCTCAGAAAGGAGCGAACCCCCGTCACGGTCGGACGGATATATTGGATACTCCAGTAGTTGGCTTCACCGTGCTGTTGCCATTCCGGGTTGATTTCGGCGGGTGACAGGTGCCGGTGCGTGACCAGGCCGCAACCGAAGCCGTAGTTAGACCAGGTCCTGGCGAAGCGGCGCAGGGAGTCGCGGTAGTCGTGGCGCACAAGCGCCTCGGGGGCGAAGGCGAAGCGATAGCCCCGTTTGTAAAGGACGATGCTCGCGGCCACGTCCTCGCCGCCCGGTGTTGGGATATCGGCGGTGAAGCACCCGGCTTCGAGGAGGGCCTCGCGGCGGTAGGCGCAGTTGCAGGTCACGAGGTAGGGGATGGGGAAGTCATCGGAGACAATGGGCTCCAACGTGCTGTTGACCGTATTGTACAGGGCGAAGAGACTCTCGGGATTGTACGGGGCCACTGGCCCACCGACCCCGACGATGGTGGCGCTCGTGAAGCCGGAAGCGAGGGCGGAGAGCCAGCGTTCGCCGACGATACAATCGGTATCGGTAAAGGCCACGAATTCGCCCCGCGCTTCCTCGACGCCGCGATTGCGCGCCGCGCCGGGTCCCTGATTGCGCTCCTGGCGGAAATAACGACATGCGACTTCCGGGTGTGCGGCGATCCAAGCCGCCACTGCGGCCCCGGTGTCGTCGGGCGAGGCGTCGTCCACCACAATGACCTCAAAACTTGGCGAGTCCTGCATCGCTGCAAGAGAATCCAGCAGGCGCGCCAACAGGGATGCCTGATTGTAGGCGGGGATGACGACGGAGACGGTGGGAGTGCTCATTTTTCAGTGACCGGATCGATGGTAACCCGCCCTGAGAACAAATCATGCCGTCCCGGCTGCATCGTGAAGCGACCTTCCTGTCCGGGGCTACAAAGAAGCTGGAGCAGGGGGGCGCTGTGCCCGCCGCCCGTTAGGAGCGCGGTGGGGTGGATGGTGCCGAGCGTTGAGTAACCCCGCAGGGTGATGGCGGGCAACGTCGCGGAAGATGCCTGAATCCAGTCTCCAGGCGCGAAGCGGGTGTTGAGGTGTCGCCAGCCTTTCACAGACGCGTCGACCTCGAAATGGCCTGATTCTTCCGGTGTTTTCCAGTCCGTGAAGGCGTCGGTCAGGTTCAGGGAGATATTGTACTCGTCGAGAAGCAGCGGCCTTTCGACAATCAGTGCCACATTCAGCGTCAGTTCGTTTTCAGCGTGTGCCATGCTCCATTCGAGCGAAAATGGCAGCCGCATGGAACGGCCCGTTGCCACCACCCGCGCGTTATCCAGCTGCGCGGTATCCCACTGGAGACCTTGGCTGAGCATCCACAGCCCATCCACCTTGAGCTGCACATGGAGATGCAGGCCCGCCGAACGTGGACCCTCTGATCCAACGATTGCAATCGCTCCTGCGTCCATGCGCGCAAAGCCGCGCGCGAATTGAATTGAGCGCGCCGCAAGCGCGTCTTGACGCGCCATTTCGGCGGCTTCACTCTGGGTCCCGCAATGGATTGCCAGGAACGCAAGGCTTCGCCTTGCCGGCGGCAGGGGGCACAACGACGACGGAAAGGCCTCCGTAACATGGGCCAGTCGCGCCTGGACCAGGTAATCCGTGTTGTCCAACTGGAGCGGCACGGCATTGGCCTCGCAGGTGATGTGCAGGGCCGTGGAGCCTTCCCCATCGTCCAGCAGGTAGCAATCACCCGGTTCATGGGTTGCGGGGACTACGTTGCTCCACTGTCGGTCGTTGAAGGAGATTGCCGGAAACTCGCCCGTGTCCGCGCCAAACTGCCAGCGGGTGAAGGAAGTGGGAAAGAAGCATTGCAGCGCGGCATAGCTCAGGTCAATAGGCCGCTGATTCTCCCACGCGGCGTCAATCACCACCGTATCCGCTTCTATCCGAACGCGCAGTAAAATGGTGACCGGAAGCCGAGGCAGGACGCCCTCCGCTTCGAGCTCCGTATCCGTGGCCTTCGTGAGGCGCCACTCCGCCGCCGTGGATTCGTGGTATTGGCCCAGGCTGAAAAACTGAGCTTTGATACCCGCCGGCGCGGTGACTTCGCGCTGTTCATGAAAAATGGACAGGCGGCCATGGTTGAAGATCGCCTCGGTCTGGCCCGAGACCAGCCGGTGTACGGCGGACGCGCGGCCAATCTGGCGCAGGTAGAAGTCAATGGTGGCCTGGGCACCGCCACGAGAGAGCACCTGCCCCTGATCCAGCAGGATCACGCGGTCGCACAGGGTATTCACAATACCAAGATCATGAGACACAAAGAGAATCGTCTTGCCCGCATCCTTCAATTCCAGAATCCGCGCGCGGCACTTCCGCTGGAAGCCTTCATCGCCTACAGATAAGACTTCATCCACGAGAAAGATATCGGGATTCGTGTGGATGGCCACGGAGAAGGCGAGGCGCACGTACATGCCGCTGCTGTAGGTGTCCACGGTCTGATCGATGAACTCGCCCAGCTCAGCGAAGTCCACGATGGCGTCGAAGCAGGTATCCGTCTGGGCATGGCGCATGCCCAGGAGCCCCGCGTTGAGGTAGATGTTTTCCCGGCCCGTGAGCATGGGGTGGAAGCCCGCGCCGAGCTCCAGCAGACTGGCCACGCGTCCATGGACGGCGAGCGTGCCCGAGGTTGGCGTTGAAACGCCCGCGATGAGCTTGAGCAGGGTGCTTTTGCCCGATCCGTTGCGACCGATGATGCCCACGGATTCACCCGCCTCAATGGCGAGCGTCATGGGGGCCAGCGCCTGTCGCGGCGGCGTTCCGGGGCCAAACCACGACGCGATTCCGCCGCGTCCCAGCAGTACACCCCGCCCCGATTGGGGGTAGGTCTTCGTAATCTCGCGGGCATCGATGATCGGCATTACAGATAATCCGAAAAGCCAGGGGCGCTGCGACGAAAGACGATGGCGCCCGTGGGCAGGGTTACCGCTGCGAAGATGGATGGCCAGGCCAGCAGCCAATGATCAGGACTGCGCCCTTCCAGAATGATCTGCCGATAGGCCTCCAGCAACTCGGCCATTGGATTGCAGAGATAAAGCGTCAACAGTCGCCCGTGGATATCGCCCGCGCCTGCCGCGGCGAGAACCCAGTCGAGATCGTAGAAGACGGGCGAGGCATAGAAGCCCAGCACGAGCGCCACACTGACCAGATAGCCCACATCGCGAAAGCGCACATTGCCCGCCGCGGCGATGAGCGCCAGACCCAGCGTGATGGCGAATTGCAAGCCAAAGACCACGGGTAGCCACAAAAGGCCCGCGCCCAATCGTCCTCCCAGCGCGAGGTGCGCGGCGACAAGAATCGCAAAGCCGATCAGGAGCGCGACGCAAGGATAGCCGAAGGCCGCGAGGGGCACGATCTCCCGCGTGAAGTTTACCTTCTTCACGAGATTCTGGTTGTCGATGAGGCTGTTCGTCGCGGCGGTGAGGGCGTGGGCGGAAAACTGCCAGAAGACCAGACCGCAGAGCAGGCCCGTGGCGTAGGGGACGCCTTCACCAAACATGGCCGCGCCCGTGCGCGGCGCCATCACCCATTGAAACACGAAGGTGAGCACGGCCATATAGGCCAGGGGCTCCAAGGCCGCCCAGAGGAAGCCCGCGACGGCATAACGATAGCGCACGCGCAGATCCTTGCGCACGAGATCCATCAGCAGCTCGCGCGACTGAATCAGCTCGCGGGGCAGCGCATTGAGGGTGCTGTTTCGGGGCGACATTTCCATGGCGGCATGGTAGCAGTTGATAGTTGATAGTTGACAGTTGACAGTTGACAGTGTCGAGGTCTGATAAGACGTACAGGACCGATAGGACTGATGATTAAATCAGTCGTATCGGTCCTATCGGTCGTATTTCCTTTTCAGCCTTCAGCCTTCAGCTCATCCCGCCAGCTCGGCGAGGCCCTCGATGTAGTCGGGCGAAGTTCCCTTCACCTTTCCGGCTTTGGCCTGGTGGCAATATTGTTTCAGCCATTGCTTCGCGGTCTCAGGTCCAACCGCATTAACGACCGCCTCGAAGAACATGCTGGGGCTTTCGGGGGCCACGGCGCATTCGATACCGCGACAGGTCCAGGTGTCGGTCAGGAGAAAGGAGATCACGCGCGTGGAGGTGAGCCGCGTCTGCATGTGGACGCAGTTAAAGAGCTTCAACTTGGGCAGCGACTTCCCCGTGCGGTTGACCTGGAAGGTGGATGCGTCCAACTGTCCCGTGTCGAGGCCGTTGCGCGTGACGGGATTGAAAGCCTTGAGGGCCAGGGTACACATTTTCTGCTTCAGGCCTTCGGTTTCCTTCTTGGAGAAGGTGTGGGGTGGGGATGTGCCCGCAGTGTACTGGAGGTTGCGGTGGATGCCCAGGGGCTCGTAGCCCACCGGCAGGGCGGTCACATAGGCCTCCAGCTCCCGGTGATGTTCCTCGCGGCGATAGCGATCCGGCAGGAAGAGAATGCCCGCGCGCAGGGGCTCGGTCATCTCTTCTTTCAGGCGCTCGTGGAGCAGCCGCAGGTGCTTGTACTCCTGGGCCACACGACGGCTGCCTTCTTCCGGGTTCTTCGCCACCACCAGCGAAAGCTGGGTCTTGCGCTTGGTGGCCGTCGTAACCTTGATCGTGAAGATCAGGCGCAACTCGTCCTCCGCCGACAGCGTGAAGATCAGGTTGTTGGCTGCGCCAGGACCAAGTACTTTTTCGATGGCGGGCTGGATCAGACGGTCCCGATCGCGCACCAGCTTGTCCACCGCGCTCGATAGGGTGTCAAGCTGGTAGAAGCGGCGGAACGGCTTGCCGCGGTGATCCACAAACTCCACCATGTTGTTCCACTTGGTGGTGAAGACCAGCGGGCGGGCGGTCTGGCCACGTCCGGTAAATGCCTTGGGTTTTCTGCGGGGTAGGGGCATGTAATTCTTTCTTTAGACGCGGTGGTGGTCGGCCTGCCAGTTATTCACCAGCTTCTTGATGGCGTCGGCCTTGGCAATGTTTTCGTCGAGCACTTTGCGCGCCAGATCCGGCAGTTCTTCGTCGGAGGCGAAGCGGAGACCCACGAGCTGCTTCACGGTCAGCTTCTTCGCCGGTCCCTTCAGTTCATCGGGCAGCACTTCGGCCAGGCGCAGGCGCATCTCGGTCCGAATGATGCGGTCCTGCAGTTTCACGGCGTACGTGCGCATGAGGAGTAATCCGAAGATCGCAGAGAAAGAATTGATGAGCAGGGCGGTGCCCACCAGGCAGTGCCCCGCCGTCGTGTTGGGCATCAGGAGGCCGACCGTCGCCATGATGGCGGACGCGAGAAACAGAACGGTAACGATCACCAGATTGGTGGGGAAAACCACGTGATTACTGTAATTTTGAGGGGCGGCCTCGGCCATGACAGGTCCTTTCCAATGGGCGCAGCGAATAGCGGCGTGCAGCGTGCCGTCCGCTGGGAATCCAGCGATGCGGCCTGATACTATAACACATCGGCCCGGAGGGGCTGGAATTATGCGCGCCAGGCCATTTTCCGCCCCCAGGACCCACGGGCCCGGAGAGGGAAAATGCTCACCCAGGCACAGTGTGATTTCTACAGGGAAGCGGGCTATCTCCATATTCCAGAGGTCTTCTCGCCGGAGGAAATGGACGCACTCGAAAATCACCTCGCCATTCTGTTGAAGGAATGGGCCCAGACCGATATCGGCTGGACGGGGCCCTGGCGCAAGGCCTACATGGACGAGGCCACGGAGAAAAAGTCGAAGCTAACCCATCTCCACGATCTTCACTTCTATTCCGACGCCTGGAGTCGCGCCATGCACGGCCCGAAGCTGGTGGGTGCGCTGGTGGACCTCCTCGGGCCCAATGTGGAGTTGCACCACACGACGCTCCACCTCAAGCCACCGGAAACGGGCCATCCCTTTCCGCTCCATCAGGACGACGCCTTCTATCCCCATACGGACGACCGCTATATCGACGTGCTGGTCCATCTGGATGACACCTGCCACGAGAACGGGGAAATCCGCTTTACCGCCGGTAGCCATAAGGCCGGGCGTCTGCCCCACATTACCCAGACGCCCGAGGGCGAGTGCACGCCCCATCTGCCCACGGACCAGTACCTGCTCGAGGATACCGTGCCGGTTCCCGCGAAGCGGGGCGATGTGGTGCTCTTCAACATCTTCACGGTTCACGGCAGCCACATCAACCAGACGGACCGCATGCGGCGGCTGGTCCGTTGTGGATTTCGCGATCCAGCGAATGCCCAGCTCGCGGGGCAAAGCGCGGGGCGTCCCGGGATCATGGTGAGCGGATTGCGTCCCTGCGCGCCGGGTCAGAAGCCTTTCCCGAGCTGAGGGGGCCCCTTATCCCTTGTAGCGCACCGCGAGCATGGTTATGTCGTCGTGTTGCGGGTAGTTCACCGTGAAGGCGCCGATAACTTGGGCCAGCCCCAGGGCCATTTCGTCCAGGGGCAGGGCGCAGGCCTGGGCCAGGTACTCTTCGAGGCGCTTGTCGCAGAAAAGATTTCGGTCCTTGTCCATCGCCTCTGTCACGCCATCCGTGTAAAGAAACAGGCACTCGCCCGGGGAGAGGGTCAAGGTGTCTTTCT
Source organism: Candidatus Hydrogenedentales bacterium (assembly GCA_044344195.1). Lineage (GTDB taxonomy): Bacteria > Hydrogenedentota > Hydrogenedentia > Hydrogenedentales > JAEUWI01 > JAEUWI01. Next base: position 28,809 of record JBIJDL010000016.1, read on the forward strand.
GGTAGGTCACATTCGGCATCACGCCCAACACGATCCCGCCTTGATTCTGTAGTGGCCGGGGCGGGCCGTCATTGCAAACCCAATAGGGCGGATTGTGGCCCGCATTGCTATAAGAAATCTCGCCTGTTTTCGTGTTGAGAACCCC
>JBIJDL010000245.1:0-9079 GCA_044344195.1 Candidatus Hydrogenedentales bacterium
GACCGGAGGCACCCTTACGATCGAAGTTGCCGCCGAAGACGATGCGAATGTAGTGCGGGTGCGCGATACCGGTTCCGGCATTCGGCCCGAGGACCTGCCCCGGGTGGGCCAGGCCTTTTTCACCACCAAGAAGGGGCAAGGCACGGGCTTGGGCCTGGCCGTCTGTCACCGTGTCATGGAGCAGCACGGCGGGCGTCTGCAGCTCGAAAGTGTGCCGGGCGAAGGCACCACGGCCTCGTTACTGTTTCCCGACCCGGGCAAGGCGACAGCGCGCATCAAGCGCATGACCGCCTGAACCAGCGTGTGCCAGTCCAATCTTGAGCGTGAAACGTATCATTCCAGTACCCTGATGGGCGTGTCCTGTCCCCGGACCCTCTTATTTCATCAAATGTTTCACGGTTTGCCCAGTTCGGGATAGAGCTCTTCCCGGCAGGTCGGGCAGATACCGTGACTGAATTCCGCATTGGAGCGTTCGCTGATGTAGTGTTCGAGGTTCGCCCAGTTTCCTTCGGGGTCGCGGATGCGCTTGCAGTTGGCGCAAATGGGGAGGAGGCCGCTGAGTTGATTCACCGTGGCCAGCGCGGCCTGCAATTCACGTATCAGTTTCTCCCGCTCCTGCTCGGCCCGCGTGCGCTCGGTGGCGTCGCGCAACGCGTAAAGCAGGGCGGGCTTTCCGTCCCACGGTACCACGGCCACCGTGGCATCCACGTTCCGCAGCTCCCCTTCGGAGCAGCGAAGGGGCATCGGGCCGTACACGCCGTCCACCAACTCGGCCTCCAGCAATTGATCCGCCGCTTCCTCGGGCAGGAGCCTGGAGAAGGGGGTTCCGATCAGGGACTCGGGTGAATAGCCCAGCACCCGGGTGGCGGTATCGTTGACGTAAATGATCTGCTGCGTTTCACCATCCAGCACCAGGACCACATCATGGGTTGCCCGAAAAATAGTCTCCAGATGACATTGGGACAAAACCATGCCCGAAAGTTTCGGCGCGATAGGCTGTCGTGGCTCATCGGATGTCATGTCGCTCTCCGGACATGATTGTACTCGGAGGACGCTGTAGCCGCAACCGGGAGTTACAGCACGGATATGGACGAACTGTGTGCACATATCGCGACAGGGAAAATTGGGCGGAGGAGTGGATCTCGAACCCAGGGATGCGCCACGTTAAGACCGGCAACCCGTCAGCGTCGCCCGCCCGGCATGCGGCGTCGGAACACGCCCCAGATTTGATGGGCATCTTCGAGGCGCAGCACCAGCGCCAGGGCCGGGTAGACGACCATGGCCACGCCGATGGGGAGCAGTACGGAGAGGAGCTCATGGTGCAGGGAATGATCGGGGAAGCGCGCGACCAGGAGCTGGTGTGTAATCCGCGTGGCCCCGCCCATCAGGCCGGCCGCCAGGCCGATGCGTGTGAGCGACCACACGAATGGGGCGGTGGTCAGGGAGCCGAAACGGCGTCCAAGCATCCAGTACAATCCGAAGAAATTGGCGGCATAGGACAGCGTCGTGGCGAAGGCCAGCCCCTGGAAACCCATGGGCTTCACCAACAGCAAAATAAACACGATGTTCAGCGCCATGCTGAGCGAAGCGATAATCACCGGCGATTTCGTGTCATGGATCGCAAAGAAGCCCTGCACGGCCACTTTCACCCAGGTGAAGGCCAAAAGGCCCCAGGCCAGGTAAAACATGGCGTTGGCGGAGTGGTGTGCATCCTCCACGCTGAAGCCGCCGCCCGGGTGGACGAAGAGCAGGCGCATCAGGGGATCGCCCAGCACCAGCAGGCCCACGAGGGACGGCATAACCAGAAAGGCCGATTGGCGGAAACCGAAAATTAACGTCTCACGAATTTCCTTCAGGTCGTCGCGGGCACCCGCGGCGGAAATCGCCGGGAGAATAGAAACGGCGACCGCAATGCCGAAGATGGACAGCGGCAATTGAACCAGCCGGTTGGAGAAATAGAGGTAGGAAACGGCTTCCAGCTTGTAGGCGAAGAAGCTGTCCACCAGCTTGTTCACTTCCCCCGTGGCCTGCCCCACGATCACCGGCCCCAGGAGCAGGAAAGCCTTGGCCACGCCGGGGTGGTTTAGTTCGAGCGAGGGCAGCCAGACCCCCGTGTGCTTCTTCATCGCGTGAAACATCACAATGACCTGCCCGATGCCGCCGAGCCAGACGCCCGTTACAAGCGCCCAGACCGGATCGGAAAAGTAGTCACGGTGGATCAGGCATACGGCAATCAGGGCGATGTTCAGAATAACCGGCGACCACGACGCTGTCCCGTAGCGCTTGACTACAAAAAGGGGCCCCATGGCAAAGACGGCCGCGCCGATGAGCAGGAAGTAGGGCATGAGCCAGTACATGACGGAGAGCGTCAGGTCCATGTCCACGGTGGAGGAATCGCCGCCTGTCCATGGATCAAGCACAGAGAGTATTCGCGGCAGGAGTGGCACCAGCACCATTCCCAGCGCACTCAGCACGGCAAACAGGATCAGCGTAGCCCCCAGGCACGCCCGCACCAAGCGTTGAAAGGCCTCTTCGCCTTCTGTCTCCCGGCAGCGGGCAAAGAGCGGGACGAACGCGGCATTGACCGCGCCCTCGCCCAGCATGTCGCGCAGCAGGTTGGGAAAGCGGAACGCGAACAGGAAAATCTCGCGGGAGGCGAAGGGCATATTGGCTACGACCACGTCCCGCACGAGGCCGAGTACGCGGCTGAGCATGGTTCCGCCCGCAAAAATCGCCATGAAGCGGGTGAGCTGACTTCGATTGGCATTCATCAGGCCGCAGCCTGCCGGTTGCGCGTCGCGTATCCCCAACAGAGGAGCAGCACGGTAGCGACGGGGAGAATACGGCCGAACCAGTCCACAGAGCCTGGGAGCAGCATACGCCCGGCTTCAGGAACCGGAAGGGCGCCCGCCCGCCGGTGCATTTTCGCATCGGCTGGCGTCTGGGGGGACTGGGCCACGGCATAGCCACCACGCGAATTCACGAAGCCGTCGATGACGGTCAAGCGGCCGTAGGCATCGAAGACGCCCGACACGCCGCTGTTCGCGCATTGGACCAGCGGCAGCCGATTCTCGATAGCCCGGAAGCGCGCCAGCTCCAGCTCCTGCGCCAGGACATTGCTCAGTCCGAACCAGCCCAGATTGGTGATAACCACAAGATAGTCCGCGCCCAGGGCGCGACATTTTGAGGCAAGGGGGGAGAAGAGCACCTCGAAACAGATAAGCGGGCCAATTGAGCGCCCGCCCGCTTCGAGGACCTTGTGCTCCGCGCCCGAGGACTGACCGCCCGCCGCCCCGAAGCCCTCCATAAAGGACAGCCACGACTCCAGCGGGATATACTCTCCAAAGGGGGCCAGCTTGATCTTGTCATACCATTCATAGGTCCCGTCGGGGCGCACCAGAACGCTGCTGTTGTACGACTTGCCCCCTTCTGCCCGCACCGCGCCCGCAAAGAGCGGTGTCTGGGTGGAGCCCGCGAAGGCCTGGAGGGCGGAGAGCACATCGGGTTCCCGAAAATCGTCCATGATGAGCGCTTCCGGCCACACAAACACGCTCGCGGGTTCTCTGCTCAGGACGGCCTCGGTCTGGGCGAAGGCGAGGTCGAGCATTTCGTCCTGGAAGTCGGGATCCCACTTCATCTGCTGGGAGTAATTACTTTGATACATCCCCGCGCTGTACGTCGTGTCCTGAGAGGCCGGCCCGAGCAGCCCGTAGCCAACGCCATGGGCGATAACGACCGTGACGAGCGCGCCGCCGATGCAACGCCAGCGGAGTGCGGGCGTCGCGAAGGCCTGGGCCAGCAGCGCGTTCACCACCACCAGAATGCCTGATACCAGAATCACGCCGCCCAGCGAGGCCAGTTGGGCAAACCAGAGGTCCGGGCCCTGGCTGTAGCCCAGCGCGGCCCAGGCGAAGCCGGTGAAAAGCCGCGCCTGAAGCCATTCCATGGAAATCCAGCACGCGCCGAATAGCCACGCTGCCCGCGCGCCCGGCCATCGCCGGTTAAGCCAGCTCCACAGGATCCCCATCAGGGCCCAGTAGCCCGCCAGGGCAAGGCAGATGCCTTGCTGGCCCACTACAGCCCAGCCGCCCGCCCAGAAGATATTGGCCATCAGCCATTGCAGGACGATAGTGTGGAAGATCCAGCCCGCCGCAAAGAATTGGGCCGCGGCCTGACCGGGCGTCTGGCCGAGGCTCCTTGTCAGCAGGGGGACCAGCGCGAGCCACGCGAGGGGATACCCGTGGAAGTTTGGCAATGCCCAGGACATGAGCACGCCGGAGGCCAGCGCCCAGCCATAACTGCGCAGGAAAGCGATCATCGAGGGGAAAAGGCTCCGGAAACGTGGGTAAGGGTCGAGAGGGCGGATTGTGCAAAAAGCAGCGCCAACCGATCAAGTTGACACTGCGACGAAAGCCAAAAGGGGTCTTATGGGTCGTATGGAATCGGCTATCAGCTATCAACTATCAACTATCAACTGCAGCCTCCAGACTAATACGACATCGCTTCCTTCTCCGCGTCTATTCTCTTCTCATTGTCCCAGGTGCCATTCTTCCAGAACTCCATGGCGCGCAAGCCCTCCGGCGAGAGATTGCGCAGGTCCACTACGGTCGGTGTGACGAAGATCAGCAGCGTGTTTTCAATCGACTCGGTCTCGCGGCTCCGGAAGGGAAATCCAACCAGCGGCAGGGTACCTATGACCGGCACCCGCCTGTCGCGGCGCCGGGCCACGTGGGAGGTCAGTCCGCCCGTCACCAGGGTGCGACCGTTCGGCACATAGACCACACCGGTCTGTGAACGCTGGGAAAAAACGGGGAGGTCCAGGCCGCGGACCTGGTCGAATCGCAGCGTATCGGTCACGTCCAGCTTGGTAATATTGAGCTTCACGAGGTCATTGGGCATGATGGTCGGCGTCAATTCCAGATTCACGCCGATGTTCTTGAACTCCACCTTGAGCGACGGCGTGGCGGCCACCAGAGAGCCCTGATAGGGCACTTCGCCACCTGCGTTGATCGATGCGAGCATCTTGTCGATGACGAGGATCTCCGGTTGGGATAAGGTATCCGTATCCTGTCCCTCTTCAAGTCCACGGAATACGGCGTCCAGGGTTCCTTCATCCGACTCGATCACGCTGGCGGTCAGGCCCGCGCCTTCGCGCGTCTGGATACCGTTTGAGGGATTTTTGTCTTCGTCTGGACGATTGGGCGTCCCCACACCCGGCACGGGCAGCGTCACCCGGGGAAAATCACTTACCGGGTCGAAGGTACCGGTCGCCACGCGCGCAACAGAGCCCGATTGCTCGACGCCCTCCACGAAACGGGTATAGTTCAGATTGGCACCCAATTGGCGCAGGCCCCGCTGGCTCGTTTCCACGATTTTTACCTTAACCTGAACCTGGCGAATGTCTACCGGCGGCGGCGGGGGCGGTGGAGGTGGGGGCGGCGCTGGTTCTGCCGGCGGGGCGGCGGGGGCCGCCTCAGCGGGTGCGGGAGGCGCTGCTTCAGCAGGCGCAGGCGCAGGCGCGGGTGGCGCAGCTTCTGCTGGGGCCGGAGCAGGCGCGGCTTCCGCCGGGGCCGGAGCGGGAGCGGGAGGGGGATCCTGGGCCAGCACCGTGGTGGCGAAGGCACCCAGACCCAGAAGACTCAGCAGGGTAAAGCGTCCTAGTATCATTCCTTTTCCTCCTCCTGAAGACCGGTCGAAATATCCTCGTCCAGGTTTTCGCCGGTTACCCCTTCCGCGATCCCCTGCGGAATCTGGGAGAGGCCTTTGAGCACGCCCGTGACTACTTCGGTCGGGCGCGTCATGAAATTCTCTTCGTCTTTCAAATCGATGCTTTCGTCATAAATAAGGGGGGGCACGTCGGCTTTGATCAGGAAGGCGAGCTCGCGGCGCGCGTCGGAGGTTTTATTGTCGCCGATACTGCTGCTCAGGGGCACGGGTTCCACCGCGAAGGGCACAACCCGCTGGATCAGCCCGTTCATGAAGCGATCGCCCTGCGGCAGCCAGGGCAGGGTGGACAGATCCTTCTCTTTAGTGTTGCGATACAGGCCACCCAGCATGAGCACCTGGCCATGGCGCACCCAAACCTCCGTCTTGATTTCGCGGCTGACAAACTCGGGAACTTGAATAGCGTTGCTGTTGTCGTTAAACACGCCACCCGAAGACGTGCCTTCGTCCAGGGCCACGGTAATACGCTGGCCTTCTTCCTTGACGGTCGCCAAGAGGTTCAGGCGGATGTACGTGTCCCCGCGGGTATTGGGGTCGCCGTCGTCGTCCACCACGGCAAGGGCCTGAATGGTCAGGGAAACGCCCGTGTCCTTGAAGGCCGTGATGGACACCGGCGTGTAGACAAACACCTGTTTATCTTCGTAAGGAATCTGCTGGGCCGTCTTGATGACGGTGGGTATGGTGTCGGCGGCCGGGGCCACGGGCACCAGGGCCGTGGGCTGGGAAAGGATGAAGGCCCTGCCCTGTTCCACCAGGCCCTGCAGCACGACTTCAATGTCGCCGTACTTCGTTACCAGGCGGTCCAGGAATACGGTAATACCGCCCGTCGTGCTTGCGGGAAAGGTGATGTCGGCACTGGAAATACTCCCCACGCCGCTGTCCACACGCCCGTAGGGTTGGGGTTCCATGCGCTGCTTGAAGTAGGCGCTGAGTCCCGTTTCCACATCCTTGCTCGTCTGGAACTCGATGACCTTCACCGAGACCTGAACCTGCTGGGGGGCCTGGGCCGCGACCGGCACGCCCAGCAGCAGGGCCGCTATGAAGAGTTGTGCGCGCATGAGATCCTTACTGGGAATAGGTGACCGTGCACTCGTGTCGATGCACGTTGGCTATATTGTCAAATTGGCTGAAGCGCACGCTGAACGCGCGTACCTCGCCGGGCTTCAGCCGGCCCAGTTGGACCGTCTGTGTATCGTAGACCTGTCCCGCAATACCGAAGATGGTTACGGTGACCGATGCGTTCAGCAGGAGCCGCTCGCCCCGGTTCACGGTCTGGCCGGCCACATTATAGAATTCGTTCTGGTATCCATAGTGATCCGCGCGGAACTGGCCGCTGCGGAAGGACTGAACGTTAAATACGGACAAGGGCTCCGCCGCCGCCTGGCGTCGCGACACTTCCTCGGGTGTCAGGATCACGTAACCGCCGCCGGGGGCGGGTTCCATGCGCTGACGGATGAGCGCATCATCTTTCAGCGTGGGCCAGACCCGGAGCACCTTTGCGTAGACCGTGGAGGCCTTTTCGAAGTCACCATCATGCCAGTAGGTCTCGGCCAGTTCCAAGTTGGCCGCGAGCTCTTCGGGTGCGGACACGCCATCATAGCGGGCCACCCGCGCTTCGAGGGCGGCCCGGGCCGCGCCACGCTGTTCCCTTGCCCCTTCGATGCCCCGAAGATACTCGCGGGACAGGGGGGCAAAAGTGCCTTCGGGGGCCAGCGTGAGGTACTTCCGGAAGTACTCCTCCGCGTTGTAGAGGCCATCGATCTTGTAGTAGGTAAGCCCCAGGAGGTAGAGGGCCTCTGTTCCCGCATCGGTGCCGGGATTCTGCGCCGCGATGACCGTCAGGCGGGGGATGACCAGGGAGTGCTCGCCCGCGCGAAGCATCCGCCGGGCCTGGGCGAGTTCCTGTTCCGCCGCCACGTCGCTCAACGTCGACCGGTCCAGTGCATAGGGTCCGCGTCCGTCTCTCAATTGCTGGGGCCCGGGAACCTGGCACCCTGGCACCGTCAGGATCCCCACGGCGAAAACCGCAACGAGATAGACGGATTGTTCCCCCGGGGTGCGAAGCACGGTCTTCATGATGGGCAGGCCAGCAAATGCGTTACTACTTGAGCTTCTCTAGAACTAGTTCGGTGATGTCATCGGCGGGAATGGCGGGTTCCATCGTTTCAAGGTAACCATCCGCGACGATCAGGTCATAGGTCGATTCCTCGCCTACTTCCTTGATCAATTGCTGGGCGCGTTCACTGGCCTTGCTGATCAAGATCCAGTACTTGGCCGAGCCGCTGACGATTTTCTTCTTCTTAATGGACGAATATTCCGGGGTGGCTTTCACGATTTCTTGATAGTTCACCCGGGCCGGCTTCTCAAATTTTTCCGGCACGCCATAGAAGATTTTCTGGAGATCCTGTTGCTCGGGAGGTATGGAAAGCCCCCACGCCGTAGCGCCCACGGCGATGGCGGTCAAGCACAGCAACCAGTTCGTGTATGTACGAAGTCCCATTTTGGAACGCTTTCTACCCGGCGATGCAGTACAGCCACGCGCTCGGGGGTTGTTATCGTTCTAAAACGTACTAATGGTACGCTTCACGTCCTTTTTGTGTCAACTAAATACCCGCCCCACCCCAGTCGTCGTGTGGAACCCATCGGGGCCGCCCACACCGGTCAACCCGGGCCACTGGTGTACTTCATTCCCCGGCGCGCTAAAAAGTTTCCTCAATCACAGCATTCTTTCAGGCGCGGACGGGGGTCAGAGCATTCAGCCTACGCCTTGCACTCTCCTGATTCAATAGTACCACTGAGTGGGTGCCTTGTGACACCCTTACGGTGGACCCCGGTTCGGGGTGCCGTAGCGTCCCCATCCCGATGTCGGCCAACGTCAACGCCGACCGGTCCAAAACCGTTCACTCTTTGCATCATTCTTGCCGCGGCGGTTACTATACCGGGGCTCAATCAGCAGGATTTCTGCCCTGATCCGGGGGCGGCTTAAGGATAGCACCCATGAAGATATCCGTGTTCACGCTGGCCATCGGCCTTTCGTTTCTCGTCTTGATCGCCGCGCCCAGTGCTCCTGGGCAGGAGGGTGCCGATCAGACCTGGGTCTGGGCCACGCCCGAACCGCCCGTGGCGGGGCGCCATTTGTCGCTTGAAGTTTCACGGTCAGCAGACGACGGTGCAGGGCAGATTATTCATTTCGTGGGGGCTATCCGGAGCACCCTGGGTTACAACAATACCCGCGTGGCGCTGGACGTGCTGGACAGCGAGGGCACGGTGGTGAGTTCGGGCGAGCAGGGTCTGAACGTGCTGGCGGGGGCCACGGAGTGTCGGATAGTGTTTGACGCCAATGCCCTTCCCCTGG
>JBIJDL010000246.1:0-9077 GCA_044344195.1 Candidatus Hydrogenedentales bacterium
CATGGACAAGATATTCGACCGCGCCCCGGAAGAGCTCAGTGAGTCCAGCCAGCGCATCATCAAGAGCGCGGGCGACGCTCTGGTGGACTATATGATCTTGGCCCATGAGGAAGAGCTGGAATCCCCCATTCACGGGACCTCGGGCTTCTCTGAGGAGTTTGCGGCGCAAGGCCCCTGGGACAGCCAGGGGCGCTCACTGCGGGAGCTGGATCTCCAGACGCGCCTTTTTACGTATCCCCTGAGCTACCTAATATACTCCCCCCAGTTCGACGGCCTGCCCGACGCCATGAAAGATTACGTCTACCAGCGGCTGTGGAATATCCTCACGGGCGTCGAGGCGACACCGGAGTTGCTCTTTCTCACGAATGCGAAGTGCAGGGCCATCCGGGAGATCCTGATCGAGACGAAGACCGGCCTGCCTGCATATTGGGTGAAGTAGTCACCATACCCGCTCTACATCAAGAATACGAATTCATGGAGCGGGGCTATCCAGCCCCCGAGTTCGGGCAACTCAGTTACAAATGGAATACGTTCAATAACGGGCAACCGCGTACGCGTCACAAAAACGGGGGCTGGAAAGCCCCCGCTCCATAGGTCCGCCACATTGCCGTCGTGACCTACTTGCTGCAATTGCCCTGACATGGTCCCCGCCCTACGCATGCGGGTGCGCCTGCTCGTAGACCTGTCGCAGGCGCTCGATGCTCACGTGGGTGTAGATCTGCGTGGACGACAGATTTTCGTGTCCCAACAACTCCTGGACCGTGCGGAGGTCGGCGCCGCCGTCGAGCATGTGGGTGGCGAAGGTGTGGCGCAGGGTGTGGGGCGACACTTCGCGTCGGCCCGGCAGGACCTGGCCCACGTAGTGCTCCACCACGCGCTGGATGCTCCGGGTGGTCAATGGCCCGCCCCGGGCGTTGACGAAGAGGACCTCGTGCTTCGGCTCCCCGATGGACGCCCGCACCCGCAGGTAGTTCGTAAGCGCGTCCCTGGCAAATTTGCCCAGATGCACAATCCGCTCCTTTTTCCGCTTGCCAAAGACCCGCATGGTGCTCTGGAGCAGGTCCACGTCGCCCAGCTTCACCCCCCGGGCCTCGCTGGCGCGGGCGCCGCTGCTGTAGAGCGTCTCCATTAAAGCGCGGTCGCGGATGCCGAGCGGTTTCGACGTGTCCGGCGCCTCCAGCAGGGCCGTCACCTCGGGGATGGAGAGCACATCGGGCAGGTCCCGAGGCAGCTTTGGCGAGGAAACGGCCTTGGCGGGATTCTCCTTTAAATAGTCCGACTGGACGAAGTAACGGTAGGCCGCCCGGAGAGAGGCCAGCTTCCGGGCCGTGGTCCGGGGGGAGTTGCCCCGGGTCTGGATATGGGCGAGGTAGGAGCGGATGTTCTGCTTGTCGGCCCGCTGGAGTACGTCGAGGGACGCCTGGGGCAGGATCTCGTCGTCCGGCAGGTCAAAGGCCTTGGGCCCGAGCACCATCCAGGCGCAGAAATGGTCCAGATCACGCATGTAGGCCCGCAGGGTATGGGGCGAGTAGTTTCGCTCGATCTTGAGGTAGTTCATGAACTGGAGGATGGGGATTTGCGACATGGGACCATTGTGGGGAAGGCGGGAAAGGGAAGCAAGTCCGGTGATAAGACCGATCAGGCGGATTGGACCGATCTGATTCGTCCGATCCGTCTGATCGGTCTGATTTCCCCACCGCAAAACCCGAATGTAAGCGCGCAATTTTGTGCATAGGTTCCATTTTGGCGCACTATTGCCCAGACAAGCGCACTTGCCCTTTGGACGGGCAAGGTGTTAATGTCTGGCCAAAGCATGATCTGTTGAATACGGCCCCCTCGCATTCGGGAGGGCCGTGCGGGCAATTTCTGCCCAGGTAAGGATATCCCCTTGAAACTGGTAATTGTAGAGTCCCCGGCGAAGGCGAAGACCATCGGGAAGTTCCTGGGCAAGGACCACACGGTGCTGGCCAGCTACGGCCACGTCCGCGATCTCCCGAGCAACGCCGACGAAATCCCGGCTGAATATAAGAAGAAACCCTGGGCGCGGATGGCGGTGGATGTGGAGAATGACTTCGCGCCGATTTACGTGGTTCAGGCGGACAGCAAGAAGCAGATTGCGGAGCTCAAAAAGCACCTCAAGGACGCCGACGAAGTGGTGCTGGCCACCGACGAAGACCGCGAAGGGGAAGCCATAAGCTGGCACTTGCTGGAGATCCTGAAGCCCAAGGTTCCGGTGAAGCGTATCGTATTCCACGAAATTACCCAGGAAGCCATCCGGGAGGCCGTGGCCAATCCCCGGGAGGTGAACCAGGAACTGGTCCGCGCCCAGGAAGGCCGCCGCATCCTGGACCGCCTTTTTGGCTACTCCCTCTCCCCCGTGCTCTGGAAAAAGGTCCGTACCAAGTTGAGCGCGGGCCGCGTGCAGAGTGTGGCCGTGCGGCTGGTGGTGGAGCGCGAGGAGGAACGCCGCGCCTTCCACAAGGCCAACTACTGGGATATCGAGGCAGCCCTGAAAGCCGATGGCATCGACTTCACGGCCACCCTGGTCGAGGTCAACGGCCAGCGCATCGCCTCGGGCAAGGATTTCGACGAGACCACCGGCCTGCTGAAGTCCGGCAAGGTGCTCTGGCTCCAGGAGGAAGAGGCCCGTTCGCTGAGCGAGGGCCTGAAGGCCCACGTGCCGTGGACCATCACGTCGGTCCAGCAGAAAGAGGCCAAGCTCCGGCCCTACCCGCCGTTCATCACGTCCACCCTCCAACAGGCGGCCAGTTCCATCCTCGGTTTTTCTCCGCGAGACACCATGCGCGTGGCCCAGCGCCTCTATGAAGGCGTGGATCTCGGCGGCGGCGAGCGGGAAGGTCTGATTACCTATATGCGTACCGACTCGGTGACGCTGAGCAATCGCGCCCTGGAAGAGGCGGAAAAGGTCATCAAGGACAAGTACGGCGAGCGCTACCACCACCGCCGCCAGTACTCCACCAAGTCGAAGATGGCGCAGGAGGCTCACGAGGCCATACGCCCCACCCACCTGAGCCGCACCCCGGAGCAGGCCGCGAAATACGTCAGCGGCGACGACCTGAAGCTCTACCGACTCATCTGGAACCGCACCCTGGCCTCCCAGATGGCGGATGCGGAACTGCTCCGCACCACCATCGATTTCACGGCCGACACCAACGGAAAAAAAGCGACGCTGCGGTCCAACGGCTCCGTGGTCACGTTCCCCGGCTTCCTGAAAGTCGCCGACAGCGGCCAACAGGACTCGCTCCTGCCCGCACTGGCGGAAGGCGACAAGGCAGGTCCCGGCCAGAAGGCGTCCATCGAAGACATTAATGCTCTAGGTCATGAGACCAAGCCTCCCGCGCGCTACAACGAAGCCTCGCTCGTGCGGCGACTGGAAGAGGAAGGCATCGGCCGTCCCTCGACCTACGCGCCGACGATCTCCATCATCCAGCAGCGCGGGTATGTGGAAAAGCAGGGCAAAGCGCTGGTCCCCACCTTTGTGGGCATCGCAGTAACCTTTCTCTTGCGCGACCACTTCCCGGAATACGTGGAGATCAAGTTCACCGCCCGCATGGAAAATGCGCTGGACGCCATCGCCGAAGGCCAGATGGACTGGGTGGATTTCCTCCGCGCCTTTTATAATGGCAAGGGTGATTTCGGTGCTGGACTCGCCCCCACGATTGAGTCGGAGCTGGACAAGATCGAGTTCCCCAATATCCCCGTGGGCATTGCGGCGGACGGCCAACCCCTCGTGGTGCGCCTCGGTCGCGCCCAGCCCTTCATCCAGCGCGGTGAAGGCGGGGCGGGCAACACGGCCTCCATCCCTTCGGACGTGACCTACGACGAGTTGACGGTGGAACAGGCCGAGGCCCTGCTGGAGGCACGCGCTAAAGCGGATGAACCCCTCGGCCAGGATCCGGAAACGGGTAAGAATATCTACGCCATCCTGGGACCCTACGGCCCCTATGTGCAGCTCGGCGAACAGGAAGAAGGCAGCAAGCTGAAGCCCAAGCGCGCCAGCCTGGGCAAGGGCATCACGCTGGAAAACGTGACGCTGGATATTGCCCTTCAGTACCTGTCTCTGCCACGCACCCTGGGCGCGCACCCGGAATCGGGCAAGCCCATCCGCTCGGCCATCGGCCGCTTCGGCCCGTACATCGTCCATGATGGCGATTTTCGAAGCCTGAAGAATGTAGACGACGTATTCCACCTGCCGTTGGAGACCGCCCTTGAGATGCTGGCCCAGCCCAAGCGGCGTGGACGTCAGAAGACGGTACTCCGCGAAGTGGGCCTGGTACCGGGCACCGAGACGAAGATCGAGATGTTCGACGGGCGCTATGGCCCCTACGTGACCGACGGCACCACGAATGCCTCGCTGCCAAAGGACACGGATCCGGAGACGTTTACGCTGGAGCAGTCCATCGCATTGCTGGCGGCGCAGGCCGAGAAGCAGCCCGCGAAGAAGAAGGCCGCCGCAAAGAAGAAACCCGCCGCAAAGAAGAAGGCGGCTGCAACTAAGAAGCCTGCAGCCAAAAAGAAAGCGGCGGCGAAGAAGCCTGCCGCGAAGAAGAAGGCGGCCAGTGGAGACTGAAACTCACCGGGGTAAAGTTACAAATTGACGGCGAGAATAATTGGCCGCAAGAGAACGCAAAGAGCGCAGAGATAATAACTTCTTTGCGCTCTTTTCTGTGCAATCCCTGATACTCCGTGGGGAACAAAAAAATGGATTGACCACGGAAGGGCACGGGACTTCACGGAAACTGCAGCGCCCTGGCGTATCGAATCGGTCGTTTCAATGTGGGTAAACGGAGATAGGGCGTGGCCTTTTGTATCGTCAGGTCATTTCGCCGAGCCAATCACAGGCGGGACGCCTGTGCCACATACTTGATTTCGACCTATGCGAATAAATCGGCCACGCATTCGCGACGGTTTTTTTCTTTTCGTGAAATTCCGTGCCCTTCCGTGGTCAACAAAAAATCCCCGCCAGGCATCGCCTGTGGGGATTTGTAATGTATATTGTGGCCGCGTCAGTGCAGCGTGCCAGCGCCGCCTTCGAAGACTTGGAAGATCGTCTGCTGCGACTCCACGTCGCGCGTGCCCATGAGAATCCAGCTCAACAGGTATTCCAACTCGTCCATGGTTACGATGCCTTCCGTCTGGACGACGCGCTCGAGAATCATCTCCCGCTCGTAGGGCTCAATCAATTCATAGAGTTCCAGGCGGGCCAGGGCGTCGCGGGCCTCGCGGGAAAGTTTGTGGGTTTCAATGGCGGAAAGATGGCGAACGGTACCCGTGGTACGGCGGCCTTCGGCCTGATCGGTGGATAATTCCGCACCGACCAGACGCATGGCCGCGTCGATATCGCGCTTGGCGTAACCCTGCCCCGCCAGCCACTTCCGCATCCCAGACTCGGATGGGGCGGCCTCTGGATGTTCTTCCAGCCTCTGTAGAATAACGCTGATCAATTCTGAGAGCGCTTGTTTCATAACCGTTCTCCCATGACCGAGAGCCTGTGCCGGGGAATAAGAACGTGCCTGGGATACACTACTGCTTTCACTGACTGACTTCCTCAAGACACCCCCGGCGGGTACGATTAAACGACCGTGCTGCACGCGATTCCCGCCATGCTCTCGCAATATTGTAGGTCCCCCGGAGCGAGGTGTCAACTTTTCCGTTAAATTGGCTCATTTTGGGGCGGGCTCTACGAGGCTGCCGTGCCGCCGAGCATCTGGTTCAACCAGACCACGATTTGCCCCATGGACTGGGGGGACGTCGCGAAAATATCGGTGCCGTGGGCCGTTCCGGGATAGGTATGGGTCTCGATGTGGCCCGGAGCCATGGCTTTCAGGGTACCGGCAGACGAGGCCGCGTGGGCATCGCCCTCGGCCCAGACCAGGAGCGTGGGCCGCTGTGCCAATTGTTCCAGCAGGGCTTCGGCGGCGATACCTCCGTAGTCCAACCCGGGTGAGAGCATGACGACCCCTTGGACGGCCCGATTTTGAACCGCATACTGGAGCGCCAGGCTGGCCCCGAGCGCCTCACCTGCGATGAACAGGTTTTCCGGGTCCGCGCCGGTTTCTAAGATGGCTTGCAACGCCGCATCGATATCGAGCTGAACCTTCTGCCAGTCTTCCGGGGTGAAGCGCTTGTAATCCATGGGCTGGCCTGCGGAATTGCGACTGTCACCGTGCCCCCGCAGGTCAAAGGTAACGACGAGATAACCGGATTGCTGGGCACGGACCGCGAGAGGCTCCCAGCGTGTCGCGCTTCCCCCCTTTCGGTGGACCAGCACAAGGCCCGGCGGATGTGCCTGTACGGGACGGTAGATCCGGGCCGGCAGCGAAACCCCATCGGACGTTTTGATCACTTGATCGCGTTCTTCGAGACGTGCCCGTTGGCCGCAGGCCGCAAGGAACAACACAAGAAAGAGCACGAGGACTGAAATGACTAAACGAAGCTGGCGGGAAATCACGTCAGCCTCAGCGTCGTTTTCCAAGTACTTGTGCCCGGCGTTAACTTCCGGGGATGAGCACGACTGATGCCGGGTGCCGTCCGCCCCGGTGTTTCTTTCGAGAGCACGGGCGGCAAGTCCATTCGAGCCTATCCCGTCTCAACCGAGATTGAAAACACTCTGAAGCTTCAGCGCCAGGGCCATGTCGCCCTGTATCTTCAACTTGCCGGTCATGAAGGCCATCTGGCCATTCAGTTTTCCCTGGAGCAAATTCAAGAAATTGCCTGACTCCATCGTGATCGTGATGCTGGGCTTCTCCGCCGCGCCCGCGCTCACCACGGCATCGCCGTTGGCAATAGCGATATTCCATTCACCGCCACCGTCGCCCGTGATGTTGAACTGGTAAACGCAGTTCATGCCCTGGATCTTCTCTTTGTTCACTTTCGCCGGCACCTGATCGAAGAATGCTGCTACATCAGACATACGCGTATTCGCCTCCGTTGAGTCTCTTGGCGGCCCATCGTCGCCAGCCTTGGTACGGCCCAATTGCCCGCAAGGTCACGGGTACTCTAGCATGCGGAGAATTCCGCTAGCAATGGACAAGGCAGTTGACAGTTGACAATGAACAGTTGACAGCGGGCAGCGAAGAGGGGCGCGATTCAGGAAAAAGGGTTATCGGACGGATCAGACCGATCTGACGGATCAACTCTACCTGGTTCATCACAATCAGTCTGATGCCTGTCTCGTTGCCGATTGTCCATTGTCCATTGTCCACTCTCAACTGCCATAATACCGCCATGCCCATTTACCGACTTGACCATTTTATTGCCTTTCCGCCCGTCCACCATGCCGAAGACGGGTTGCTTGCCGTTGGCGGCGACCTGCGCGAGGAGCGCTTGTTGCTCGCCTATCGCTCCGGCATATTCCCTTGGTACTCCGAGGGCGAACCGCTGCTGTGGTGGTCGCCGGATCCGCGGATGGTGTTGTTTCCAGAGGAGTTTCACTGCTCCCAGAGCCTGAAGCGGGTGATCAAGCGTGGCACGTTTACCGTGACCCTGGATCAGGCCTTTGCCGATGTTATACGCGCGTGTGGCGAGACGCCGCGACCGGACCAGGATGGCACGTGGATCACGCCGAAAATGGAGGCGGCTTATGTGAACCTCCACCGAAAAGGACACGCCCATTCCATCGAGTGCTGGCAGGAGGGTACACTCGTGGGCGGGCTCTACGGGATCGCCCTGGGCGGCTGCTTCTTCGGTGAGTCCATGTTTTCTCATCGGGACAATGCCTCTAAAGTCGCGGCCTATGCTTTGACCCGGGCCGCCCGCGCATGGGGCATTCCCCTGATCGATTGTCAGGTGGCCAATCCCCACCTGTTGAGTCTGGGTGCCCGGGAGATTTCACGCAAGATGTTTTGTCAGTTGCTGCGGGATGGATTGAATACCGAACTGGCTCCCGATGCGTGGAAAATCCTGCCGCCCTTGACTTAGACTCGCCGTGGATTGAATATACCGAGGCACAGCGGGTCTATTGATACGCACAGAACATTGAATACCGTCGACGAGACAAAATGCTAAGCACCGAGGCCGAGGAGACACGGAGAGATAGAACGCTGAAAGTGCGTTCGAGACCGGGTGAGTACTTCATTGCCTCTAAGCATTCTGCTCCTCCATTCTCCGTGCCTCAGTGATCTCCGTGGTCAATCTCGTGACGATTGGCCATGAATTCATTAATAAACTTCCAAGGAATAGAAAATGAAGCAGTACCTGTTACGCGGCACCCTGGCCCTGGGCCTGGCCGCCACGCTCGCCTGGCCCGGTCTGTCCTCCGCCGAAGTGCCAGAGCCCCTCAAGATCGGCGCGGACTTTCCGGATTTTGCACTTCCCGACACTACAGGCAAGCAGCACACCCTCAGCCAGTACAAGGACAAGATTGTCGTGTTTAATTTCAGCACGCCTGAATGCCCCTGTTCCCGGAGCGTGGATGGAGCCCTGGCCGAGCTGGCGGCGGCCTTTGCGGACAAGGACGTGGTCTTTCTGGGGGTAAACTCGAACTTCTTCATGGACCCGGAATCTCTCCGGGACTATGCCCAGTCCGCCGGGGTGATCTATCCCATGCTCAAGGACGACGAAGTGGAATTGGCCGATGCCGCGGGCGCTCGGGTTACGCCCGAGATCTTTGTCAAGGACAAGAACGGCAAGGTGGTTTTCCATGGTCCGCCGGACAACCGGCTGAATCCGAAGGCCACGCCGACCGAGTTTTATCTCAAAGACGCTTTGGAAGCCCTGACGACGGGGAAACCGATTGAAAAAACGAACATTACGCCCTGGGGATGCAGCATTCGGGGGGAGAAAAATACCGAGGCGGATTCCGAGCATGTTGAGCAGCCGTCCGGACAGGCGGACAAGCCCTGACCTGATCGCGGTGTGGGGCGGAATATAGATCCAGCGCAATGGCAGCGGTGAATCGCCCTGCCGAGACCAAGGAGTAGCGCAATGAATATTGCAGCACGCATTTCTGTCGTCGCGGGGCTCGCCGTGGTCGTGACCCTCTCCGGTGCCTGGATGGCTGGCGCTTCGGCGGCGAAACTTGAAGCTCCGAAGATCGGGACGGCCTTCCCCGATTT
>JBIJDL010000247.1:0-9050 GCA_044344195.1 Candidatus Hydrogenedentales bacterium
GCCGCGGCCCAGTTCGCCCTTGGTGGTGAACGATCGCTGAAAAATCTGCTTTGCCACATCGTCGGAGATCTTACCTGGATTCCAGACGGAGAATACAGGAGCGTCCTTGATTCGGTCGAAATAAAGCTTGATTGTTGTGCCGGGGCCCACCGCTTCCAGGGCGTTCTTCACCATGTTAATCAGTACGCGCCGGAGCAGCCGTATATCGCTCTCGAAGTGGACATTGGTGGAGAGGCGCAAGACGCGCAGCGACTTGCCCTCCGATATCGGGTGCTGTTCGAAAACTTCCTTGACCTGTCCGAGAACCTCCCCCGCATCAACGCTGGAATAGTGGACGTCCAGTTCGCCCCGCTCCGCCTTCATGAGGCATTCCTGGCCCTCCACCTCCTCATTCAACTGGTTCGAAAGCGCCATAATCATTCGGGAGGCAAGTTGGGTGTCTCCCGTACCGATAAGCTCGCTGTAACCAATGAGACCCTGCAGCACATTCCGGAGGTCATGCATGAACAGCCTCTCCAGCACGTCGCGACGCTTCTCGGCGCTGATATCCTGGAGAACAAACGCGGTTACCGGCTGCCCGGCCAGCGTCATCGGCGTGCAGCGCACGTGGAACTCCGCAGCCCTCATCTCCCCATCGTTTTCCATGGTCAAAGAGCATTCGCCCTCGGTCGGCTCACCGCTGTTCTGGCTTGCGAGAATGGCAAGCACCGCCCCGCACTTACCGCATTTATGGGAAGTGCCACATCCGCCGGGCCCAAGATGGGCGTTCTCGCAATGGAGCAATTCGCCGGGTCGGAGGCCGAAGATGGCCTCGGGATCCCGTATCCCGAGCGCATGGAGAAGCGTGTCATTCGCCGCGATAATCTGGCGGTGGCGGTCCAGGATCAGCAGATAGCCATGGACCGCCTCCAGGACAACCTCAACAATCGGATCCCGCATCGCATCTCGTACCAATTCTCTCAGCGTGATCGGGTCGGATCGGTCTGCGGCAGCAAGATACGGATCAGGTCTACCCTTGGAAGGGAGGGAATGGGTGCCTGCTTCTGTGGCTCCGTCTGACATAGACCCTCCTAAGAGTTTGCTGACGTAGCGCGATGAAATTATAGATTTCTACAAAATATCGCATAACTGAAGTATGACACACATGGCCCATGGCGTCAATTGACACCGGGTCGGAAACCTGGCCGCTCCGCACTTGATTTGAGGGATTGGACACGCCCCGAAGGACGACTGGGGAATGGGGAATTAACTCCGAATTCGAACGAGGAAAGAGATTTCCGAAACTTCGTCATTCCCGCATACGCGGGAATGACGACGCTGCGAACAGTCCGGAAGTTAACTCGTTGCATCTTAGACTCGGCACAATACCTGGGTGGCCGCCAATCAAAAGGTGGCACCCTCGGAATGACGATTTTTTCCCGGTCGCCATGCTAGTATAACGGGCACAAGGCCGTAGCGTTCGACCAGAGGACTCCGATGACCACCACCACCCCAATAGCGCCCGTGCGCGTACTTGCCGAAGATGTGGCGAACAAGATCGCCGCGGGCGAGGTCGTGGAGCGTCCCGCTTCGGTGGTGAAGGAACTGCTGGAGAACGCCCTGGACGCCGGATCGACCCGGATTACGGTGCGGGTCGTGGCTGCCGGGCGTCGCCTCATCGAAGTGACCGACAACGGCCACGGGATGTCGGAGCAGAACGCCCTCCTCTCCATCGAGCGCCACGCCACGAGCAAGATCCGCTCGGCGGAGGATTTGGAGGACATCCGCACCATGGGCTTCCGGGGCGAGGCCCTGGCAAGTATCGCGTCGGTTTCCCGCTTTGAAATGGTCACACGGCGCGAACAGGACGACAACGGCACCCGGATCCGCATCGACGGCGGCATCCTGCGCGAGGTGGAGCAGGCGGGGGCGCGGCCCGGCACGCGCGTCACGGTGAACCGGCTCTATTTCAATACGCCCGTCCGCGCGAAGTTTCTCAAGGGCCTCACCACCGAGCTGGGCCACTGCATCGACGTCGTCCAGCGCCATGCCCTGGCCCGCGCCGGCGTGGGCTTCCAATTTCTCCATAACGACAAGATGCTGCTGGACATTCCGCCCCATGCCAGCCTCCGCGAGCGGGTGGCCATCATCTGGGGCCTTTCGACGTCCAAGGATATGATCGAAGTACAGGGTGAGCAGGCGGGCTACCACCTTCACGGCATCATCGGACTGCCGGGGCTGACCCGCTCGGCCCGTTCCCACCAGTTTTTCTTCATGAATGATCGCCCGGTCATCAATCGCTCCCTGCAATACGGCTTCGAGGATGGCTACCGGGGCCTCGTGACCATTGGCCGCCATCCCGTTGGCGTGCTCATGCTGGAAACGAATCCCCGCTTTGTGGACGTGAACATCCATCCGGCCAAGCGCGAGATCCGTTTCCGCGATGAGCGGGTCGCCCGGGACGCCGTCCGCGATATCGTGCGGAATTGCCTGGCGGAAGCCCATGCGCCCGCCCAGCGGACCCATGCGATTCCTGAGCCGCCCCAGCCCCGCTTCGAAGTCTTGCATCTGGCGGAAGTGGAAGCCGAGACCCACATGCCGGGTGACGCGCCGGAACCCGCGCCCGAGTCGCACGTACCCGAGTCGGTCGCACCAGTTCGAAATTACGAACCCGCACCGACACCGCGTCCGGAGCCTATCGAGCCGCGAATCAATCCCCCGCAATCTACCGGGACGCCTGCGGAACCTTCCGCAATCGAAGAGGCCGACGCTGAAGCGCCGGTCGCGCCCCGTCGCGCGGAATTCACGCTCGCGTCGCCGCCTCCACCTCGTCCGACGGCACGCCAGGGCGAATTCCCCGAGATGGCCCCGCCCGCGACGGAAAACGTGGTGCCCGAGGCGGTCTACCGGCCCGTGGAAGGAATCGGCGACGCGCCCATGCAGCTTTTTGATACCTACCTGCTGGTGCCGGGCGACGAGCGGCTGCTGATCATCGATCAGCACGCGCTCCACGAGCGCCTGAACTACGACAGCCTCATGGCGGAGCTGGCGGATCACCACTACGAATCCCAGCAGCTCCTCGTGCCCATTGTTATCGAGGTGGCCCCGGCCCAGGTACGGCTACTGGAGAGCAACCTGCCCATTTTTCGCAAGATCGGCATCGAGCTGGAGCCCTTCGGCGGTAATACTTTCCAAGTGACCGCCATCTGCCACCTCTACGAGGAGGCGAAGGTTCGCGACCTGGTCTATCACGTGCTCGATGAAATCGGCCAGGGTGATCTCTTCGACAGCGCGAACGCCATGGCCGACGCCCTGCGCATGGCCACCCGCGCGTGCAAGGCCTCCGTTCGCGCTGGCGATCCGCTGTCGCCCCAGGAGCGCCGGGGGCTGCTGGAAGGCTTCCAGCGCCTGCGCCCGCCCTACACCTGCCCCCACGGCCGCCCCATCATTGTGGAGCTTACCCAGAATCAGATGGAAAAAAGCTTCCGGAGAATCCAGTGAGTCATGCCTCGGGCGGCGCGTTGCCCCTGATTGCCGTCGTGGGGCCCACCGGCTCGGGCAAGTCCGCCCTGGCCCTCGCGCTGGCGGAGCATCTGGCCACAGAAATCATCTCCGTCGACTCCATGCAGTTCTATCGCGGCATGGAAATCGGCACGGCGGCGCCAAGCCTCGCGGATCGCGCACGGGTGCCCCATCATTTCGTGTCCTTTCTCGATCCCGGCGAAGAAATGGCCGCGGGCATCTACCAGCAGATGGCCCGCGCCGTAGTGAGCCGCATCCACTTGACCGGACGTTCCGCCGTGGCTGCCGGGGGCTCGGGCATGTATGTCAGCGCCCTGATCGACGAGATCTTCGACGGCCCCGGCCGCGATCCCGTGGTGCGCGCGCGACTGGAGGAGGAAGCCCGCACCTTGGGCAACGACGTGCTCCTGGCGCGCCTGCGTGAGGTCGATCCCGATTATGCCGAGAATCTCACGAGTGTCAACGACCGCGTGCGCATTGTCCGTGCGCTGGAGGTCTATGAACTCTCGGGACGCCCCTACAGCGCGCTGCATCGGGAGCATCGCCAGCACGCAGCATCCCTGCCGTCCATCCAGTTTGCCCTGCGCTACGAAGATCGTCAGGATCTCTATGAGCGCATTAACCGGCGCGTGCTCCAGATGATTGACGAAGGATGGGTGGAAGAAGTTCAGGCCCTGCTCGATGGGGGACAAGGGCACCATGTGGAGCGCTTGAAGGCCCTGGGTTATCGCGAGATTATGGCGCACCTCGAAGGGATGCAAAGCCTCGACGCCGCCATCGCCGCAAGCCAGATGCACCACCGCCGCTACGCCAAGCGCCAGCTCACGTGGTTCAACGCCGACCCCAGAATCCACTGGCTGCCCGCCGGACCCGGCGTCGGGCTCGACCAGCAACTGGAAGCGCTGCTGGAGGTCGCGGAGAATCAAGACGCACCGGAAACCGGGATGCACCGCTACCTGCAGGCGAACGCGAGTCGCGAATGATCAAAGATGAAAAAGCTGAACCACGAATGGACACGAATCAACACGAATAAGAAATCCCGGCGCTTCTCCCTATTTCCATGGCCAATCATGCAGAGACGACAGATGCAGAATGCGAGCGGGAATGGAGCGTTTTTCATCTGTGAATATCCGTGTAATCCGTGGTGAGAAGATAAAGATTCTATACCACGGATTCCACGGATAGAAAGAGTGTACAGGCCGCTTGGACTGCGTATCGGAATTCGACGCGGTAAGGGGCGATTCGAGTTCTCATCGGTGTGAATTCGCGTTCGTTCGTGGTTAGAATCTCGATTTGAATTGTGGTAATGGAAGGTGTATGGCGATGGTACCAACGAGCTCGTTCGCGAGAAGTCCCGAGTGCGCGCAAGGCCCGGTCCAATGACTGAGGGCCTTTTGCGACTTGTTTGGCGCTGCGCGCTCTTTGCGCTGCTGAACGCGATCCTGGCCGTGGTCGTGTTGAAATTTCATGAGTCCACCCTGGAGTATGTCCGATGGGAGACCGACTCCAATCTCCTGATAATGCCCAAGTCGGAGCACCGGGACGTGGTGATTCTTGGCACCTCCCATGCCTATGTCTGCGCCCGCTTCAAGGAACATCAGGAGGCCACGGAGCGGGAGCTCGACCGGACCGTATTAAATATGGCCATTGCTCAGGGCGGCGGCATCAAGCCTGCGCGATTCTACCTGGAGACCTACTTCGATCAGGAAAACACAGCGACCCATGTGGTCTACCTGCTCGATCCCTTCGTCTTTTTTACCGCCGGCTCCAACGAGGAACACCGCTTCGTCTACATGGAGCCCTTCCGCTTTCACTTCCTGGCGAAGATGATCCGCAACGGCTATAACTACCAGCAGATCGTCACATACATCCGTTCGAAGTTCAGACGCCAGTGGATCTTTCAAAAACCCGATCCGCTGATCCACCACGTCAGGGGCTATCCACCCGAGCTGGTCACGCCGGAACGCATCAAGAAGCGCATGGGCACTCTATACCCCGATGGGCTGCGTGACGAAGTCTTCAAACGATACCAGGCGGAGTTCCTCAAGATCGTGGTGCTGTGCAAGGCGCGGGGCGCGCAATTGAACGTCGCCGTGCCGCCCACCATGCTCGGCCCGGAAACCGGCCACGCCGCTATGATGGCGTGGCTGGAGACGCTGGAGGCCCGCGGCGATATCTCGCTGAATGACTGGTCAAACGCCATCCAGTCCCCCGAGCGGTATTACAACTTGGACCACCTCAATCTCAGCGGTATCGAGGAGTTCGTGGGACAGTACCTGCGGCCCATGCTGGACGCGGAGGACACTAAGGTCCGCGGTGTGGATGGAGTGCGATTGCGATGACCCCTGAACAATTCCGCAAACGCGCCCTGGCCTTTCCCGATGCATCCGAGGAACCCCACTTCGAGAAGACCTCCTTCCGCGTGCGAAAGAAAATCTTCGCGACCATGTCGCCGGAAAAGGCGGAGGTGGTGTTGAAGTTGCCTCCCCTGGATCAGGCGGTTTTCTCCGATGCCAGCGGCGGAGCCATCTACCCCGTGGCGAACAAATGGGGACAGCAGGGCTGGACCGTGGTGCCGTTGAAGAAGGTGAAGGCAAGCCTGCTGCAGGACGCGCTGACTTGTGCGTATCGCTGTGTTGCGCCGAAGACGCTGGGAGAGCGGGTGGAGTAAGCGGGGCCACCGGCAAACGGATCGGTCCAAGGCTGGGTCAGCCTCTTTCGGCCCACCGCGCCGCCGTCAGCCGCAGCTTCTCCACCATGAGCGTGGCGCGATCGCGGCAAGCGCGATAGATCTCCAGCGTGGTCTTTGCCAGCAGTTTGGGGTCGGCGCCGTCCAGATTGTCGCGCTCAAAGCGGGCCATCAAAATCAGGGGCCGGCACGGCGGATTCACTTCGCTGAAGACCCGCGCCTCTTCGTCCAGCGCCATCAACTGGGCCACCAGCGTCCGGGCCTCGTCGAAGCGGTCCCGCTTGAGCGCCTCCAGCAATCGCGAAGTGACGGACTCGCCCCGGACGGAGATGGCGGCAAGTTCCTCGAAATGCTTCGCGGCGTCCTCCGCCCAGGCCGACACGATTCCCGTAGCCGGACCGCCATAGTGACGGAGCATCTGGTCGAGGCTTTCCACTTCGCCCTCGGGCGTGCCGGTGCTGGAAAGATGGGCAACCCACATGGCGCGGTAGGCAATCCGCATGAAATCCCGCTCGTCCATGGCGCGTTGAATAACCGGGTAATATTCCAGAAATCCGTCGGGCGCGAAGCGCGTGATATAGAGATCGACGTTGTCCAACGTGCCATCGTCGGGCACGGGGGGCAGGGGGCGATCCTGTCCATGATGGCGTGCGTAGTCGATGGCGGCGAGCACCTGATTCGCCTTGATCAGCTCGCGCTCCTCTTTGCCCGAGGGCACATAGTCCGAGCGGCCCAGATTGGTGCGGCGCGCTTCGATGGCGCAATGACCCTCGCCGTAAGGGCCAGTTTCGCGGTAATGCACATTGCCCACAGAGACGAGGGTAATGGGGCAACCCACCGAAGCAGCGATGTGCATCGTGCCCGTGTCGTTGGTCACCAGAATCGTGGCGCGCTTGAGCAGGGCGGCCACCTGCGCTACGGAGGTCTTGCCGAAAAGGTGCGTGGCCAGGCCGGGGGCGAAGGACTCGAAGCGATCGCCCAGAGGTTGCTCGGACTGCACGCCGAGAAGAAACACCTTTGCCTGGTGACGCTCCACGAGGAGGCGACCGAGGGCGGCGAAGTTCTCTATGGCCCAGCGCTTGCCCTCTTCGCTCGCCCCGAGCTGGAAACAGGCCACGTAGTCGCCATCGTTCACACCGTGCTCCGCGAGGAGCGCCTCGGCGAATTGGTGGTCCTCGTTGTGGAGATCAAAGTGAAGTTCCCGCGAGGGAGGCGCATCTTCCACGATGTTGCGCGTGATATCGCAGAGATTCAGATCGTTGTATTCGCGGCTGAAAACGCTGGTGAAGAAGTAGGTGGTCCACCGGCCCCGAAGGATAAACTGCCAGTCGTCGCCCAGGTGCGCGCCGTAGACTTCGGGGATCTCCGCGATCTTGATCAGCATGGCGGAACTGACGCTGTGGGTCACATTGTAGGCGATGTCAAAGCGGCCCGCCCGGATGTCCTGAATGCGTTTGTCCGTGAGCTGGTAGGCCTCCAGCAACTGATTCGAATCATCCGCGATGAGTCGGCGGTACAGCTCGTCTTCGTCGTAGATCATTACGTCGTTGATGTCGTGATTGCGATCCGCAATCGCCCGGCTCATCTGGCGCACCAGCAGCGTGATGTGGGCGTCGGGATGCTTCCGGCGCACCATGTGAATCAAGGGCGTCGTCTGGAGCACGTCCCCCAGTCGTGTGGTCTGTACGATCAGGATCCGCATCAGCGCACCAGCTTCAGGACCGCGTCGGCGTCCTGCTTCACTTGCCGCATATAGGCGATGACCTGCTCGGGATAGAGGTGGCCCTGGCCTTTTTGCAGCGAGAGTCGCGTGAGGGTGTCGTAGGTGAACGGTGTCTCTTCCGGGAAGTGCTCCAGCCACTGGCGCAGCGCGTCGGACTCGTCCAGCCGCGTCTTGATCTCGCCGATGGTGTGGCGCGCCCGGATGCCCCGCTCCAGCATGGCCGCGCCGTGGACCCGGTAAATATGGCGCAGCATCGACGCCGCGCGGTGCTCGTAGGTGTGCTCCGTAAGAACCCGCCGCTGGGCCGCTTCGGCAATGGCCCGGCGCTCGTCAGGGTGCGCGAGGAAGTAGTCGATGCGCTCCCGCAGTTCTTTCAGGTTGCGGTAGACCGGCAACTCCGTGTCGAAGTCAAAGAGCGATTCCAGGCCGATGCAGGGATCGCAGAGCTGGAAGCCTCCAGCGGCCGCGATCTCGAAGACCCGGGGATTGATCGCGTCGCAATCGGGATCGACGCCCGGTTTGCTGCTGCTCGAGTGGAGGTTCAGATTAATGGCGCTCGCCGCCACGATCTTCATGAAGGTTTCCGAATCGAAGCGGCTTTCCCCGTCCACCAGGCGCTGGGCCACATAGCGGTCCGTCCAGTTAACGCCCCAGATCTTGAAGTTGTAGTCGCTCAGGCCCTTGAACAGCTCCACGCGGTTGTAATAGCCCGCGCCCGCAAAACTCAGGTCGCAGCCATAGTGCTTGCGGTCCTCATCGCTCAGCGTCACCCCGCGGTGCAACTCGGAATCGCAGGCCGTCTGCACATAGGCGTGATGGCGACATCCAACCTCGTCGAGCTTCGCCTCAAACTCGCCCGGCTGGATGTGGAAGAAGAAATCGTAGTAATGGGCGATGTCCCGCCAGTAGGGCAGGTGCCGCCAGTTCTCCACATACCAGAATGCGGTTACGATTCCGTTCTTCCTGAGGCGCTCGGCGAAGTTCGGGGCCACGGGCGCCTGAGCAAGCACGATGCAAATCTCCGGATTGAACTCCGCCACCTGGGCGTAGGTCCATTCCGAAAGAAAATTGGTGTACATGCTCGTGAGCTGGCCCTGGGGCGTGGCGCCGGTCACCGTGGCCTGAAGCTTCTCATAC
>JBIJDL010000248.1:0-9001 GCA_044344195.1 Candidatus Hydrogenedentales bacterium
AAGTGGGGCCACGAGAACAAAGAGCGGCTGTGCGGTTGGTCGGTACTAATGCACAACCTGTGGGTCTTGGCAAGGCTACCCCAGGCCACGGTACTTGCATTAGTATCATAGAGAACTATACATAAAACGGAGAAGCGTATCCCGGGAGAGGTGTGTCCACCCATAACCAAAACCGCACAATCAGGCCAACACAAACCGACGCACTCGCCTCCGGATTCTCTGATGAGGCCCGACGAACACAAAGGCAGCGTAATTATTCCAAAAATACCCAAAAATGGGGCAGGCTCTAAATACCCTGCGCAACTTCGTGGAGTTGGCCCGCGAGAAAGATGTGACGTTCGTTGTGTGCCTGGGGCCCCTGTGGGAGAAGAAGGGACAGGACCTCGCCGACCACACGGCCCTGTTGGAAGCCTACCTGGCGCTGATGGAGGAGCTGGAGGTTCCCGTGGTTCGCGTGGACAGCAGCACGAGCGATATATTTCTGAATCCGGAACTTTACAAGGATCGCATTCACGTCAACAAAGAGGGGGCGACCGCTTTCTCTGGGGGCTTGGGCAAGCAATTGCGGCCCTGCCTCGCGGGTTGATCGGGCGCGGCGACGGTAGCCGATTCCAAACAATCTTGAATGACGTTGAAGCCCCGCCCCGGTATCTGTCCGGGGCGGGGCTTCGGTTGTTCCACAGGAAGGAGAGATCGTTTTCCCTGTCAGGCGGGGCCACTGTTGGCCGCGCTATCTATGTGAATCAGGACCGGGGGTCCTGAGCGAGGCGCTTAGCTTACCTTTACCTCGATTTGCCGGGGCTTGGTCTCTTCGGGTTTCGGCAGCTTCACGGTAAGTACGCCATTCTCGAAGGTGGCCTCCACTTTGGCGCCATCGACGCCTCCGTTGATTCGGAAGCTCCGCTCGAAGGCACCCTCGGCGCGTTCATAGCGGCGATAGCCCTTTTCCTCGTGACGCTCTTCGCGCTTGCGGCTGCCCTTCAGGGTAATCCGGTCTTCCGCGATGCTGACGGTGATGTCCTCCTTCTTCATGCCCGGCAAATCGGCGACCAGCGTGTAGGCATCCTCCGACTCATGGATATCCACCGGCGGCATCCACGTAGCACTCGGCTGCTGCTCGGGGGTGGTGCCGGGGTTAAACATGCGCTCCAACTGCTGCTCCAGTTCGCCAAACCCCGCCCAGGGGAAGACGTTCGTCCGTTTGATGGGTACTAGCAGGCTCATGGTGATTCTCCTTATGTTGTTACCACGCTGCGGTGGTGCTTCTTGTTGACTGACGCCTTTCTGTAGGCCAAACCCGTGCCAATCCGGCCCGTTGCACGCTTAAAGTCATGTAAGTTGTTTTATTCAAAGGTCTTGTGTTGAGCTCAGCGTCGGGGTCGCGCTTCCCTTCTGATCTCTCCGTGTGTCGCAGACCCGAGCGCGGCGTTTCGTTTTGAATCGATTTTCGTTGTGGGGAAGCGTCCACGGACCACGGAGAGAAGGGTATTTGGCGGCGTCAGTAGTTAATTGACAAGTACTGGCGGCTGTGCTACACTCCAAGAACCATATTGTTTTACGGGAACGTGTTTGTTTACAGGCACTAACAACAATGGATGTGGAGGGAGCGTTTTGGCTACCAAACACCTGATTATGCGAAGTGGGATTGCCGTGCTGCTGGTAGGGGTGATGCTGTTCCAGGTGTCACCTGTCTCGGCGCAGTTGTACAATCCCGAACTGGACCTTCCCAAGCCTACGGGGGTTGAAAAATCCCTGACCAAGCTGGGTCGCGGCGTCTCCAACGTCCTTTTCGGCTGGGCCGAGATCCCGGTAACCTTCGACAAGAAATACAAGGAAGGCAAGCCCTTGGCCTACCTCCTTGGTGTCGTTCCGGTGCTGGGTGGTGCCCGTGCGGTCATGCGCACGAGCACGGGCGTGTTCGAGATGGTGAGCTTTCCCTTCACCGACAAAGCCGTGAACTACGACGCGGTCCTCGAGCCCGAATACATTTTCTAATCCCGCGAAAAGGCTCCGGCACCCATGCTTCAGGGCATTTCGGTGACGGTGTCAGACTTCGAAACGTCGCGGCATGCCCGAGGTGTGTCCGTTGGAAAGTGAATCCGCATCTTGATTACGTGGAAAAAGCAGGGCGAGGCGCTCGTGGGTAGTCTTGCGCTGAAGCAAGGTGGCAAGGGCAGCATCATCGTGGTCGGTCCGGCCAACAATCCTAACGGTGCCACGCTGGTCACGCCGGGCGACGATCCGAAGAAGCCTCACACCTCTCTCCTGCCTTCGGGATGCGCCTTTCTGACCCCCGGCCAGTACCTCGAAATCCTTTGCATGCAGGAACGAGGATTTGGCAGTCACTCTTTTCCCGCGCCGACAGGGCTTTATTGATGGCACCCGACGACGCCTACGATATTGAAACCCTTCTGGACGAGGTGGTCACGCTTCCGAGTCTTCCCGATTCGGTGGCCAAGTTGACCGAAATGCTCAACGACCCCACCTGCGACATGAAGTCCGTCGCCCATGTGATCTCCTCCGATCCCGCTATTGCCCTGAAGACGCTCCGCTTGGTCAATTCCGCCTACTACGGACTCGGCCAGGAAGTCACCAGCGTGGAGCATGCCACCGTGCTGCTCGGCGCGAAGGTCCTCAAGAACCTCGCCACGACCGCGACCGCGTTTGACTGCATGAAGTCGAGCGCGACCCATTTCCTCCAGCATTCCGTGGCCTGCGGCATAGCGATGAAGTCCATCGTACTTTCCGGGTGTGTAAAGGGATTCGTGGGCTCCGAAGACGAAGCGTTCACCTATGGATTGATCCACGACATCGGTAAGGTGATCCTCGAAGAATATCTGCCCGATGAATGCGCGGAAGTTGGAGCCCTCGTGCGCGAAGAGCACATCGCCTGGTACGAGGCCGAGCGGCGCGTCATCGGCGTGGACCATGCCGAACTCGGTGCCATGCTCGCCCAGAAATGGAAGCTGACGCCGGCGGTGGTCAACGCCATCCGGGGCCACCACGACCTCGATGCATGCGACCCGCAACACAAGGTGCTTGCGGCCTGTCTCTCCATCGCCAACCAGATGTGCAACCTCAGCGGTTTCTACTCCCACCCGGACAACCGCACGGAAGTCGTGCCGGAAACCTACGAAGTGGCCGACATCGATTGCGCGAAGCTGGCCAAGGTTGCCGAACAGTACTTCAAAATGCGGGCCTCCATCGACGAACTGCTTACGCTGGCGGAATGAGGCGCGCCCGCGTCTCCCTCTTCGACGATCACCATGGTCTCCGGGAAATTACGCTCCCGCACAACCGGGTAATCTAGCGCCATGTGGTTGACCCAGCTAACCTGCCGCCGCTTTCGCTGCCTCGATGAACTCAGCTTCGCGCCCGAACCCGGCCTCAATATCATCCATGGCGACAACGCACAGGGCAAGACTTCGCTCCTCGAAGCCCTGCTCTACGTCTGCACCGCCCGCAGTCACCGCACGCTGAACGAGCGCGAGCTCGCGCGCCACGGCGAAGAGGGCTTCTCCATCACGGCCACGGCCCAGCGCAGCGATCGCGAGGTGCATCTCGAAGCCCACTACTGGCAAAAAGCCAAGCGCTTCAAGATCAATGGTGTGCCCCAGACCCGCGTGAGCGATATCCTGGGCCGGATCAACACGGTTTTCTTCTCGCCGGAAGACGTGGCCCTCGTCAAGGGCAGCGGCTCCATGCGCCGCCGTTTCCTCGACATGGAAATCTCCCAGATCAACCCCCGCTACCTCGGCGCGCTCCAGCGCTACCGCCAGGCCCTGAAGCAGCGCAACAGCCTCCTCAAGCAGCACCGGCCCGATCCGGCCCTCCTTGAAATCTGGGATGCCCAGCTCGCGCCCGCCGGGCAGATCCTGATGGACGAACGTGCTGCCTTCATCGCCGATCTCTCCGTGCAGGCTGCCGGGGCCTACCAGCGCATCGCCACCGCCGAGACCCTAACCCTGACGTACACGCCCGACCTCGATCATGCGCAGGATTTCGAAGCAATCCTCCGCGACACCCGCGAGCACGACATCCGCCGCAAGCAGACCCTCCGCGGGCCCCACCGCGACGACATCGAAATCCTCATCGAAGGGCGGCCTGCCCGAATCTACGGATCTCAGGGCCAGCAAAAATCCGCCGCCCTCGCACTGAAGCTCGCCGAGATCGAGCTTGTCAAAGAGAAAACCGGCGAATACCCCATCCTCATGCTCGACGAAGTTCTCGCCGAGTTGGACGCCCATCGGGCCCAGGCCCTCTTCGAATCGCTCCAGGATAAGGTACAATGTTTGGTCACCACCACCGAGCGCGAACTGACCGAGAAGATCGGCGGGCGGCCTTACCGCCGCTACCAGATGGTCCAGGGGCGGCTCGAAGCGGAGTAGTCCAGAGATGGCAACGGGCGCAGAGGGACGAGACCATGGCGATATCCTGCAGGCGACTTAGATCGGGAGATACCGCGCCACTTCGTGCGCTGTTGAACGTGTTTCGCGTGGCCTTCGCCGAGCCGGATTCCGAGCGCCAATATGAGCCCGACGACGGTTACATCAACACCCTCTTGGGCGACCCCACCTGCGTGGTGCTGGTTGCCTGCAACGATCACGACGAAGTGGTCGGCGGGCTCGTGGCCTATGAGTTGCGAAAGTTCGAGCGACCGCGAAGCGAGTTCTACCTCTACGATCTCGCCGTAGACGAACGGTACCGGCGCCAGGGCATTGCCACGGAGCTCATCGAACGCCTGGGGCGGATCGGCGCGGCGGCGGGGGCCTACGTGATCTTCGTCCAGGCCGATACCGTCGATGCGCCCGCCGTAGCGCTCTACACGAAGCTCTGCATCAGCATCGAGGTCGACGTGCTGCACTTCGACATCGCCATCCGGAACCGGTGAGCGCGATACCACCGGGCACGAGCCGTGTCCGAGTTCACGCGAAATAGCGTACAATGGACGGCTAACACCACCGAAATTGACCAGGACTTCTGGCGGCCTGACTATGGCCACCAGACGACACGAGGCCGACTTGAAACGCACCAAACCCGAAGGCGTGGGCGATATCCTCGCCAAGCTCAAAAAGACCACCAATCTGGGCAAGCACCTGGAACACGCCGAGATCTGGGAGCACTGGCCCGAGATCGTCGGCGAGACCGTGGCCAAACACACCCGCCCCCAGGGCATCAAAGAACTCCAGCTCCGCATCGAAGCCGACAGCGCCGTGTGGATGCACAAGCTCAACTACCGCAAATGGCAGATCATGAAAAAGATCAACAAGATCGCGGGCAAAGAGCTCGTGTCGGATATGTACATCGTCCTGTTGCCCGACGGGGAGGAGATGGGGGAGTAGGGGGGATTTCAACCCGGGCCCACGTCCATGTACAATAGCCCCACCGAGCCCGGGCAGGATTCACACGCAACAAGCAGACAGGGGCAATCGTGGACAAAAAGGTACTGACAGAGACCGACATCCGCACCAAGTTCATCACGCCGGCAATCCTCGGACCCGGCGGGGCGAAGTGGAACGTGATGACCCAGATGCTCGAAGAGTATCACTTCACCAAGGGGCGGGTGATCGTCCGGGGCAAGTCCGTGTCGCGGGGCGAGGCGAAGAAGGCCGACTACCTCCTATTCTACAAGCCCAACATGCCCATTGCCGTCGTCGAGGCCAAGGACAATAACCACGCCGTGGGCGCGGGCATGCAGCAGGCGCTTGACTACGCCGAAATCCTTGACGTGCCCTTCGCCTACAGCTCCAACGGCGACGCCTTTCTGGAGCATGATCGCACGGGGCGCGGGGCCACGGTCGAGCGCGAAATCCCCCTCGATCAGTTCCCCACGCCCGAGGAACTCTGGGCCCGCTACCGCCAGGCCAAAGGCTACACCGACGCGCAGGAAATCGTCGCCACACAGGATTACTACGACGACGGCTCCGGCAAGACCCCGCGCTACTACCAGCTCGTCGCCATCAACCGCACCGTCGACGCCATCGCGCGCGGCGAGAAACGCATCCTCCTCGTCATGGCCACTGGCACGGGAAAGACCTACACCGCCTTCCAGATCATCTGGCGGCTGTGGAAGGCGGGCGCGCGCAGACGCATCCTCTTTCTCGTCGATCGCAACATCCTCGCCGACCAGACCAAGAGCAACGACTTCAAGCCCTTTGGCAAGGCCATGACCAAGATCACCAACCGCACGGCGGACAAGGCCTTCGAGATCTACCTCGCCCTCTATCAGGCCGTCAGCGGCACCGAGGAAGATCAGAACATCTACAAGCAGTTTTCGCCCGACTTCTTCGACCTCATCGTGATCGACGAGTGCCATCGCGGCAGCGCGGCCGACGACGCCAACTGGCGGCAGATCCTGGAGTACTTCACCTCCGCCACCCAGATCGGCCTCACCGCCACGCCCAAAGAAACGCGCGACGTGTCGAACATCGAGTACTTCGGCGAACCCATCTACACCTACTCCCTCAAGCAAGGCATCGCCGACGGCTTCCTCGCGCCCTACAAGGTGGTCCGCGTCGGCATCGACAAAGACCTCGACGGCTGGCGGCCCGAGCGCGGCCAGACCGATAAATACGGCCACGAAATCGAAGATCGCGAGTACAACGTCCTCGACTATGATCGCAACCTCGTCCTCGAAAAGCGCACCGCCCTCGTGGCCGCGAAGATCACCGAGTTCCTCCACGCCACCAACCGCTTCGCGAAGACCATCGTCTTCTGCGACGACATTGACCACGCCGAGCGCATGCGCCAGGCCCTGGTAAACGCCAACCCCGACCTCGCCGCCGCCAACGACAAATACGTCATGCGCATCACCGGCGACAGCCCCGAGGGCAAGGCCCAACTCGACAATTTCATCGATCCCGACCGCACCTATCCCGTCATCGCCACCACCTCCCAGCTCATGTCCACCGGCGTCGACGCCCAGACCTGCCACCTCATCGTCCTCGACAAGCGCATCGCCTCCATGACCGAGTTCAAGCAGATCATCGGCCGCGGCACGCGCATCCGCGAGGACTACGGCAAGCTCTATTTCACCATCATGGATTTCAAGCGCGCAACGGCCCTCTTCGCCGATCCCGATTTCGACGGCGATCCGGTGCAGATCTACGTGCCAGGAGCAGACGACCCCGTCGTGCCGCCCGACGAAAGTTCGACGAACGCCCAGGAGGAGGACGAGGCGTACATTGATGGCGAGCCCTGGCCCCTCGACGGTGATGGCGACAGCGGACGACCGAAGAAGTACTACGTGGACAACGTGGAGGTGAAAGTCGTCACCGAACGCGTGCAATACCTCGACGCCGACGGCAAGCTCATCACCGAATCCCTCCGCGACTACAGCCGCCGCACGGTGCAGAAGTCCTTCGCCACCCTCGCGGAATTTCTCACCGTCTGGAGCGACGCCGATCGGAAGCAGGCCATCCTCGAAGAACTCGCGGGCAAGGGCGTATTCCTGGACGAACTCGCGGAGCAGGTGGGCCGCGACTACGACGCCTTCGACCTCATCTGCCACGTGGCCTTCGACGAGCCGCCCCTCACCCGCCGCGAACGCGCGGAGAACGTGCGCAAGCGCCACGTCTTCGCGAAATATGGCGCGGAGGTGCGCGCCGTGCTCGATGCGCTCCTGGACAAGTTCGCCGACGGCGGGATCCAGAGCGTGGAGTCCCTGGAGATATTGAAAGTAGATCCCCTGACGAAGTTTGGCACCCCCGTGGAAATCGTGAAACTCTTCGGCGGCAAGCGGGAGTACCTGGAGGCGATCCAGGCCCTCGAAGCCGAGCTGTATCGGAGGGTGGCGTGAAATGTACGGATTATCCGCCCTCATTCACAGGGACAGCAGCGACATCAGGGACGGCAGAATGCTCACCTCCTGTTGTCCCTGATGTCCCTGCCGTCCCTGTAATTTCACCCGTGCAATCGCGCACGTAGAAGCAACCCCACTCCATGTCCAACGTTTCCAACATCGTAAAATCCATCCAGGACATCATGCGCAAGGACGCCGGCACCTACGGCGACGCCCAGCGCCTGGAACAGCTCGGCTGGATGTTCTTCCTGAAAATTTTCGACGACCGCGAGCAGGAGCTCGAACTGATCCGCGACCACTACAAGTCGCCCCTGTCCCCGCACCTCCGCTGGAGCCATTGGGCGAAGGACGAGGAAGGCATCACCGGCGACGCGCTCCTCGATTTTGTGAACAACACCCTCCTGCCCAAGCTCAAGGCCCTCACTGTCGGGGGGGACAAGATCACCGGGCTCATTCGCATGAGCTTTGAAGACGCCAACAACTACATGAAAAACGGCACCCTCATGCGCCAGGTGATCAACAAGATCAACGGCATAGACTTCAACGCCTCCGATGATCGCCACATGTTCGGCGACATCTACGAGCGCATCTTGAAAGACCTCCAGTCCGCGGGCAACGCGGGCGAGTTCTACACGCCCCGGGCCGTCACCCAGTTCATCGTGGAGCAGGTCAACCCGCGCCTCGGCGAGACCCTCCTCGATCCCGCCTGCGGCACGGGCGGCTTCCTCACTTGCGCCATCGAGCACCTGCGCAAGCAGGCCAAAACCGAGGCCGACGAGCGCGTGATCCAGGACTGCTTCCACGGCATTGAAAAGAAGCACCTGCCCCACGTCCTCTGCATGACCAACCTCATGCTCCACGGCATCGACGTGCCCGCCAACGTGCGCCACGACAACACCCTCGCCCGGCCCCTCCGCGACTGGAAGGCCACCGAGCGCGTGGACGTCATCGTCACCAACCCGCCCTTCGGCGGCATGGAGGAAGACGGCATCGAGGCCAATTTCCCGGCGGAATTCCGCACGCGGGAAACAGCCGATCTCTTCCTCGTGCTGCTGATGAAGCTGCTCAAGCCCGGCGGCCGCGCGGGACTCGTTCTGCCCGACGGCACCCTCTTCGGCGAGGGCGTGAAGACCCGCATCAAAGAGCGGCTCCTGACCGAGTTCAACCTCCACACCATCGTGCGCCTGCCCAACGGCGTCT
>JBIJDL010000249.1:0-8986 GCA_044344195.1 Candidatus Hydrogenedentales bacterium
CTGAATGGGAAAGATGAGTCTCACTGGCTCTTGGGACGCTTTCTCGCGTGGCACCGGTGGTACGACCGCACGATTCAACCGGGTCAGATGACGGTCCTGGAAGTAAACGCGGTCAGCGAATCTTTCTCCGAGGGCAAGCCCCTCTCGGTAGCGTTGGTGGATCGGACGTGGGAACCGGTTGGCTATGGCAAGACCGTGTTGTCCCCGGACCCGGCACGAGTGTCTTCCATCGTCATGCCGGAAGATCTCGCTTCTCTGGTGTTTCATGTTCGATATGGCGGGTCGGAGACTGTCAGTTTTACCTCGGCCGAAGTGGTGGGGATCGCCTCGAAGGACCTCTTGTGGTCCACATCGGTGGGTCAAGGTCCCGGCCATGCAATTGGAAGAATGACACTGGAGCGCCCTCTTACGCCATCGGAGCTTCTGATCCTGCGCATAGGTGTGGAGATTGGCGGCGAGGCTCGCACGATCTACGCCCACAGGCGCGCCTATATCGACCATTTTCCAATCGGTACCTGGTCCGGCACCCCGGAGACGTATGCCGATCAGCGACGTATGCATATGGACACGCTGGTGGAGGGCGGACGATCGGACAACCCTTTCTTTTCCGAACATGCAAAACGCTATGGACTGAGTGCCATGGTACATGCCAGCGGTGTGGGACAAAGCGTGGACACACTACGGGATCTTGGCGGCCACGCGGCGGTACGCTGCTGGATGCTGGATGATGAGCCCGACTGGTCGAAGTTGCCATCGGACATGATGGTTAAGGAAGAGGCGACAAAGTCGATCAATAAAACTGTGCCTACGATGATTACACTATGCAGAAATGTGAAGTTCTTCGAGTATGGGTCCATCGCCGATATCCCCTGCATGGACCACTATTGCGTCGGAGCTCCCACCAGCAGCGTCTGGCGGCACCTTTACGGAACGCGCCTGGAGGAGACTGGCTACTACACCCGCGACTTGAAGGAATCATCTGAACCGAAACCGATCTGGGTCTGGACCCAGGGGATCGCCGAATGGGAAGAGCGTCCGAAGCGTTATTGTCCTACACCGGAGGAGATCGCGGCCCAGCTCTTGTACAATATCGGGCGCGGCGCTAAGGGTATCCTCTGGTTCAATTACGGACCGAAGGAGGCGAGGCTATTTCCGGATGCCGTTGAGGCCATGAAAGGCTGGGGTCGCGTCTTGCGGGTCGTGCGTGAAGACCTTCTGGTGTCGGACCCGATCCAGATAGATGTTTCGGGGCCGGAAAAGCTCGATATCGCCGCACTGGCAACGGCGGACACGGTGTTACTGTGTCTTAACAACCAGAACTATGAGATTCACCCCGAGTCCTATCCCTTTACACCCTTGAGGGACGTGGTCGTGAGCGTGGCTCTTCCTGAATGGATAAAACCGGCTCAGGCTATCCGTATTGGGCCGGATGGGATCCGCCCGATACCGATGGAGGCATCGGAGCGTAAGGTGACCCTTCGCCCCGGCGACATCATTGACTGTGCACTGATCGCGTTGCAGAATAGTGCGCATCAACGGGAACATTACGACGCCGCGTTCAAGGATGCCCTTGCCGCAGAAGCGACCGTTTTTGAATAGTCCGTTATTTGGGTCCGCAGTTGCTCCAAGGGAAGCGAATGGGGTACCCGCAGGCAGGAGAAATGCGATGACACAATCAAGTGTAATCCTGGGCCGACTATCGTTTGCGGTCTTGCTGATGGCCGCTGGCGCGGTTCGCGCCATGTCACCATCGGTGGAAGTCTGGCTCACCACGGAGGATGGAAAGCATTCGCTGGCTGAGCAGGCCCCACTTGCTCTGTGCGAGGCCAAGGAGGCGGGCCGATTCGTCCTGAAATTGGACCCTGCCGTGACCTACCAGACCATACTCGGACTGGGGGCGTCGTTGGAACACACCACCTGCGCGAACCTCTGGAAGCTGAGTCCAGAGAAGCGAGCGGAAGTGGTGGAGCGCCTGGTATCTCCCGACCGGGGTATTGGAATGAATCTCATGCGCATATGCATGGGAACGCCTGATTTCACGGGCGATCCCTGGTATAGCTACAACGATATGCCCCCGGGCGAGAAGGACCCCGATCTGTCCCACTTCTCCATTGAAAGGGATCGCGCCTATATCCTTCCCGTCCTCAAGCTGGCCCTCGAGAAGAATCCGGAACTGAAGTTTTATGCAACCCCCTGGAGTCCACCGGGATGGATGAAGACCAGCGACGATCTCATCGGGGGGCAACTTTATCCCCGCTACTACAAGGTCTATGCCCGCTATTTCTTGAAGTTCATTGAGGCGTATGGGGCCGAAGGCGTCCCCATCCATGCGGTGACGGTTCAAAACGAGCCCGGAGTGAACAAGCGTGACGATGTGAAAAGCTGGTGGTATCCGTCATGTCAATGGTCGCTGGTGGAAGACGAGGATACCTGGTGGCCCGTTTCAAGGGACGTGATGGGACACGCCGAGCGGGACTTCATTCGGGATCACCTGGGTCCCGCGCTTTCGGCGTCTGGACTCCCGACGAAAGTCTGGTGCTTCGATCACAATTTCAACAACCTCTGGTACCCGCGCAACATATTGAGCGATGCGAGCGCGGCGAAGTATGTCGACGGAACGGCTTTCCATCCCTATGTGGGAGAGGCAACCGCAATGAGCGAGCTTAAGAAAGAGTTTCCGGACAAGAAGGTCTACCTGAGCGAAGGCTCTGCCTTCGGCCTGGAAGGAGCCGCGAACATTGTGAGCTATCTGAGAAACGGGGCCAGTTCCTATAATGCCTGGGTGACGATCGCGGATTCCAAGGGCGAACCGAACAACGGTCCCTTCGAGGCGACGGAGACCTGCATCACGCTCGATGCAGAGACGCTTGAAGTGCGCTACAATTTCGACTACTACATTTACGGACACTATATGAAATTCATCCGACGCGGCGCGGTGCGCATTGATTCCAGCGGGGAATTGGCGGGTGTGGACCATGTCGCCTTTACGAATCCAAATGGGTCGCACGTATTGATTGTTGTAAATCGCGGGAGTGCGCCGCAGTCGTGGGGAGTTTGCACAAGCGCGACGTCATTCGATGCGCTCCTGCCGGCGAAGTCCATCTCGACCTTTGCCTGGCGCGACTGAGAGACCGCCATTCGCCGCTTCGGGTGGCATGTGATGTTACGGTTTTCTTGAAGGGTTCCCCACAAGCCCGTCCCTCGGAGTTTTCCCGCTTTTGCGCCTTCGGGGCATACTGCTCTATGCACCGGAGGCGCCATGGGGCTCGGCCACCGCGCCTTCGACACGTGGGTCGAACACGGAGTACGCATCGGCGACTACATGATATGCTATCGGAGTACGGAGAGGCAGGAAGTACAACGGTGAGAGGAGTCTTCGAATGAAACACTGCTTTGGGACGCCAGCGATCCAATACGCCGCGCTGGATTCGCTCCTGGAAGTTCGCGCCGTGGATCTTATCGTCAGTGCCGGGATCATGGAAGTCATCGCCGACCGACTTCCGATGAGTCCTGCGGCCCTGCACACCGTCTCTGAGGCCAGCGTCCCCCACTGGGAGGCATTGCTTCCCAAGCTCCGAGGCGATGTCATTTACGCGATTGGCGGAGGACTTGCAGTGGATGCTGCCAAGTATGTCGCAGCGAAGGCGAATTGCCCTCTAGTATGCGTTCCGACGGCTATCTCGGTCGATGCGTTCTTGACCTGGGCATCGGGATACCGGGATGCCGGTTGCGTCCGATACATCGAGACCAAGCCCCCTGATCGGGTTGTTGTCGATCTGGACCTGATTGCCGCCGGGCCGCTATCTATTCGGTCCGCCGGGGTTACGGATGTGTTATCCATTGCTACTGGAAGATGGGATTGGAAGTTTGCCCACTTGGCGGGCCGCAATTCCGAACACACGGCCTACGACGATGCGATTGACAACATGGCCGCCGCCATCGAAGGAGCCTGTCTGGCGTGCGCCGCATCCGCCGGACGGGGTGAGCCTCCTGGCCTGCGTCGGCTTCTGGAGTGTCTGACGATGGAGGTGCAACTTTGCAATCTCATCGGTCACTCCAGACCGGAGGAGGGGAGTGAACACTACTTTGCCTACGCCGCCGAGAGTATTCTTGGAAAGGGCTTGCCACACGGTGACTTGGTAGGACCGGGGATCCTCATTATGGCCTTTCTCCAAGGGCAGGATATTACCCCTTTGAAAGAGGCGATGCAGGCTGCCAACGTGCCTCTTACGCGGATACCGATGGGGACGGTTCGGGAGATACTCCAAATGCTGCCGGAATACTGCCAGAGACATTCGTTGCCGTATGGCATCGCGCATACACTGACCCACAGGCAGGTAGAGGCTATAGACCCCGCGATATTGACCTAGCATCTCGCTGCAACAACACGCGCGGTCCCGCCTGGAGATATGCAAGCGTTCGCGCAGTTCAAATAGAGCCCGTGGGCTGCGATCAGAACGGTCGAAGAAGACCGACGTAGCACGGCACGCGCTCACCGTCAAACACCAGGCACTGTTCAGAACGGTACGTGCCGAGGAGCTTCCGAAAAAAAGTCGCCGGGAAGATACGGACTTCCCGGCGACTGTTTTCTTGAGTCTATGTGCTTAGCCCGCCGTTCCGACGTTCATGCTGGTATACCGTACGAAGTTCTCTGAAAGCGGGAAATGAGTAGGATTGGTTGCCGGGTACTTCACGAATTCCACATGTCCGTCCATGAGCAGAATGTTTGCGCCACCGGGTACGTGGGTGAACGACGAGCTGCTAATTCCGCCGCCCAGCTTCGAAGCGGCGCGATCGAGCATCACCGGTACCGTGCTCTGGGCCTTAGAGGAGGCACCCGCATTGTTGATGTCTGTAATGAGGAAACGCTCGACACCTTCCCTGAGATGCATGGCTCGTACGCTGGTGGCACCAGTCGCCAGCGGCGTTACGAGATTTATGTTCAAGTCCTTGTCGATCCAATTCCCGATGTACGTGATGGTGGGATTTGGTGCGTTCTGATTGTCGTCCAAGATGTCCTTGAACATTTGGGCATTGGCGACGTCCGAAAACCATTCGGCCTGGAACACCTTCGGGAGATACATGTATCCGGGGTAATTGGCGACGAAGTACTTGCCGTTGGTGCAGGGGCTTTTGGGGTCGTTCCAGTCGAGGGTTCCATACTCGCCGGTGGCGGTGTCGACCACCGTCAGGAAATAACTGTGTGCCTCGTGGCAGAACTGGTCATTCGGTGCTTCAGGATACGCAAGGGTAAAATCGGACCAGCCTGTTCGGCTACCAGCGCTCGGACAACGATTAATGGCCAGATCAGTCAAGTACTCCGGGTAGATGGCCTTGCCGCGGGGGCCGGTTCCCATGGGCCATATGGAGAAGTCCGGCACTGCCGCCGCGATCAAACTGGCGTCGTTGAGATTCCAGTAGTCAATGTCAGGCCATTTTTCTCCCTTTGATTCGTTGGCGAACATTTTGAGAACCAGACCCCACTGCTTGAGGTTATTCTGGCAACTTGCCCGCCGTGCCGCCTCGCGCGCGCGGGCGAGCGCCGGAAGCAGAATTGCCGCCAGGATTCCGATGATGGCGATCACCACCAGCAGTTCGATCAGCGTAAAGCCTCTCTTTCTCATAACTTGTTCTCCTCTTCTTGGGTTGATGATTCCTGAAAGCCAAAAGGGTATTCGGTCGGGCTTGAAGGTATTAAACAACGCTAACGCCTTTCTTGCAATTGTTGGATCTACTCTGTATATTTGTGAAGCTATTATGACTTCCGAGCTAGAATCGATGAATATTGAGTTTTTTGGCACTTAAGTTGTTGCTACAATTTGTTTTATACTTTGTGGTGTATGGCCTCCATCAGCGGGAGACTCTGATAGGACCACAACCTTCGACTCGCTTAAGAGGAATCTGCCCGGTGGAAAAGTCAGCCAATCAGAGATGCTTCGGCGATGTTATGAAATGGTCCGATCGCTGCCGAGAGCACTTCTTCCCATGGCGTTCCAAATCTTCGGGCGACGGAAAGGGGACAAGCATTGCGGAGGCGGGTATTACCGAGGCTTGGCCCGGGTACGAGTTGGAGCGCAGTGCACCGCGATATCATCTTCTGGTTTACCCGTTAGAGGGTTCAGGGCATGTCTGTACGGGGAAACAGACCTGCACGGTTTCACGCGAGCAGGTGCTGATCGTACCCGCAGGTACGCCTTTCGGGTATCGACCCCTCCGTGGTCGATGGCAATTCCTTTGGTTTCACTTGAGCAAAGAGGAGGGCTGGCAGCAAGTTCAATCGAATCATGTTGTGGTTCGCAAGACAGCCCAGACGGGACCGCTGGGACGCCTGAGGGAGGATTTTCTAAGGGAGTCTCGGGGACGGGGCCCCACAGCCGAAAAGGCTGCGGCGCTATACTCGGAGTTAATACTCCTTTACATAAGACGCGAGCTCGGTCAGTACGAGGAAGAAACAGACACGGGCTTCCAGACCCTTCTCCAGCATATCTGGCACAAGGTGAGCCGGGACTTGAAACGCCCGTGGACCGTGGATAGTCTCGCTAATGAGATGGGCATGTCGACCTCCCATTTTCACCGATTGGTCCGGGAGTCCCAGGGCGTTTCCCCGATGAAGATGGTAACGCGCCTTCGCATGGAACGGGCCCAGGAATTGCTCATAATGCACGATGTCCCGATCAATGTAATATCCGAGCAGGTGGGTTACCACAACCAGTACGCCTTTGCTGTTGCCTTCAAGCGTTTCTCCGGCGTTACGCCGGGAGAGTTCCGCAAGCGTCGCTAGTCAGGCTCCCTCCGGCACAAACCGGATCAGGGTCATCTCCGGCGGGCAATTGATGCGAATGGAGGGCAGGCCCTTGTTGTGGCTCGCGCCGATGCCGGCGGAGACGTTGAGGCGCGTCCGGCCCACTTCGCGAAAACCACGGGACCACTCTCTGGGCGCGTTGCTGGAGGTTGCCAGCGCGCCAATCCACGGAAGGCGCACCTGGCCGCCGTGGGTGTGGCCCGCAAGGCAGAGATCGATGGGCTGGTTCGTGAGGCGGGTGAGGTAGTCGGGACGGTGCCCCATGACAATGTTGAGCGCATCGGGCGGGCTTTCGGCGAGCCACCTGGACACTTCGGCTCCTGGTACGGCCCCGTGACGGAAGGAATGGGCATGGGCCAGACCGAGGAGTCGGATATGGTAGCCTTTCGCGCGAATTCCCACCGCCTCGGAATTGAGGAAGCGCAGGCCACCCAGCGACTGGGGCGGGATGTTCGTCAGTCCGGTGTCCGATTCTCCCTCCACCGTGTACATCCCGAGGGGTGGATTAAGTGTTGCGAAGAGCGCGGCGAGTTTGGGGAGCTCGCTTTTGCGCGTTGCGCCGCCCTGAGGTTGCAGCAAGTCGCCGGTGTGGACGATCAGGTCCGGGTTCAGGTCCCGGATTCGCGCGAAGACCTTTTCTTCATAGGCACCGATTCCACCGGACTGGATATCGGAGAGGTGGAGCAGGGTGAAGGACTTCGTGACCTTGTCGGAGTGAATGGTCACTTCATGAACTTGAAGGAGGTGGGGTTCGATGTGGGTGGCATAGACACGCAGGGACACCAGCAAAACGGCCAGGGCGGCCCACACCAGACTGCGGCGACGCCTTGGAGCGCGCATGAAGATCCGACGCGCGGCGTAGACAAGAAAGAGCGGCGGGAACAGGAGCGTGTTCACGTCATACAATAGGCGGATGACAATGTCTGTGTGAAGCGTGCGGAAGTAAAGAAGGACGATGAAGACGGCGTTCGTGCCGAGAAAGAGTGCGGGCAGGGCTATGGCCGCAAGTCGTTCCGAGCGGCGTTGCGGCGAGTCGGGCATCACCAACGCTCGGAAGCCGCGGGTCGTCATGGGTATCAAGCGCAATGTCATTCCAAGTTCCGGAAGTTTTTAAGTGTGAAGTTCTTTGTATTGTAAAGATATAATTTGCCGGAATGCAAGTTTCAGAATGAGTAGGGGTTCGGATAGGGCCCCGAAGAACCAGGGCAAAACGGTATCTTCCGGGCAACGAGGCGGATTCTGCCCAAGTCGAATCAATACACGTGGGGAGGAGACCTCGTTTTAAAGGCTACCCATTGTGTGAATAAGGTCGGGAACGATCCATGCGTCTCGCGAGCTCGCTCGTGTAACGCCGTCCCACCGTATCGGCGTGGCTGCGAATCCAATCGGTCAGGCGGATCGTGCCGGTTGGGGGACTTTCAACCTCAAGTAGCCCCGCCATGAGTCCATCGATCTCATCGCGGGTCACGATGACATCCCGTACCAGTTTACCCATGACCGAACAGCATACGTGCGCCAGGAAAGGCGGAAGGTTGAGA
The DNA here is from genome assembly GCA_044344195.1 of Candidatus Hydrogenedentales bacterium. GTDB lineage: Bacteria > Hydrogenedentota > Hydrogenedentia > Hydrogenedentales > JAEUWI01 > JAEUWI01. The sequence goes on from JBIJDL010000249.1 coordinate 8,341, forward strand.
ATCGGCCGTGACCTGCCAATGGAAGCGCCAATCGCCGCAACCAGATCGCGGTACGTGAAAGTCTCCGGGCCGATGGCATTGATCGTTTCATTGCCGGAACGGGTGCCGGCGTCTACCGCGAGTCGCGCCAGATCGTCGACATGGATGGGCTGGAGCTTGTAGCTTCCGTCGCCGAAGAGGCCGAAGACGGGCAGGTGTCGCAATGCCCAGGCTATGTTGTTTATAAGAATATCTTCCGGACCGAATAGCACGGTGGGGCGAAGGATCGTGTGGGGGACTCCTGTACACTTCAGGTCTTCTTCGAGAATGGCTTTGCCGCGAAAATACTCCAGGGGTGACGTGACGTCGGGATTGGTTATGCTGACGTGGACAATTCTTTCTACCCCGGCTTCCGCCGCACAGCGAAAGAGGGTGCGCGTGTTGGCCACGGCATCCGCGTGGCTGAATGATGCATGGTTAAAGCGGACCCAGTAGGTGTTGTAAAGGACTCTGACGTCCTTCATGGACAGGACGAGCTTTTCGGGGGTGTCGAAGCCAAGGCCCGAAACGGCAATCTGACCGCGCAAGGGATGATCGCGGTTCGGGGAGTTCGTGAGTGTGAGCACGGGATGGCCCGCATCAAGTAATTGCTGGGCGATGTAGCTTC
>JBIJDL010000250.1:0-8976 GCA_044344195.1 Candidatus Hydrogenedentales bacterium
GGCGAGCGGGACGAGCTCGAAGAAGCGCTCAAACCAGGGCAGATAGATGGCGACAAGCTGCAGGGCGATGGTCGCGAGCGTAACCAGGGTCATCATCGGGTTGGAAAATACCGAGAACGCCGAGTGGCTCGAGGCGCGTACGCCCAGGGCATTGCCAATCTGCGCGAAACCAATCACAGCGAACAGCATCGTTTGCCAGGTCATGTCCTCCGGATGGGCGGGGTCGTAATAAAGGTAGCCCGCGGTCAGCGCGATTGCGGCGATAAGGATGCCGGTCCAGGAGATCTGGAAAACCGCGCGCATGTCGAACACGGGCGCGTCCGGCCTGCGCGGCGGTCGCTTCATAACGCTCCTCTCGGCCGGCTCCACGCCGAGGCCCAGACCCATGAGCCCGTCGGTGAGCAGGTTGAGCCAGAGCAACTGCAGCGGCCGCAGCGCGGTGGTCATGCCGAGCAGCGGTGCGATAAGCATGACCAGCACCTTGCCCACGTTGCCGCCGAGGGAGAACTTGATGAACCGGAGCAGGTTGTCGTAGATGACGCGGCCTTCTTCCACGGCGGCCACGATCGTCGCGAAATTGTCGTCAAGCAGTACCGTGTCGGCGGCCTCTTTCGCCACATCCGTCCCGGTGATGCCCATGGCGACGCCGATGTCCGCACGCTTGAGCGCGGGCGAATCATTGACCCCGTCGCCGGTCATCGCCACGATATGCCCTCGCTTCTGGAGCGCATGCACGATCCGCAGCTTGTCTTCGGGAGACACCCGCGCGTACACCGAGACCTCCTCGACTACCCCCTCCAGCGCGGCCGCATCCATGCGATTGAGCTCCACACCGGTGACCACCTTGTCCGTCTGCGCGATGCCCAGGTTGCGCGCGATGGCCACTGCGGTAAGCGGATGGTCGCCGGTGATCATTATCGGTCGCACGCCTGCGCTCAGACACGAGGCGATGGCGGCCCGGGCCGACTCGCGCGGCGGGTCAATCATGCCCACGAGTCCCAGGAATACCAGATCCTGCTCCAGCTCTTCCTTATTCTTCGGGATGCGGTCCACACCCTTCGCCGCGAGGCCGAGCACGCGGACGCCCTGTATCGCCAGCGCCTCGTTCGCGGCATGCGCCTGAGCGCGCCGCCGCTCGTCAAGCGGTGCGAGGCCGCCTTCCTCCAGCACATGCGTCGAAAGCCCGAGGAGGCCGTCCACGGCGCCCTTGGTCACCGAGAGGTACGCCTTGCCCTGAAGCACATCAGCCAGGCCGGGAATACCATCGGGAGAGGCGGGCCGGTGCACGGTGGTCATACGTTTGCGGTCCGAGTCAAAGGGCAGCTCCTCCACGCGCGGTAGCATGCCACCCAGCTTCAGGCGGTCGAGCACCTTATCCGCCGCCACCAGCAGCGCGCCCTCAGTTGGGTCACCCAGCACGGTGTCCGGGCCGCCACCTTCGGCGGGAATAAGTTGTCCATCGTTGCAAAGCGCGCCTGCGGCGATGGTGAAGTAGACCGGTGCCGGCACGAGCTTGAGGATTTCCGCGCCGGACAGCTCGATGCGCGCGCCGCCCGCTTCGACGCTTGTGACCGTCATGCGGTTCTCGGTAAGCGTGCCCGTCTTGTCGGAGCAAATCACCGTTACCGATCCAAGCGTCTCCACCGCGGGCAGTTTACGGATAAGCGCCTTACGCTTGAGCATGCGCTGCGCGCCGAGCGCGAGGGTGATAGTCACGACCGCGGGCAAGCCCTCCGGCACTACCGCCACCGCTACACTGACCGCAGTCAGGAACATGTCGGAGACTTCCTTGCCTTGGCTGATGCCGAGGAACATGACGAGGGCGGCGGCGGCGATGCCGGCCACGGCGAGAATCTTGCCGATGGTGTCCAGGCGCCGCTGCAGCGGGGTCGGCTCGTGGCCGACGTTCTGGATCATTCCGGCGATCTTGCCAATTTGCGTGGCCATGCCCGTCTCCACGACGACCGCCGTGCCCCGTCCATACGTCACGACAGTGCCCATGTAGGCCATGTTGATGCGATCGCCCAGCGGCATGTCCGCATCGCCGAGTGCAGCGGTCGCCTTCTCGACAGGCTCCGATTCACCCGTGAGCGCCGCCTCCTGCACCCGCAGGTTGAAGCTCTCGATCAGCCGGACATCCGCGGGGATTGCGTTGCCCGCTTCCAGCAGCACGATGTCACCGGGCACGAGCTCGCGCGACGAGATTTCCTTCGTCTGGCCACCGCGCCGCACGCGCACGTTGGGCGTGGCCATTTTCTTGAGCGCCGCCATGGCGCGCTCCGCCCGGAATTCCTGCACAAAGCCGAGCACAGCGAAAAGCACGACGATCGCCAGGATTGCCGCCGTTTCCGTGGCCTTGCCGAGGAAGCCCGAAACAATCGCCGCCGCAATCAGGATGAGCACCATCGTCTGGGTGAACTGCTCCCAGAGCATTATCACCGGGCTGCGACCGGCGGCTTCCTGCAGCTCGTTGGGACCGTGTTTCGCGATGCGCGCCAGGGCTTCCGCATCGGTCAAGCCTTCCCACGTGGCGCTGAGCGCCGCGAGCGTATCCCCCGTCTCCTTCCCGTGCCAAGGTATCATCATCTATCGCGTCTCCTTGTGTCGACTCCTGGTTGGTTCCGGTCATCGAAATAGGCCAAAGGATATACCACCGACAACGTCGTTAAATTCGGGGTTTTAGTCAAAATCTTAGGCGGCCTCTTGGGGATTTTTTACAGCAAGGTTCGATTGCACCACCGGGTATCTCTGCCTTTTTGAAGGGCTCCTGCGGCGAGATTATGGGCAGACTTTGGTTCATATCATTCGCGCTATCTTCACCCAACCCCAGCCTGGAGTTCACCCCAAATGGCGGAACGGGACACGCCGCAAAAAGCCAGCGTGAGTTTGCCAAACATTTACGCAAATAGCGTCCGATATTCGCGCAAGTATGGCCGAATGATAGGCGTCTCGGGAGTGTCGGCCATGGCATCGGCCAAGCGCACGATGGATTTTCAGGTTCGCCGTTTCACGCGGGGGGAACGCAGATACCGATCAAACGTTTTTCGGTGGGAGAAGCCTCCCGGTCGAAATGCTTTGGTGCATTCCAGCCAAGTGCGGCGGTCAACGAGACGCGCCAGACCAGGTCATACGGCGATCCAGTTGTGGCGCGGAAGAGCATTCAGGGCCTGTTCGTCTCCAAGGCCAACGGGGTTTATTACGAGTCACGTATACACAACCAGGCGGGAAGCATCATGAAAGCCACGCAATCCATAGTCAAAGACCCGATCTGTGCAATGACCGTAGACAAAGGAACAGCACCCCAGGCCGAGCGCGACGGCAAGACGTTCTACTTCTGCGGTGATCTTTGCCGACAGAAGTTTCTATCCAAGTCCTCCCGCGACGAGCAGGAACGGTCTGGATGCTTTGTGGTTGACTGGGCGGTGAATGTAGACGAGATTCCCGAGGTCGGCTCAACGAGCGATAGCGACACCTCATGACCCTGTTACCCTCCCTGGCCGAACAAGCAGCAGACAGGCCCTGGCACGCGCGGTCTGTCGACGAGGTACTGGCACAACTGAGTTCCCAGGGATCCGGGCTCTCTGTGCGGGAAGCGGCAGAACGTCTCGCGGCCTATGGCCCGAACGAACTGAAGGACAGCAAGCGCGTGAGCCTGCTGCAGATTTTCCTCGGCCAGTTCAGGAGCCTTATCATCTGGATACTGGTAGCGGCGGCTGTGATCTCAGGCGTTTTAGGCGAGTTCCTGGACTGCATTGCGATCCTTGCCATTGTTGTCCTCAATGCAGTCATCGGCTTCTACCAGGAATTCAAGGCCGAGAACTCGATCGCAGCGCTCAAAAAAATGGCTGCGCCCCAGGCCAAGGTGCGCCGGGGCGGCCAAGTCATTTCGATTCCCGCATCGGGGGTCGTCGTCGGGGACATCCTCATTCTGGAAGCCGGGGACCTGGTCGCGGCCGACGCCCGCCTCCGGGAGTCGTCGTCGCTCCGATGCATCGAGTCCTCGCTGACCGGCGAGTCGGAGGCGGTAACGAAGCGGCCTGCAACCTTGAACGGGGGCGATATTCCCCTGGGCGACCGTGAGAACATGGTGTTCATGGGCACCAGCGTGGCAGCGGGTAGTGGTCAGGCTATCGTTGTGGCCACGGCGATGGATGCAGAGTTAGGCCGCATTGCGGGTCTGATTGAAGAGGCTGGTGCGGAGGAACGGACCCCGCTGGAGAAGAAGTTGGAGTCCTTCGGGCGTACGCTCGTGTGGGCCGCGCTGGGCATCGTCGCGCTGCTCTTCGTGCTGGGGCTGCTGCGCGGGACACCGCCGATGGAGTTGTTCATGACCTCGGTAAGTCTCGCCGTGGCGGCCGTTCCAGAGGGGCTTCCCGCCGTCGTGACGGTGGCGCTCGCCCTCGGCGTCCTGCGGATGTCGCGCCGCCGCGCGCTCGTGCGCAAACTTTCTGCGGTGGAGACGCTTGGTGCAACGAGCGTCATTTGTACGGATAAGACCAGCACCTTGACGGTTGGCCAAATGACCGTGTGCGCGCTGTATGTCGCGGGCCAACGCTATGAAGTCACCGGTGAGGGCTACGGACCTGGTGGCGAAGTGCGCTTCGAAGGTAAAACGGCAGAAGCCGAGCACGCAGCGCCGTTACGCGAACTCGCGACCATTCTCCTCGCCTGCAACAGCGCCCATCTCGTCGAGGAGGAGGGCGTTTGGAAAGCCGTCGGCGATCCCACGGAAGCAGCATTGCTTGCCGCCGGTCGCAAAGCCGGCGGAGATCGGGAGCGTATCGAAAGGGAATTGCCCAAGCAGCACGAGATTCCCTTCGACTCCGGCCGGAAACGCAGCACGACGATTCGCGCGACCTCGGAAGGAAAGTTCCGGGCCTTCATCAACGGTGCGCCCGACGTCCTGCTGGAGCACTGTACCAGCCTTTACACCGGCACCGGGATCCGCCCCTTAACGAGCGAGGACTGCCAGGGCATTCTGGCACAAAACACCGCAATGGCGCAGAGCGCCTTGCGGGTGCTCGGCTCCGCCTATCGCGATCTGGACCGTGCTCCAATCGACGACCTCACATCGGATGCCGTGGAACGCGACCTCGTATTCGTCGGCCTTTCAGGAATGTATGATCCACCACGCCAAGAGGCCAAAGTGGCGATCGAACATTGTCGCGTAGCCGGGATCCGCGTTGTGATGATTACCGGTGACCACCCGGAAACCGCAACGGCCATCGCGCGGGAGATCGGCCTGGCTTCGGAGGACGACAAGGCCACTGCGGGAGTCGAACTGGACAAGATGTCCGACGACGAGCTCCACAAACGCGCACCAGAGCTCGTCATCTACGCCCGCGTAACCGCGGAGCACAAGCTGCGCATTATTCGCGCTTTAAAAGCCAATGGTCTCGTCGTCGCCATGACCGGTGACGGCGTAAACGATGCCCCGGCCCTCAAAGGCGCCGACATCGGGATCGCCATGGGGAAGACGGGCACGGAAGTCACGAAGCAAGCGGCGGACATGATTATCACCGACGACAACTTTGCCACGATTGTTGCCGCCGTCGAAGAGGGCCGCGGCATCTACGACAACATCCGCAAGAGTATGCAGTACCTGCTGGCGGGCAACACGGGTGAACTGCTGCTGATGGCCATTTGCGTGGTCCCGGGTCTTCCGACACCGCTCTTGCCGATTCACCTGCTCTGGATTAATCTCGTTACCGACGGTCTACCCGCGCTCTGCCTCGTCACGGACACCGTCGATCCGCACGTGATGAAGCGCCACCCGCGCCAACAGGCTGAGCGAATCATGAATCGCGGCTTCATCCGATCCATGGCGCTCACCGGATCCCTCACGGCGGGACTGGCATTCGCAGTCTACTTCTATGTGTTGCAGACGGGTACCCTGGAAATGGCACGCAGCTACGCGTTCACCGTTCTGGTCTTCGCCGAACTATTGCGGTCGTTTGGGGCGCGCAGTGAAACCATGCCGGTTTGGCGCATTCCTCTTTTCACCAATATCAATCTACTCGTCGTGATCGCCCTTTCTATCGGCCTCCAGATATTAAGCCAGCACAATGAAACGCTGGGCCGCTTGCTGAGCACGTCAGCTATGCCGCTCACCGATAGTTTCCTCCTTCTTGCGCTGGGGGCGATCCCACTGTTGTTCCTGGAGGTGTTAAAGGTGATACCGCATACGCAAAACAAAGCGCTCGCCCAACTGGAGGCAAAAATATGAATTCCGACCTGTCGCAACCCGTATCGGAATTGCTTCAACGCGTGGATGCCTACTGGCGCGCAGCACGCAGCTATCTACTGGTTCTGAAAGGAAAGCGTTGCGATGCAGCGATCGACCTGTTACGGCTATAAACTCGTTCTGCAATTGCTGCTGCTAAGTTCCGTGTATGGTGCAGCGGCCTCGACGGCGGTGGCGGCGGAAGCTGTGTGCGAAGCCAGCGAGCTGCAGAAACCGCCCAGCTCCACCAAGGAAGCGATTTTGTCGGCACCCGCGAAGGTGGACGTCAAGCCGGTCCGCGATGAGGAGATCCGCATGCGCCTGCAGAGCGTCCTTGATGCCACCGGCTGGTTCAGCGTCCCGCGAGTCGAGGTGAGAGAGGGAGTCGTCTTCCTCAACGGCCGGGCCGAGACGGGCGACCTGAAGCTTTGGGCCGGCGATCTGGCACGGAACACCCAGGATGTCGTTGCCGTGGCCAACCGGATGGAGGTGGTTGAACCCTCGGTGTGGGACTTCAGTCCTGCATGGGAAGGGCTGTTGGAACTCTGGCGCGATGTTATCCGATCGCTTCCCTTTTTCCTTTTCGGGCTGATCATCCTGACACTGTCGGCGGGAGCCGGTATGCTGGCGGCTCGGGGAGCGCGGGTGTTCCTGCGCCAGAGGATACGAGCGAATCTCCTGCGCAATGTGATAGATCGTGGAATCGGCGTGCTGGTTTTCCTCGTCGGCGTCTACATCATTCTGCGCGTCGCGGGTCTGACCCAACTTGCCCTGACGGTGGTCGGCGGCACGGGCCTGATCGGTCTGACCGTCGGTATAGCTTTCCGCGACATCACCGAGAACTTTCTTGCAAGCATCTTCCTCAGCATGCAGCGCCCCTTCGAGACGGGCGACTTGATTGAGGTCACTGGTGTGACGGGGTACGTGCAGCAACTGAACGTACGCACGACCATCTTGATGACGCTTGACGGCAATCTCGTACAGATCCCGAACGCCGCGGTTTACAGAAGCAATCTGCGCAATTTCACGACCAATTCCAACCGGCGCGAGGACTTTGTCGTGGGTATCGGCTACGAAGATTCGATCAACGACGCTCAGGAGATTGCACGCAAGGTGCTGGCGGACCACCCCGCCGTTCTAGTCGACCCCGAGCCGTCTGTACTGGCCGACAGCCTGGGGACATCGAGCGTGAACCTGCGGGTCTACTTCTGGCTAAACGGCCGCGAACACAGTTGGTTGAAAGTGCGGTCTTCCGTGATTCGGCTGGTAAAACTCGCCTTTCAGGAGCATGGTATCTCAATGCCGGACGAGGCCCGAGAGATGGTCTTCCCGCACGGCGTTCCCGTCACCCTGCTCGATGGGAAACTGCTAGACGCGCATGGTGCCATGTCGGGAGCTGGGCTTCCTCCTGCATCGCGGCATGAAGAACTTGCTGCGGTGTCCACGAAGGCGGAAGCTGGTTTGTACAGCGAAGCTGTCGTCATCGAAGAGCAGGCCCAGCAGGCACAATTACTGAAAAACGGCGAGAATCTCTTGCCGGTTGCTTCCGGCGCTCCTATTTCCGACAAGCAAACGAAAGCGCCAAGAGCAACTAAGGAAGCGTAGCGAAAAATGATAACGACCCTACACCATCGATCGCAGGACACCCCGACGCGCTTCTGGTTCGTACAGTCCGTGATTTTGCGGGGGCCCTGGCATTCGATCCCGACGTGATGAAGCGTTACCCGCGCCCGCGCGCTGGGAGCTACCCCACGGTTGATATTGGAGGTGCTAATCATGATGCCGCATGCGCGTGACAAAGCGCTCGCCCAACTGGAGGCAAAAATATGAATTCCGACCTGTCCCAACCCGTATCGTCATACCTGTAAGGAGAACGAACATGTCCATTAGACTCGAAGAAGAGCATGGCGGAGCCATGTTAACCGTCTACGTCAGCGGAAAATTGGTCAAGGCGGACTACGAAACGTTTGTACCTGAATTCGAACGACTCTTGCGAGCGCACGGAAGGCTTCGGCTGTTGTTCGATATGGCCGAATTCCACGGCTGGGAAGCAGCCGCCCTGTGGGAGGATGTCAAATTCGACGTTAAGCATTTTGCCGATATCGAGCGCATCGCCATGATCGGCCAGAATGAATGGCAGAAAGGTATGGCGCTCTTCTGCAAGCCTTTTACTACAGCAAAGATCCGGTACTTTGATCGCGCCGATGCCGATGTCGCCCGTACCTGGCTCGATAACGATACCAGCAGCGGTGCCGACCACGACCAATGAACACCTCCGAGGAAGGTCTACGTAGCCCTGGGCCAGAGCGCAAGGCTGAAACCGCCGTGGTTGGAACCCTCACGTGCTTACGCGGAAGCGTTGTGCATCGCGATCGAACCCTTCCAGGCCGAGCCTGAACCGTACACATGAGAGGATGCCCGAGCCGAGGGTACCCCCGAGTCCAAACCCGATTCCGAAACCTAAACCGAACTGGAGCAGGTCATGCAGATCTTAGTAAACACCGATCACAACATAGACGGCCACGAATCGATGGCCGATTTCGTCAGCGGCGTCGTGGAAAGTGCGCTCAGCCTCTTCAGCGAGCATATCACGCGCGTGGAGGTCCACCTGAGCGACGAGAACAGCGACAAGAAGGGCGGGCACGACGCCCTGCGTTGCGTGATGGAAGCCCGCATTGAAGGTCGCCAACCGATCGCAGTGACACACCATGCAACGGACATGAACGAAACCGTCGAAGGCGCCGCGGAAAGGT
>JBIJDL010000251.1:0-8960 GCA_044344195.1 Candidatus Hydrogenedentales bacterium
AGCGCAGGTGGGTGGGGGATGTCGAATCGTGTTGCAGGACATCTTGCGCAGGGAGAAACATCGGGTTGGTCAGGCCAATATCTCCCGCACCACGTGCCCATGCACATCCGTCAACCTTCGATCGATGCCGTCCTTGCGCACGCTGAGTTTCAGGTGGTCGATACCCAGCAGATGCAGCACCGTGGCGTGTAAATCGTAGCAGTACGTCTCATCCGCCGCCGTCTTGTAGGCCCAGTCGTCGCTCTGGCCGTGGGACACGCCGCCCTTGACGCCCGCGCCCCAGAGCCACGTAACAAAAGTCCCGCCGTTGTGATCGCGGCCCGTGCCGGCTTGCGCGAAGGGGGTGCGGCCGAATTCCGTGGTCCAGATCACCAGCGTGTCTTCGTCGAGTCCACGCGATTTCAGATCGCGCAGCAGCGCGGCGATGGGCTTGTCCACGCTCGCGGCCATGGGCGGAAGCTCGTTCGGGATGCTGCCGTGGTTGTCCCAGTTCCCCGTGGCGCCCTGAGGCCCGCTCCACACCTGCACAAAGCGCACGCCGCGCTCGATGAGCCGCGTCGCCAGAAGGCAGCGACGCCCAAAGTCCTCCGTCACCTTGTCCTCCATGCCGTAGGCGCGGCGCACGTAGTCCGGCTCCCGCATGACATCGAAAGCCTCCGGTGCGGAGAGCTGCATTTTCGCTGCCAATTCGTAGCTCGCAATGCGCGCGTCGAGTCGCGAATCGCCGGGGTGCCCCGCCGCATGGGCGCGGTTGATGGTATCGAGGAGGGCCAGGCCGGAGGTGTCGGCGGCGGAATTCGCAAAGGGGTAGTCACCGCCCGCGAAGAGATCGGGAACGGGCTGGGTCGCCGCCGCGTTGATGACGGTGCCCTGATGCACTACGGGCAAGAAGCCCGAAGAAAAGCAACCTTTCTGGTTGTAGGGCAGGCCCTTCCCATCGGGCAGTACAACGAAGGAAGGCAGGTTCTCCGTGATGCTGCCGAGTGCATAGGAAATCCACGAGCCCATGCACGGAAAGCCCGGCAGAAGAAATCCCGAATTCATCATGTAGGTGCCAGGGCCGTGGACATTGGTCTTCGTGGTCATGGCCATGAGGAAAGCCATCTCATCCACGAGCATTGCCTGCTCGGGGAAGACTTCGCTGACCCAGCGTCCGCTTTGGCCGTGTTGCTTGAAGGCGAAGGGACTCTTCATGATCGCGCCTGCGGGGGCCACGAAGCCATCGGGCTTTTCCTTGGGTCCCAGCATCTGACCGTGGAGGCGTTCCAGCTCCGGCTTGTAGTCGAAGAGGTCCATGGGGCTCGCCCCGCCGGTCATGAAAAGCTGAATTACGCGGTTGACCCGCGGGGGATGGTGGAAGGGTGCGGGGACCGATGCGGCGGCGTCCTTCGCCAGCATCTGGGCCAGCGCCAGGCCCGCAAAGCCGCCACCCGCCTGCAACAGGAAGTTGCGGCGATTCAGCAGGGGGTGTTGCGAGGTTTCCATGATGCAACTGTACTCCTAAGCCTTCACTCGTTACCACGGTCCTCCGTGGTAATGCCTACCATGCCGCTCCCGCGGCATAAGCGCTCGGGAAGTGGCTGCAAAAGCACCCAGACAACTTCTTCAATGCTGTTCACGCAGGAGCGTAAACCTATGCATTACCACGGAGGACCGTGGTAACGAGTGATGAATCATTCCACAAACAAGAACTCGTTGCTGTTCAACAGCACCCGGCACAGCGCCGGAAGTCCATAGCCTATCGCATAGTCTCGAAAGGCCACCAACTCTTCAGCACTGGGCTCACGAAACCACAGCAACTTCGTCGCGCGTTTGATCTGCCCGTCCAGATCCGCAACTTCGACCTGCAACCGCTCCGCGAGTGTCGCGCTGTGATGCAGTACGAAATTGTTGTTGTACAGGGTCAGCGCCTGGAGCGACGATGCTGAAAATCCGCGCTGGGGCGACAGCAGGCCAAGATCGGGAAAGTCCAACGCCTCCATGAAGGGATCGGCGATACCGCGCCACACAAAACGATAGATGCTGCGACGATCCGCACCGGGGCTGTTCCAGTCGTAGGCGCTATAGTCCAGCGCAGGCGTGAGTTGCGGCCCCGGGGCTTCTGTGAAATGCTTCACGCCCGGCCCGCCCATAGCCGGATCAAGTTTGCCCGTCGCGGCGAGGGTGAAGTCACGATAGGCGTCTGCGTCCAGGCGGTGTCGATTCTGTCGCCAGAGCAAGCGATTGTCCGCATCCAGCGCGGATGCCTCCTCGCGGTGAGCGGAGGATTGACGGTACGTCTCGCTGGTCATGATCAGTCGGTGCAGCGCCTTCAGGGAGCCCTGCGCTTCATCGCGAAACCAAACAGCGAGCCAGTCGATAAGCTCCGGGTGCGACGGCACGCCGCCCATGCGCCCCAGGTCGCTCGGCGTGTCGCAGAGACCGCGCCCGAAGTGGTAGTGCCACACGCGATTCACGATGCTGCGCCACGCAAGCATGTTGTCCGGACTCGTAATCCAGTCGGCCAACGCGGCGCGACGCTCCGCCTCATTTTTTGGGTCATTCAGGGGAAACCGCGCGGGCAGCGAGGCCAACACCGAGAGCGCACCGGGCGCTGCCTCTTCCCGGGGCTTGTTGAAATCTCCCCGCTCCATCCGGTGAACTACTTTGGGTTCGGCCATTCGCTTCGGGTTGGCAGCCACCGCGCCGTCGGGCACATCCACTGCCGCCGCCGCCGCGTACACCATCTGCTGCGCGGGAAGATTGGCCAGCGCGGCCTCGGCCACATGGCGCAGTACGGGCGCAGCAAGATCCACGTGCTGCGCTTCAGTGCGCGCCGCTTCGGGCAAGGCCTGGGCTGTCGCGACGCCAGCGGGCAATGCGACGACGCGATCGGCAACGTCGTTTGCGGCGGAAATACGAAATGCCCCAATTACATGGCGGTCGCCGTGCAGGTGCTTCATGGTGATGGAAAGGCGAGCACCGGGCTTCATCGCGAGGGGAGTCTTCAATTCGAAGACCGCATGGTGTGCCATGCCCACCTCGGGGTGGATGCCCCAGGCCGTGCCGGCATTGCCGTCGATGGATTTCTCGACGCCCCAGTCGCTCTGGTTGAAATCAGCCGTGGCGCGGCTGAACTCAAGCATCACCCGCGCGGCGGCTCCCGGCTCGAAAACGTTCACTTCAAACTCGCTGAGGTGAAAGTTGCCATTGTCTTGACGTCCGGGACCCATCATGGGCAAAACGTCGTTCGGGAAAACATCGAGGCGCAGCGCCGTGATTTCTGGCAAGGCACTCGCGGCGGACAAGGTGTAGATGTCTTTCTCTGCAGAGCCGCCACTGGCCACGATGACATCATCTTCGCCGCGTGTGAGCGTTGCGCCCTCCGCCGACAAGAAGGTTTCCACGTCCAGGGCAGTCCACGTCGCGCCGTCGCCGCGCCGCGCGAGCCATTCCTCCACCAGAGGTGCATTCTCCGCCTGCAGGAGCGCCGCGCTGTCACGCTTGATCGCCGCCTCGACAAGTCCCGACCAGCGCGCCCGTTCCTGCTTTACCGCGCGGTCACCATCGTAAGCCAGATCGCCTTTGATCACCCCGGAAAACACGGCCTGCAGCGCATAGTAGTCCTGCTGGGGAATGGGGTCGAACTTGTGATTGTGGCAGCGCGCGCAATTGGCCGTGGTACTCACGAAGGACGACATGGTCTGGGTAACGAGGTCATCCCGATCAAGATAGTCGAAGGTGACCACGGCGGTGAGGTAGGTGCTGTAGTCGAAGGTGCCCGCGCCGAGATAGCCCAGGGCCGGGGTTAACTCCGGCTCGTCGGGAAAGAAGTAATCCGCCGCGAGTTGTTCACGGATCATGCGCGGCCACGGCGTGTCGCGGTTGAAGGATTGAATTACATAGTCGCGATAGGGCCAGGCGTTGTCCCGGCCGATGTCGTGCTCGTAGCCGTGGGAGTCGGCGAAGTGGATGGTGTCGAGCCAGTGCCGTGCCCAGCGCTCGCCATACTGTGGCGAAGCCAGGAGGCGGTCCACCAGGTCTTCATAGGCCAGCGGGTTTGGGTCGGCGCAAAAGGCATCCACCTCCTCGGGTGTCGGGGGCAGGCCCGTCAGATCGTAATGCACCCTGCGGATCAGCGTCTTGCGGTCGGCCTCGGGTGAAGGTGAGACACCATTTTCCGCGAGTTTCGCCTGGATGAAGGCGTCGATCGCATTCTTCGTGGCCGTCGGCACGGGCGGTGCGACGAGGGGCTCCAGCGACCAGTGGGGAACTTGTTCCTCCAGTGCGCCTGCCAACTCATCGGGCCAGGCGGGCCCCGCGTCGATCCAGGCGCGGAAGAGCGCCACTTCTTCCGGCGTCAGGCGCTGCGCGTCGCTCTTTTCCGGCGGCATCACGTTGTCCGGGTTGACGCCGCTGATGTAGTGGACCAAGGGACTGCTCGCACTGTCGTGGGCCACGATGGCGGGTTTGCCGCTGTCGCCGCCCCGCAGGGCCAGGTCGCGAACGTCCAGGCGGTAGCCGCTTTTCTGCCGCTCCGGCCCGTGACACACAAAGCAACTCCGCTCCAGAATCGGACGGATCTCTGTGGCGAAGTCGGGTGCGGCGAAAGCGGAGGCGCTTCCAATGGCGACTAGCGCGGCGGTAGTGGTATGGACAGCGAATCGAAACACGCTGGAACGGACCTCCTGAACAGCAAGCGTGATTTGCAACCTACCACGGCAGTATAGCGAAGGCCGGGCGGAAGCGCCAACCCACTCGGCGGAGTGGACGGAGTGGACTGCGTGGACGAAGTGGACTTGGCGCGGGGCGCCGCAGCATGACGGGGAATTTCTGTTTGAGTTGGGCGTGCCCAGATCAACCACCCTGTCCACCAAGTCCATTCACCCCTACTTGCCGGGCCACCCCTCCGGCAGCGACAGACGCCACACGTCGTTCAGCACCGGCCAGGTGTTTCCCGCGACGACCCAGAGGCTTTTGTTGTACACGTAAGTTGTGGGCTCGTGGCGCGTGGAGAAAACGGGCGTGGCTTCGTAGCGGTGCCAGGTTGCGCCGTCCTCCGTGTAGCACACATCGTCGAAATTCGCACCGTTCACGTTGTCATAGCCGCCGACGATCCAGAGACGGTCGCGGTAGACCTCGGCGATGAACCACTGGCGCGGGGCCCAGGGGGCATGTTCCGAGACCCGCTCCCAGGTCACGCCGTCGGCTGAACTCCATACGTCATTGTGCGTGGTGGTCTCGGGGTAACCCTTCTCCTTCGGCGTGTTTGCACCGGGCGTCTTTCCGCCCATCAGCCAGAGCTTGTCTTTGAACACCGTGACCGCCGCCGCCTCGCGTTTTCCGTAAGGCGCCTCCGCGAGCACTTCGGTCCACTGTGCGCCATCGGTCGAATGCCACACGTCCGCGCCGCTGCCCAATTGCCACAGGGCATCTCGATGCACCACCAGCTCTCCATAGCCCCGAACACCAAAGGGCGTTTTGTCCAGCACCTGCGTCCAGGTCACGCCATCTTTAGAGTTCCAGACACTGCCTTTCACGGCCCAGAGCTGGTCCTGGTAGACCACCATCTCGCTGTAGCCGTCGTAAGGCGTGGCCTCATTGACCATAGTCCACGCCACGCCGTCGTCGGAGGTCCACAGGTCCCGCGACAGGATGTTGCCCTGGTAGTAGCCATTGCTCAGCCAGAGCTTGCCCTGATACACCACACCCTCGGCGGTATCGCGCGGGCTGAAAGCGGCCGCCGGCGTGAGGCATTCCCAGCCGGGGTTGGCGGTGGAGGTATCTTCGGCGTGGGCCGTGACGGTGGCGAGGGCTGCCAGCGCAAGGGCGAAGGAGCGGTGGAGTAGTTGGGTCATGGGAAGAACCTTATGTGTCTTATGTGTCGAATGGGATTGCGATACAAAACACCCGTGGGCTCAAAAGAGCACCACGGGCGCAATCGTTTCGCTGTCAACTGTCAACTACATCTCGTCAATATTCGCGTCAATCCACTCCGCCCGTTCCTGCAGCCAATCCTTGAGGTACTGAATTTCACCCTGGTAGGAATCTGGGTGCGGGCCGGCAAACATCAAGTAACGGATATCCGGAAACAGCGTGTAGCCGAGGGTTTTCCAGCGGAGGAACTGGCGCGCCTGGGCGGTGCCGACTTCCGCCACGATGCCGTCGATGCGGGTGTTCATGGTGGTGGTGTCGAAGATGCCATCGCGTAGTTCATTCCAGCGGGCGATGTAGCGTTCCTTGAAGGCGGGATCGCGCAGCATGCGGCGGGGCCAGGCGCTTCGGGCAATTGGTCCGCCCTCCTTCGTGAGGATGAAATCTTCCGTTCCTTCGAGGCCCTGGAAGCTGAAATAGCCCATGGCGATATTCAGATCCCACATGGGGCCCAGGTGCAGCACGTCGTCACGGTCTTTGTAGACGAAGGTGCTGGAGTGAAAGGCGTCCCGGTTTTTGAAGTACTCCTGGAAGAGCATGTAATCGATGAAGGAATCCTCATCGATGTATTTCGCATAACCGGACTGGGGATTCGTGAAGGTGCCGCTGAAGAGAGCCTGCTCAAAGGCTGCAAGGTGGCCCTGGATCCAGCGCTGCTGCAGATCGGTAATATCATCGGGATCGGGGTAGACCAGACTGGCCACGAAACCATCCGCGATGGGCAGACCCACCTCGTCCGGATCCAGTCGGCTGGGCTCCATGATTTCCAGCAGATACCCGCCGGTGATCTCCGGTTCCCTCAAGTCCTCCGGTTCGAGGCGGGATATGTCCACGCGGTCGCCATCGCGCTTGATCCGTTCCGTGAGCACGTAGATGCCTTCATAGGATTCGACAACCGGTACTTCCGGGTCCGTCTGCAGATAAACCTCGCAGAAGCGCGTGCGGGGCGCGTAGTAGCCCAAGTCCGCCCAGAGGCCGTAACCCAGCACATTCCGGATCAGGCTCCGGTCCATCCAGGGGCCATAGAGCACCCAGTCTTCTTCTTCGGGCATGCCGAGGAGCTCGGCATCGACGCCTTCGCCGGCCTCATCCCACAATTCCAGGCCCCAGGATTTCTTCGGGAAGGTTTGAGATGAATTGCCGCGAATCTCAATACCAATCGGGCTGGTAAAAGTGGCCGAATCGGGATCAGGAACAACATTCTCGCCCTCCGTGCCTTCGATGATGTGCATGGTCGCGGTAATCTTCGGATCGTCCACGATGTCCTGGCCGTCCGTATCGATAATGACGATAGGCAGTTCGCTCTGGGCATAGAGGCTGGCGGCGTCAGTGCCCTCGACCACTACTCCGTCTTCCAGGCGCCAGGCCCAGCCCACGTTGTTGTCCGTCATCGTCAGCGGACCGCGGGTGCGGGTCACGGGGGTGCCATCCACGTCGGCGGTTGCGCGGAGCCAGTATTCGCCGGGACCGTCCACGTTCGCGTCACCCACGGCATTGCCGGGCAGCGCCTCATCGAGCACATTTGCCGCCGTGTCGAGGCCCGATTCTGAATCCGCCACCGCGAAAAAGGTGATGGCGTAGGGGGTCTGGTTGATCAATTGAAAACGGAAAAACGTGGCCTTGCCATTGCAGGCGCTGAGGGCGAGGCCCAGCCCCAGAACGGTCGCGGCCAGACACACATAACGATTCGCTAACAATCTCATGATACCTCCCTGAAGGTAAATTTCTGCCTGCAACAAGCGCATCCGGCCCGAGGCCGGCGCACCGGTACTGCCGCCAAGCCACCCCTGTCCGCCCGGCTCTTCACACATCGGCAACACCATACCCGCTGAGTGTACACGAGCCCAAGCGGGAATCCAAGGGGCTGGAAGTCGGCACCCCCCAGATGCGCCGTCGAACTTTTTCGGGCCTTTGTCGTATATAGTAGAGAGCACATAGCATCAATCCGATGAGGAGCGCTGGGCATGAGAACACTGTATGCGGTAATCTTCCTTTTTCTGGCGGTCGCGCCCCTGGGGGCGCAGGAAGAAGGATCTGGGGCGGTCGTGCTGGACGAGCGGGACCGGCTGATCCGTGAACGCTACGAGCAGGTCCTGCAGCGGGACCCGCTTCAGGATGCGGCCTTCGACCGGGTGTACGAGAGCTACATGCTCACCGAGGGCGTGGACGCATGGCTCGGGAAGCTCAAGTCCGCCGAAGGCGAGGTGGAAACGGCTGGAAGCCTGGTGCTCCGGGGCCGGATCCTCGCGCGACAGTTTAAAGCCGGGGAGGCTGTCGAAGCCCTCTCCAAAGCGCGCGAACTGGGCGAGGGCAGCGCGGCGTTCAACGCCCTTCTGGGGCGGCTCTATTACGAGACGGGTAAAGATGATGACGCCATTACATTGCTGGGGGCCGCGCTCGACGCTTCGGAGAGCCCCGAGCAGCGCTCCGAGCTATGCCGAATGCTGGGCAGCGTCTATCTGCGCTCCGGCAAGCGCGCCGAAGCCGCCGCCGTCTGGGAGCGCATCGCGGAGCTGAACCCGAACGATCTCTTCGCGCTGCAGGAACTGGCGGAAATCTATGAAGAGAACCGCATGTGGGACGAGGCCATCGCGGCCCGGCAGCGCATCGTGGCCGCCGCGTCGAATGACCCCTATCGCCAGTGCCATGCGTGGCGCGCCATCGGTCAGTCACTCCTGGCGAAGGACGATCATGCGGGCGCCATCGCGGCCTTCGAGCAGGGGCTGGCCCTCGCCGCACCAGGCAACTGGCTCTTCGAGGATCTGAAGGGGCGCCTCGTGGGAGTCTATGAGTCCCGGGGCGACCTGGAAGGGCTCTCTGCCTATCTCGAAGCCCGCATCGCCCAGGATCCCACGGATCTCTCCCTGTCCGAGCTACTGGCCGACGTCTCCACGCGGCGCGAAGATCTGGCCAAGGCCGAAACACTGCTGAAGGACATCATTGCGCGCGCGCCGGGTCGCGTGTCGGCGCTTGAGATGCTCATTGGGCTCTACCGCCAAGCCGGTCGGATGGATGACCTCGCCGCGACCTTTGAAGTGCTCATCGCC
>JBIJDL010000252.1:0-8953 GCA_044344195.1 Candidatus Hydrogenedentales bacterium
CAACCCCCATGACACGGTGAAAGCCGCCGAGGGCGAGCGCGACGCGGCCATCGCGGCCCAGCAGCCTGAATTCACGGCCCACTGGAGCGTGCAGGACGGCGAACTGGTGAACGACGGTCACGGGCCCTATGCGACGACCGACAAGAACTATGGTGATGTGGAGTTCCACATCGAGTACAAGACGGTGCCCCTCGCCGACAGCGGCATCTACCTGCGCGGCACACCCCAGGTTCAGATCTGGGACTACACCGAGAAAGAGAAGTTTGCGATCGGTGGAGACAAAGGCTCCGGCGGTCTCTGGAACAATAGCGCTGGCGCTCCCGGCAAGGATCCGCTGGTCCTCGCCGACAAGGCTTTCGGCGAGTGGAACAGCTTCAAGATCACCCAGATCGGCGCCCGCACCTCGATCATCTTCAATGACACCCTGGTGGTCGACAATGCCATCATGGAGAATTACTGGGACAAGGATCGCAAGATTCCCCTTCCCGCTGCGGGCCCGATTCACCTCCAGACCCACGGCGGCGAGATCCGCTGGCGCAACATCTATGTCCGCGAAATTTCGGCGGATGAAGCCATCGCGAAGCTGCGCGGCGACGACAAGGCGGCTGGTTTTACTTCGATCTTCAATGGTAAGGACCTCAAAGGGTGGGCCGGCGAAGTGGATAATTACGAAGTGAGCGACGGCGCCATCGTCTGCAAGCCCGATCATGGCGGCGTGTTGCATACCGAAGAGGAATACGGCGACTTCGTCGTCCGCGTCGAATTCAAGGTGCCGCCCGGTGGCAACAATGGCCTCGCGATTCGTTACCCCGGTACGGGTAACGCGGCCTATGACGGCATGACGGAACTCCAGGTGCTTGACGACGATGCCGAGATGTACAAGGAGCTCGACAAGCGCCAGTACCACGGTTCGGTCTACGGCATGGCGGCCTCCCACCGCGGCCACCTGCGTCCCGCGGGCGAGTGGAACTATCAGGAAGTCACGGTCAAAGGCTCGACCATCAAGGTCGAACTCAACGGCAGCGTCATAACCCAGGCCGACGTGAGCACGATCACCGAGTTCATGGCCGACTCCCCCCACCCCGGCAAAGATCTGAAAAAGGGCTACTTCGGCTTCGCGGGTCACAATGATCCGGTCATGTTCCGGAATATCGCGATCAAGAAGCTCGACTGAGCCTGAATCGCGCTCGACCTGTAAAAATTGCAGGGACGGCAGCGACAACAGGGACAGCAGGAACGAATAATTCGTTATTCTTCTGTGGCCCCTGGAGTCCCTGCCGTCCCTGTTTTTCTAGAGACTATCCTACGCTCTCGGATTACGCCATCCCGAACAACAATTTGGCAAAGGCTTCCGAAAAGGGCTGCCCAGGATCATAGCCCCGTTTCCACTCGCCATTGACGACAAGATAAGGCACGCCGAGCTTTCCGGTCTTCGCCTCAAGTTCTTCCCCGTAAGTCCGATGCTCGCGAATATCGCGGTTCTCGTAGTGAATGCCGTTGACATCCATGAACGCCTTAAGATGCTGGCAATCACCGCACAGCTTCGCGGAATAGACGATGATATTGTCGTTACTCATCGGGGGGAACTCCTGGAGGTTAAGTTTCGCACCATTATAGCGTTCAGGAAGTTGATATTCACGCGATCAGGTACAGCGTCGCCACGGGAACACGTGGGCGAGTCGTCGGTCTGACATCCGTCCTCGTCACCGCCCCCCGCCCGACAAATCCCGTGATTCCAGTCCGGGATCCATCCCCGCAATCCACGCCTCAATGAGCGCGATCCCCTCCGCATGCGGAAGCGTGCGCCCCGTCCGGGGCATCATGATCACCGGGTCAGCGGCGCGGAGCCGGTTCAACAGGAAAGACCGATCCGGCGCGCCCGGTTGAATGGCATGGATATACCCACGCGACGCGGGTCCCGCCGCCGTGGGTTGCTTCTTCACCCCATAGGCCACGGGTTCGTGCTGCTCCCACCTCAGGTCAAGCCCTGTGCTGGCGGCTTCACCGCCCGGATTGTGGCAATGGGCGCAGTTCACATCAAGATAAGCCCGTGCACGGGCGTCAAGACTGCCCGTTTCCGACGCATTCCACACGGGAAGCCGTGGCACCTCCTCCAGGGCCTCGGGCAATCCAGCGAGCAAGCCCGCTGCGGCCCATGCCGCGAGTTGATTATCCCCTCCCTCCCCACCGCTCCGGTTAAGCTGGCGAGCCTTGAAGCCGATCGGACCCATGGACTCGTTATTCTCGTGGCACTGCTTGCACTGGTTCATGTTCGGCACGTTGTAGAGGATCTTGCGCGCGCTGCCGTCCTCATGAATCCATTCCAGATCCAACCGCGCCCCCGCGACCGCGAGCCGCGCTTCGCTGAGGTCGTCGTTCCAAACATAGGGATAGCCCACCCACCCTTCCGGCCGGTGCATGAGCAGACGCGTCTCCACGATGCGTTTGCCCAGCTCGGGAGTCCGACGATCATGGAAGTAGCTGAAGGTTTTCACGAGCACGCTGCCGACCGGAAGTTCCAGAGCGCGTTCGGAATTGTAGGTGGCCTGAGCACCAGGCGGGAGATAAAAGAACCGATGCTTCTCCGCATAATCGGAGAAAAGGGGCGTGTTGATCACGTAGGGGATCAGGCCCGCGTTGGGAACCTGCCGCGCCACATCCCGAAATAGGTTATAGGCCGATAGGACACGCGCCGGTGGCGACGTCACATCGATGGACACGGGGGGCAAGCCCTCGGCCCACACGACGGACGCCCCCGCCACAAAGGCCAGGGGCGTCCAGAATTTCCGTAGCGCGTTAACCAGGTAATGCATCAATGATCTTGACCACGAATGGACACGAATTTACACGAATAAGAAGAATCAGAACAAGCTTTCAAACCTGCGCCGTGATGGCTGTACTCCAGTCCCAATTTAATCCCTTCCCATCCGTGTAATCCGTGGTCAGAAAGTCTGATTCATTCACCACGAAGGAACGAAGCACACGAAGAGAAACGAGCATGAGACACTGCAAATCTCGCAGGCTCGGCGGCAAAGTCTCGACTACATTTGGTGCACATTCCCCATGCCTTCAGCCGGCATTGCAGGGGAACTTCATCAATGCGAGACCAGCCCTTCCTCTCCTTTTCTTCGTGCTCTTCGTGGCCTTCGTGGTGAAAAAATAAGTCGTGGCCATTCACCGAGCTATGCGTCAATCTCACTTCCGTTCCGCAAGCTTCACCGGCGGCAACGGCTTCACCTTGCCGTCGTGCGCTCCCAGATCGCGCTGTATCGCCGTCTGATTCAGCGTCAGAAACGCCTCCGCACCGCCCAGATTCACAAACCCGACCTCGCCGCCGCCCGTCTTCTTGTTGTCCTTAATCACAATCCGGCGATCTTCGGCGATCTTGCCGTCCACCAGCTTCGTGGGGTCGTAAGCTCCATCCCAGATGATGTCCGGCAGCGGCATACCCGCATGCTTGGCCATGTGCTCGCCCGACACCCCAAGCGGCGCGTAGCCGCCCTTGCCGAAGCGATTGGAGTGCACATAGATCCCCTCCGAAAAGGGATTGTACTCGGGATCCGTGATGGGCTGGCCACCGGAGAGCCAGCTCGTCAGGATCACGTTGGCCGTCTGGTTGTTGTAAATGTCGTTGTCGAATATTTCGACGTTGTAGTTAGCCATCACGATCACGCCCGTGCCCGTGGGCACCGTGCCAACGATGTTGCCGGCCGGCGCAAAATTTACCGTGTCGTTGTCGTAGATCTTGTTCCGGAATACTCGACTGCGCTGCCCGTCTTTCATGGGCAGGCCAGGCATATCGAAGACCAGAATGCCGCCCGTGTTGCGCGTAGCGATGTTGTCGAAGACGTCCGCATCGTGGCAGTTCTCAATCTCGATTCCGGCCACATTGAACTCAACCAGATTGCGGCGCACGATCACATTTTTAGTCTGGCCGACGTAAATACCCGCATCGGACGCCCCGCGCACGATGCAATCCTCGATCAGCGTGTTCGTCGCGCTCACGGGATAAAGGCCATAAGCGCCGTTGGTCTCTTTCGGGCCGCCCGTCCACTCCGCCCGAATCCGCCGTATGATCAGGTTGTCAGCCCCATTCGACTTAAAGGCATTGCCCTTCGTGTCCTCGATTGCAAAATCTTCCAGGGTCACGTTGTCGCTCGTGACGTATAACCCCTCCGCTCCCGCATCCTGCGACTGAAACGTGAGCACGCTCTTGTCCATGCCCTCGCCCCGGATCGTGCAATCCGCCACGTCCAGGGAAAGGCTCTGATCAAAAGTATATTTCCCCGCCTTAAACAGGAACACGGTTCCGGGCGGACTCAGGATAAAGGCCTCCTGCACCTGCGTCTGCACCTCGGGCCCGGGCGCGAACGTTACCGTCTCGGCTTTCGCCAAAACGGATCCGGCACAAATCACCGCCGCCACCGCATACATGGTGAACCGAGCCTGTATTCTATTCATTCTAATTCTCCTGAAATCGAACCAAAATTACTGGGGGGATTTGGCAACCAGCAGCCGTTGTTACTGGGCCGGACACCAGGCCGGTCGGGCACGTGGCCCGACCGGCTGGCGTCAGAACGAACTGGACGTCGTCGGACAATTAACCGATAGAAGCAGCAACGCCGCGGGCGGTCAAGCCATTCGCCGGTGCGTCACCATTGATATCGTACTTCTGAAACTCGACATGGCCATCCATGTAGAGCACATTAGCGCCGCCTGGAATGTGGTTGAAGTCTACCTTATCGATATTAACTGTCGTGGTGACGGTATCAAAATACACAAAAACGTCCGACTGCGCCTTTGCGGACGCACCAGCGTTGTTAATATCCGTAATCATGAAACGCTCCACGCCCTCGCGCAAACGCAACAACTCCGCTCCAAAACCGCTTCCGTAGTTGCCCGTACCGGGCTGGCCCAAGGCTCCTGCGGCGCTGTTGAGGTTTACATTGTTCTTAACGGAAGTCTCCGCCGTCGGCGTGGCCGGCCAGCCGGTCAGGAGCCGTACGGCGACGTCCCAGAGGGTGGTCTGCAGGCAGATATTGCCGGCGGGAAGTCCCAGAGCCGCACCATCGATAGCGCGATTATTGCTATTGCACTGGTCGATGATGTAGCCGAAGTACAGGTAGCTGTCCTGGCCCGCGCGGCTGCCGTGGTCATCATCGCCCTCGCAAACCTTGTGGAAGTAGCTTGCGCCCTGTTTCGTCGTCCAGGCCTCCGTGGTGAGCGTCCCATCCGATGGGCAGACCACCACGGCCGGATCGGTGAGGTATTCCGGGTAGACCTGCCGCGGGTCCGGCATGGGTTCGAACACGTTTTCCGTGGTCGTGGATACGGCCGCTTCGATGGATGCGGAAGTGGTGAACGCCGTGCAATTGTAGGACGGGGCGTCGAAGTCCGCGTACATGGACGGGAACTGCTCGCCCTTCGATTCGTTCGCGTACATCTTGAAGACGATACCCATCTGTTTCAGATTGTTCTGGCAGCTTGCGCGCCGTGCGGCCTCCCGGGCGCGGGCCAGCGCCGGCAGCAGAATGGCCGCAAGAATGCCGATGATTGCAATCACCACCAGCAATTCGATCAGGGTAAAACCTTTGCGATTCATAGTAACAAGACCTCCGTTGAATTTTAGGGGTTATGAGTACGTGACTTGACTACTGCGCTGCGCCGGCTACGCCCGGCCTTCACACTCCTTTCCTGGTATTTGCTCCGGCACTCCCGCGCAATGCGCTAGCACCACGCGTGCTCCATCGGTTCCACAAGTTCCACGGGGATAAGAAAATGATCCGGATCGGCCTTGAGCCCCCGATTCATCTGGTGAACCATGCGGTACAACGCGTCGTTCGACTCGCGCGTCGTGCCCCATCGCGTATAGGCATATTTCGGTTGGTGACCTACCGGTGTTCGGATAAGCACCGTACCCACCACAAAATCCTCCGGTATGCTCATGGACAGTTTCTCCGCAATGCCCACGGCCAGTTCGGCGGTAAAGCGCGTCGTGCAGAAAACCCCGGTGGGTGGCGCATCGCCGCGCAGGGCCTGAAGCAGTACGGTCTCAATGGCAGCGGCATCCCATTCGACGCTGCGCACCCGCGCCTCCGTCCCCCCACCCGCACTGCGCAGACCCTCGTCGATTCCGTCGAGAAAATCATTGTCCCCACAACCCCATAGATGATTCATCAGTACGAGAAAACGGCGATGCCCCAGCCCCCGGGCATAAGCCGCAAGCAGCCGCCCCGCACTGCGGTGATCCATGTCGATCCACGGCAGGGCGCAATTGTCCTTGGCCACCCCGCCCGTTGCCACCACGGGCACGTTCGTCTGGCTGAAGAGCCGCTGAATCTGCTGGCTGCAGGAAACAAGAACGACCGTGCGCGGCGCGCGCCCACCTTCCCACCGCTTGATCACCTGGCCACAAAAAGCGGTCGGCTTGGACTCGGGCACAAATACCTGCTCAATGGAGTCGGTCGGAAATTCACGGTGTACCGTGGCGACAATATTCTCCACCACGACGCGATACACATGATAGAAATTGGAAGAGATGACGATCTGGACGTGGCTGAAGTCCGAAGAGGCTAGTTCGCTCACAGCCTCGCCCACATAGGTACCGGAACCATGGCGCCGGGCAAGCACACCCGTTGAGGCCAGCCGCCGCATGGCGCGATCCGCCGTCATGGGGCTTACGTCGAGCTTCTGGGCCACCTCGCGCGCACTCTGATACGGCTGCCCCGGCCGCAGTCCGCGCGCGCGGATGTCCTGCTCAATAGCACTCATGACCTGTGTGTTTTTACTCACCACGCCTCTCCCGCTCTCGGACTCACTGCAGCATCTTAATAACACGATTGCAACGGTTTGTCAACGATTTCACCACGGGTGTACCAAAGCGCGATACACTTCCAGGCAGGCAAGCCTATTTAATTGATTTTCACAGGGGCTGTGCGTTATCCGCCTGTTTGCGTGTCGCCAGGAACTCCACCAGATCGCGAAGCTCCGGCAGGCTAATAAACTGCGCGAGGCCCTCGGGCATGGAGGACAAGGCGCGCTCGCGCGCGGTGATACTGCTCTTGAGGATGGTCTTCGTGATCGTGCCCGGTGCGGCCAAGACGGCCCCCCCGGCTTCTCCATGACTGCCGGAGTTTTCCGCCACAACGTCCACTTCGCTGTGGGGCTTGTCGGCATCCGTCCAATCCTCAAAGGGGTCCTCTTCCTCGGAAACCTCCAGCACCAGATCCGTTTCCGTCTCCTGAAGGAGCCGTCCCGTGACGTAGGTGCCGTCGGACAGCGCGACACTGACGTTTTCGAAGCCCGCCGCGATCGCGGCGTTGGGGGTTACAATCGCCGCGAGGATATGTTCCCGGTCGACGCGGGCGCCAATTCCCGTCAGTTCGGGACCCACCTGGCTCCCGCCCTGACCTTCCAGGCTGTGGCAACGCTGACACGGGGTTTCCGCTCGTTCGAAGAATATTTTTCGGCCTTTCTCAGCCAGGCCGCCCAGGAGGGCCGGACGATACGCAGCGAGGAGGTCGTTCGGGTCAAAGGCGGCCTCTCTGCGGGCCAGCGCGTCTTTCACGGCCTGGGGCTGAGCCAGCTCGGCGGTCTGCAACAAGTCCAATTGTACAGCGCCATCTATCCCACCCTGGCTCAATTTTTTCAGCAGGGATACCAGGAGTTGCTCCTGAAGAGAGACTTCCATCGTGGAAATAGCCTTGATCGCCGCCTGCTTTTCAGCCACACTGCCGGATTCGATACGCGTCGGAATCAGTTCCCGCGCCGCCTGCTGATCCAGCGCGGCGATCTGGCTGATGGACTCGGCCCGAATCAATTCGCTTCCGTGTTCCAGCGTACCCGCCAGCAGGGGCCGCAGGCGCTTGGCATCCATCCGACCGAGATACTGCATTCCCCGCACCCGCAATTCCACGGTCACCGCTTCATCCATCACCAGCGACACAAGGGTGGGCTCCACCCCGGAAATACCATGATTCTCGCAAACCGAGGCCAGCGTCAGAAGCAGCTCGGGCGACCCCGTCTGCACAAGCTCCTCCATTCGCGGGCTGATGGCCTCCCGAACGGCTTCCGAGGTCCCCGGCTCCCGCGGTCGCCATTCGCCGGTAACGGGATCAAGTGCCGGTGGATCGCTCCACGCCGCCAGCGCCTTCAAACCATCCAGACGGGCAATCTCCGGAATATGGGCCACCTTGGCAAGACGCGCCAATGTTGCCGCATTCTCGGACTGCCCCAGGCGGAAATGAGCGTTCACAATGCGCCGCCACGTATACGTCCTTTCGAAGGGTACACTGGAAGCGTTCTCTGCCAGCGCCGCAAGTGCCGGGTAAGCGTCCAATATCATCTCGTCATGTATCGCGCGGACCGCCTCCTCCACGACAAGCGGGTCCGGATCGATGAGGAAGCGCCCCGCCTCGGGGCTCTTGAGCCGGCGCAACGCCAGCAACCCGCCCAGCCGCACGGCAGACGAAGGATCCAGCGAGAGCGCTGCCAGCATCTCCGTCGTGGCCGTTCCCTGGAGTCCGACGACGGCCGCATGGCGCAGGTTTGGATCGCCATTGTCGTTTGACCGGAGCAACTCCACAAGATCGGATGCGGCACTGTGATCCTGAAGCCCGAGCCGCCCAATGCTCGTCGCCGCATGAAAACGGACCCGAGGACTCGAATCTCCCAGCGCCTTCCGAAGGAGCGGGAGCACCAGCGGCGGCGCGGCATCCCCGAGAACGCGGGCTGCCTGCACTCGAATTTCCTCGGTTTCGTCTTCCAGTAGCGGCACCAGCGCCGTGGCGTCCGCGTCCCCCTGCAGGATCAACTGCCACTGGCCCCAGACGCCGTGAATCCGCGCCATGAGATTCTTTCCCCCGGTGGCCGCCCGGCTGAAGATGGGCAGGGCCGCCGCATGCAGGTCAGCCAGGGCATACTGGGCCTCCAGTCGAACGCGCTGATCGGCGTG
>JBIJDL010000253.1:0-8915 GCA_044344195.1 Candidatus Hydrogenedentales bacterium
GATCCGGATACGATGGCATCGATGCGGCCCGACGATATTTCCAAGTGGCATATGGACCCAGTCCGCGCATAGGTCCGGCCCCGAGGCAAGCGATTCGAGTAGTCGGAGAACGACTCCAGGTGGGCGCACCAAGCTTTTCCCCAGAAGCTCGTGGCCATGGCCCGACCGTCAATGGCTATGGGCTGGGGCGTTTGCCCTTTTTTCAGCAGGCCCTTAATCTCCCTCTTGGCCTTTGCGCGGCGTTGTGAGACGGGTACGTATTTTCTCCAGAACGGCATGCCTGAGCCTTTCTCAATATCAGGGGAATTTAAATCGCGGCGCGGTTCACGTCGAGTCGTACGAGGTTCATCAGCTCATCGTTGGACAGTTCGGTCAGGTTGATCTCGCCATCGTTCGACAGGATCTCGGCGGAGAGTTGGCGCTTTTCTTCGATGAGTGCGTCGATACGCTCTTCGATGGTGCCCAACGTCACAAACTTGTGGACAAGCACGTTCTTTCGCTGACCGATCCGGAAGGCGCGGTCCGTGGCCTGATTTTCCACGGCGGGGTTCCACCAGCGGTCAAAGTGTATCACGTGGGATGCGGCGGTGAGGTTGAGGCCCGTGCCGCCGGCTTTGATGGACAGGATGAAGAAGGGTGGGCCATCTTCCTCCTGGAATTGCTCGACCAGGGCGCGTCGTTTACCCACGCTGGTTCCGCCATGTAGCGCCAGACCGGGGCGGCCGAAAAGGGAGGCCAGGTGGTCGCCCAGCGCCGGGATGATCTCCCGAAACTGAGTGAATATAAGCACACGCTCCTGCCGTTCCGCGAGCTCTTCACAGATCTCGGCCAGCCGCTGGAATTTTCCGCTCGACTTGGCACTGTAGCCTCCGTCGCCGGTGAGCTGGCTTGGATGGTTGCAGATCTGTTTGAGCCGGGTAAGGGTCTTGAGCACCAGGCCGCGTCGCGCCATGCCATCGGAGGACTCCAGCGCGTTGGCCATGGCGTTGACGGTGTGCTGGTAGAGTTTGATCTGCAGAGGCGTCAAATTGCAGAAGCGCGACGTTTCCGTCTTGTCGGGCAGGTCGGAGATGATCGCCCGGTCCGTCTTGAGGCGCCGCAGAATATAGGGATTCACCAGTTTTCGAAGTGGGGCATAGTGATCATGCTCGCGGGCCTCCAGACTCTTCAAGAAGCCCTTGAACTGCGTCGCGGAGCCGAGAAGGCCCGGATTCAGAAAGTCGAAAAGGGACCAGAGGTCACCCAGTCGATTTTCGATGGGCGTGCCGGTCAGTGCAATGCGACGTCCCCCGCGCAGCTTCTTGATGGCTTTGCTCTGACGCGTGGCGGGGTTCTTGATGGCCTGCGCCTCGTCCAGGATGATGGTGTCCCACTCGAACTCAGAAAGCCAGCCCAGCCGCGTCACCATACCATAGGTGGTCATGACGAGATCGGTCCCACGAAGGCGGGCTTCCGGATCATCGGAGATGGCGTCCATCGAGTCCGCCTCCATCTCCGAGGTGTGGAGGATGGCCAGGCTGAGGGACGGCGTGAAGCGGTTCGACTCGCTTTTCCAGTTGCCCAGCAACGATGCCGGAACAACCAGCAGCGCGGGTGGATGCTCTACATCCCCTTCGTTTCGCCTGCGGACCAGCATGGCCGCCAGTACCTGCACGGTCTTGCCGAGGCCCATGTCGTCGGCCAGACAGGCCCCGAGCCCCAATTCGGAGAGGAAGTGGAGCCAGTTCAAGCCGTCGCGCTGGTAGGGGCGAAGTTCGCCGTGGAGGCCTTCCGGGGAACCCAGGTGTTCGAGATTGGCCGGATCGCGCAGCCCGGTCAGAATGCGGTGCATGGCTTCACCCGCGGCAACGTGAACCCAGGGGCGCTCTTCCTCGGCGTGTTCGTCGGAACGAAGGTCGCGCGAGGCACCCGCGAGCAGGCGCATGCCTTCGATAAAGTCGATGTGGCCGTCCTGTGCTTCGCGCTCGATCACCTGCCAGTGGGCGAGGGCCTCGGTGAGTTTGGCCTTGCTCACTTCGATCCACTGGCCGCGGAGGAACACGAGACCGTCACCCCCATCCAGGAGCGTGTCCACTTCGTCCCGCGACAGGGCTTCGTCGCCCAGCGCTACCTCCATCTTGAAGTCCAGAACGGCCGAGGCACCCAGGGTGGTGCTGCGTTGTTCGCCGATGGTGACGGCGATTTGCGGTCGGGGCCGCTTCTTCCACCAGTTGGGCAGGCGCAGCGCGAGGCCGCATTCCTCCAATGTGTCCGCGCTCAGGAGGAGCCGGTAGGCTTCCGCCGCCGTCCACGCCGTGGCATGGTAGATAGTGCCGGAGTCCACCATCTCGCGAAGCCAGGGGCACGCCTTGGCCGCGCGCTCCACGGGCGAGAGCAGTTTGAGCAGGGCGCTCCGCTTGTTGTCGCCGGCAAATTGCTCCAGGGCATTGCGCAGGGGCTGGTGCTTGAGGGAGCCATCCGTGCTGAAGCCCTGGGCGTAGGTGCTTAGAAAGGCAAAGGGTCGTTCCGGGTCCGCGGGATTTTCCGCCAGATGAAAACACACCTGGCCGACCTGGCGCCATTTCGGGGCCCAGGTGTGGAGAAAGGCGTCCAAGCCATCGTCCAGCGTGGATTGGTCCACCACCCAACGGTCAAGGGATTTCCAGATGCGCACGAGCATGCCTGGGGTCAGGTATTCACCACCGACCATGGGTGGCGCATTGATCGCGAGATTTTCCGCCGTCTCCTGGTCCGGCGGCGGAACAGAACAATCCCGGGCGGACGGGGCCACATGGCAAAGGGCTGTCAGGTACTGGCTGGCGAATTCCTGCCAGAATACCAGCGTGGGATAGGGGCCCACGTCGTATTTCGCGGCGGCAAGGGAAAAGAGTCCCTCGCGCCAGTCGTGGGCAAAGTGCTTCTGCAGGGGGGCCAGGTGCTTCGCGTCGTCGTTCAGGGTCTGCCAGCGCAATTGGCCGCCGGGCGTAAGTCGAAGTTCATGGGTCATGGGCGCTGCTGGGTATCCATCGGGTCGCAATAAGGCCGGCCAGACGCGATGCCAGGGGCAAGCGCGGCGCGGACCGGGGATTGTACCACAGGTGGGGCGCGCGCTGGGAGCGGGCAGGAGAAAAATCTGTCGCCGGGGGTTTTGGGGCCCCGCATGATCGGCCGATTCAGTCGGATCGGTCTGATTCGACCGATCCGACTGATCTGCCTTCGCCCCCCGCCTACAGCAGGTTTACCACCCGGTCGGCCAGCCCCTTTTCACCCAGCACAACGTTGAGCTTCGCGTGAGCCGCGATCTTTTCGAGCACTTCCAGCTCCCGCAGGCGCATCAGTGTGGGGTTGTTTTCCAACACCTTCGCCGTGTTCGCCTGGTTCCGCATCGCCGCCGTTTCCTCGCGCCGTACGATGAGGTTGGCTTCCGCAGCCTTCTTCGCCTCGGTCACCCGGTTCATCAGATCCTTCATCTCACCGGGCAGGATGATGTCCCGGATTCCTACGCCGAGGACTTCGATACCGAGCGTGGCCGCCCGCTTGCGCAGGGCCTGCGCAAGTTCGTCGGTCACAGCGTCCTTCTCGGCCAGCAGCGCGTCGAGGGTGCGCGTGCCTACCGTAGCCCGGAGCGCCAACTGGGCGTCCCGGTACAGGGCCTGCACCGCATCCTCCGCCACATCGGTATAGAGGCGCGGATCGCACACCCGGTACGTCGCCACGGCGTTCAACCGCAGCGTGACCTTGTCCTCGGTCATGATCTCCTGGCCGCCTACGTCCAGCACACGCTCCCGCACGTCGACCAGTTGAATCTTCACCGCGCCCACGCCCTTGAAGAAGGCGTAGCGGCCCGGAGCCAGCACCTGCTGGAAGACGCCGTTGAGGTAGAGCAGGCCCACCCGGCCCTCGTCCACCTGATGCTTGTCGAAAACGGCCACCGCACCGGCAGCCGCCAGAACGTTGTTCAGGTTGGCATGCTCGAAGCGCACCGCGTCGGTCGAGAGGATCTCCGCCGCCACCTTGTTAAAGGTATTCGGCAACACGTAGAGACCCGCGCCGATCACGCTGTGGACCCGGCCATTCACCGAGATGATGGCCCGCTCGCTGTCTTGGAGTTCCAAAACCAGCGCACGCCCATCGAGCGAGCCGGACTTCACGATCACGTCAAGCTGGCGATGCTGGAGGTAGACGTCCCGCTCGCTGGCGATATCCACGGTGACCCGATTCATGGGGTCGAGCACGCGGTACACGCCGGGGGCGAGGACCTTCGTGAACTCGCCTTCGTCAAAGCGGAGGCCGAATTCGTGCTTACGCACATGGACCCGCTTGAGGATGCGCTCTTTAATCGTCGTGAAAATGTTCGTCATGGGGTGTACCTCCTTGTATGTACAGACCTCATCGGTCCTGATGATGATTCTTAAACCTTGGGGCGCGGGCGACTGTGGGCCTTCACACCTCCAGCACGGGGCACTGCTTGAGCCGAGTGTTACCCGCGCATTTCCGAGGAAATGCGCGGCCCGAAGGTCCGCCTTTCCGCGATGGTCTCCCGAAGGAGTTCCACGCTTCCCGGCGTTTCACACACGGCGGCATCCGCGCGCCGCATAGTGCCTGAGATGCTGCCGTTCGTCCTTTCACACGCCACGAATGGCGCGATCCGGGTCGTCCGGCAACCCGCTCGCCGCCCGCACCTTTCCGGTTCTTTTCTGGTGTTCCTTGCGGAACGAGGTTGCACGCGTTGCAAGCGTGTGGGGCGGGAATCGAACCCGCGACTTTCGGATCCGTGGTCCGATGCTCTAACCAACTGAGCTACCCGTGGCGAGAGATACAGGAATTGAACCCGTGCAATGGCAAATCCATCGGCCCACCTGGGCTGTCTCCCGATCCTGA
Organism: Candidatus Hydrogenedentales bacterium; assembly: GCA_044344195.1. GTDB lineage: Bacteria > Hydrogenedentota > Hydrogenedentia > Hydrogenedentales > JAEUWI01 > JAEUWI01. The sequence continues at coordinate 4,861 of JBIJDL010000253.1, forward strand.
CACCAGCGTTCAGAACCCGTTCGCGGAACGCCGCCCGCCAAGCCCGCATCCGAAGGGATGCGATGGGCGAACTGCGCCGCCGGTCGCGGGGCGTCAGCAATGTGCGCCTGCCTCCATGAGGCAAGCGTTCAGTCGAGCCCGGCGTACCTTCCGGTGTTGCGCGCCCGACTGAATGTATTGATTAAACTTTTAGGCGTTGCCGCAGCCCAGAAGGCCGCATCGGCAACGTATTCTCTAAGGCAGGAGTCGTGCCATTTCTCGAACGGCACCAGGGTGACGCGGCGCAAGTGTCCGCAGGCCAGCGTATTAGACTACTGCAGGCTTGATTCTATCGAATGGTTAGCCTATGCTGGTGAATCACAAAATTTAGAGAAAAATATAGCGAGGTATGGAAATGGCGAAGAAAAAGATCGTGGTCATCGGCTTCCTCGGGACGATTCTGGACCGTCTCGGGCGCGCGGAAAAGCGCTGGGAGAAGTGGCGCCCCTCCGTCGATCTCTGCCGACAGCCTAATCTTCAGGTGCATCGATTCGAGCTCCTCTCCGATCCCGTGCACCAGCGTACGGCCGAACGGGTACAGCGGGATATCCTCGCTGCGTCGCCCGAAACGGGGGTTCGCATTCATGACACCCACTGTGAAGATCCGTGGGACTTCGTGGAAGTCTACTCCGTCCTTCACGACTTCGCCCGGGCCTATCCTTTTGATTTGGACAAGGAGGAATACCTCGTCCACCTCACCACGGGCACCCACGTAGCCCAGATCTGCCTCTTTCTCCTGACCGAAGCCCGCTATATCCCCGGACGCCTCGTGCAGACGGGGCCGGGGCGTGGCGACGAGCCGCGCAGTCCGGGGCGCTATGGAATCATCGACCTGGATCTCTCTCGCTACGATCAGCTTGCCAAGCGTTTCAAGCAGGACCAGCGCGATGACGTGTCTTTGCTGAAATCCGGCATCAATACACGCAATGCGGCTTTCAACGCGCTGATCGAGGAAGTCGAGAAGGTGGCGGTGAACAGTCGCCAGCCCATCCTCCTCTCTGGCCCGACGGGCGCGGGGAAGTCCCAGCTCGCGCGCCAGATCTACGAACTGAAGCAGCTTCGGCAGCGCCTTCAGGGCCCATTTGTCTCGGTGAACTGCGCCACCCTGCGGGGGGACACCGCCATGGCCACCCTCTTCGGGCACAAGCGCGGGGCCTTTACCGGCGCGACCAATGATCGGCCGGGGCTGCTGCGCACGGCGGACCGGGGTCTGCTCTTTCTGGATGAGGTGGGGGAGCTGGGCACGGACGAGCAGGCCATGCTCCTGCAGGCCATCGAAGAAAGGCGCTTTCTGCCCGTGGGTGCGGACCTCCCCGCCCAGAGTGACTTTCAGCTCATTTGCGGTAGCAACCGCGACCTTTCCGAGTGCGTTCAACGGGGGCGTTTCCGGGAAGATCTGCTGGCGCGCATTAATCTCTGGTCCTTCACTCTGCCCGGCCTGCGTGATCGCAAGGAGGATATCGCACCGAATCTTGATTATGAACTTGAGAAGACCGCCCAGCGTCGGGGGAGTCACGTCCAGTTCAATAAGGAGGCCTTGAAGCACTTTCTGAAATTCGCCAAAGGACCGGAAGGCCGATGGAACGGCAATTTTCGAGACCTTGGCGCGGCGGTTACCCGAATGAGCACCCTGGCGTCGGGCGGGCGCATTACGGTGGCGGAAGTGGGCCGTGAGGTAGAGCGCCTGAGGCGCGATTGGGGCCGTCCGGCCCACGATCCGGGGAGGCAGTTTCTGGAGCTGATTTTGAGCCCCGAGGAGATTGGCGACATTGACCCCTTCGACCGAGTACAATTGGCGGAAGTGATCCGCGTCTGCCGCGAGTGCCGCAGCCTCTCCGAGGCCGGTCGGCAACTTTTCTCCGTCTCCCGAACGAAGCGCAAGTCGACCAATGACGCGGATCGGCTGGGGAAGTACCTGGCGAAGTTCGATCTGAATTGGGAACGCATTACCGGAAAGTGAGCCGCATGGCACCGAAGAAGTTAGAGGCCGAGAAACTTTATACCCTCAAGATTACCCTCCACGGGTCCAAACCGCCCATCTGGCGCCGTCTTAAGATTGCTGGCGGCTTCACCCTGCTCGATCTGCATTACGCCATCCAGTCCGCCATGGGGTGGCAGAACTGCCACCTGTTTCAGTTCGAGAAGGACGGGACCTGCTATGCCGACCTGACGGAGTTGGATCCCTCCTGGGAATTGAACCTGGCCGATGCAGGCGATATCTCCCTTGAGGATGTGCTCCATCTCGAAAAGGACAAGATGGTGTACCTGTACGATTTCGGCGACAGTTGGGAGCACGAGATTGTGGTGGAGAAAGTGGAGGAGAATGCCGCTGTACCCGATCATCCCGAGTGCGTCACGGGCAAACGGGCCTGCCCGGTTGAGGACAGCGGCGGTATCAGCGGCTACCAACAGATGCTGGTAATTCTGGCCGACCCCGCGCACCAGCAGCGCCAGGAGATTCTGGACTGGGTCGGAGACGATTTGGATCCCGAGCACTTTGACCTGACGGCGGTCAATGAGGCGCTCCAAGGAATAGCGCTCAACTGAGGTTCAAGAACGCAAGCGGCCCGTAACCAATGTGGATTACGGGCCGCTGTTCTTAATCCTGAGATCGGGATCAAGCCTTCCCGTCCGCCTTCTTATCCGCCTCCAGCATCTTGTGGAGCTTCTTCACCTTGGGCAGGGCGTTGAACTGGACGTAAGGCTGGCCAGGGTTATGCTTCACATAGTCCTGGTGATCCTCCTCCGCCACAAAGAAGTCTCCCAGGGGTTCCAAGGTCGTCACGATGGGGCTCTCGAACTTGCCGGCCGCGTTCAGCTCGGCGATATACGCCGCCGCCCGATCCTTTTCCACATCGTCCTGATAGAAGATGGCGGAGCGGTACTGGGTACCCTGATCGGCACCCTGTCGATTCAGCGTGGTCGGGTCGTGGGTCGTGAAGAAGACCCGCATCAGCGCGCCATAGGTGACTTTACAGGGGTCATAGGTGATTTCAATGGCCTCGGCATGACCCGTGGTGCCCGAACAGACCGCCTTGTAGTTCGCCTGCTTGGCATCACCGCCGGTATACCCGGAAACGACGGCGCTCACGCCTTCCAGCTCCTCGAAAACGGCCTCGGTACACCAGAAGCAGCCTCCGGCAAAGACCACTTTAGCTTTGCCCGGCTCCGCGGTCAGGGGCACATCATTCGTCGGCATAGGTAGCCACATGGAGTCACTGTCCTTCGCCGCATCGGCTGTTTTAGTAGCAGTTTTGACTTCTTCCGCAAGTTCCGCGAGTTTAGCGTTCTCGGTGAAGCCCAGGGATTCGGAGTTCATGCAATAGCGCAGACCGGTGGGATTGGGGCCATCGTCAAAGACGTGACCCAGATGGCCGCCACACCGGGCGCAGACCACCTCGGTCCGGACCATGCCATGGGCATTATCCTCGATCTCCAGCACGTTCTCCTTCGCTATGGGCTGAAAGTAGCTTGGCCATCCCGTGCCGGAGTCGAACTTGGACTTCGACTCGAAGAGTGGAAGCTTGCAGGCGGCGCAGGTGTAAACGCCTTCTTTGTCGTTCTTGAGCAGCGCTCCAGTGCCGGCGCGCTCGGTGCCCTTCTCCCGCAGGATATAGTGCTGCGTGGGCGTCAGGCGCTTCTTCCATTCGGCGTCTTCCAGCACGACCGGGTCGGTTGTCACCGGTTCGCCGAGGACCCCTTCCTTTGTGAAGGTGCGGATGGTAATTGGCCCCTCGACATGGGCTCCCGCGCCGATTTTGGTGCCCGAGCCGGCTGCGGGGTCGCCTGCCGCGTGCACGAGCGGAGCGAGCGGGTTCCAGCCCAGCCCAACCGCCACGGCAACGCCAAAAGAGACAGCGGCCACGGTTGCCATCAGTATGGTTGAATTGTTTAGTGACATGGTTTCTTCAGACCTCCTCATGGGCGGAACACTCCGCCATCCTGATATTGTACATTCGTGCGGGCTGGTGGGCAATGTCAGCTCGCTGGTTTCCCCGGGGGGGGCTAGGATAATT
>JBIJDL010000254.1:0-8854 GCA_044344195.1 Candidatus Hydrogenedentales bacterium
GTGCAGATACCCGCTCCAGTCCCCTCTGGAGCGCGCCGCGCGCCGGGTCCATTTTCCCGGAGTATTTGAACGATATCGCCACGGCCCGTTGCCCTTCGGACAGCGGCGGGGATCCCGGCTGGCTGAGCGTGGCCGCGCGCGTGCCTGCGGATGGCGGGAGCTTCGAGACGTGGAAGGCGGCCGCCGAAGCGGCGGGCGACAAAGCATCCTACGACTACTACGCCACGGGGGAATTGGGCCGCTCGTACATCTACAAGGGCTATCTGATCAGCAACATTGCGGAGTTCTACGGTCTCTGGGGTGCGGCGGCGACCAACGCCATATTGAGCACGACGGCGATACTCGGACTGGGCAACGTGCATCTGAAGGACTATGACGGCGACCTGCCGCTGGCGGGCAGCGCGCCGTGGCCGCCCTGGGTGCCGGCCGCGCCCCAGGCCCAGGGTTCCGCCGGGGGTAGCACGCTGCTGCGACTTCGGGAAGGGATCGAACGCTTCCTGATTACGGACATCAACAACGCGGGCGCGAGCGCCAGGGCTGAGAGCACCCTACCCGTATTGTGGGACGCCTACGGAAGCGAAGAATACACGGACAACAGCAACGGCACGGTAAATTTCAACCACCTGCCAGGTGGCTGCAATGTGCTGTACATGGACGGGCACGTGGCCTTTGTAAAGTACCCCGGAGAATTTCCCATCACGGATGACGATCAGGTCGTGAAGGAAAACAGCCACTACGGGCTGGGGTAAGGGAGCGCACTAAACGCGCTCCAACTCCAGCGGCTCCAGACCCAGCTTGTTGAACAGCGCCTTGTCCCGATCCTCGCCGGGATTCGGCGTGGTCAGCAGTTTCTCGCCCGCGAAGATGGAATTCGCGCCCGCGAGGAAGCAGAGCGCCTGCGTCTCATCGCTCATGGAGGTGCGGCCCGCGCTGAGGCGGACCATGGCGCCGGGCATGGCGATACGCGCCGTGGCGATCATACGGACCATGACCAGCGGGTCGACGGGGGCCTGATCCGCGAGAGGAGTGCCCTCGACTGCGACCAGCGCATTAATCGGCACGCTTTCCGGATGGGGATTGTGCCCCGCAAGCACCGCCAGCATCGCTATGCGATCTTTTACCGTCTCCCCCATGCCCACGATCCCGCCGGAGCACACTGTCACACCCGCCTTGCGGATATTCTGGATGGTGTTCAAGCGGTCGTCATAGGTGCGGGTGGAGATGATCTCTTTGTAGAAATCGGGACCAGAATCAAGGTTGTGGTTGTAGGCATCCAGGCCGGCCTCGGCGAGGCGACGGGCTTGATCTTCATTCACCATGCCCAGCGTACAGCAGGCCTCCATACCCAGGGCCTTCACACCCCGGACCATGTCGAGCACGCGATCAAACTGCTCGCCATCGCGGACCTCGCGCCAGGCCGCGCCCATGCAGAAGCGGGTCGAACCGTTGGCCCTGGCCGCGCGTGCGGCTTCCAACGCTCCCTCCACGTCGATAAGCGGCTCCTTGTCGAGTCCGGTGTTGTGGTGGGCGCTCTGGGGACAGTACGAACAGTCTTCTGGGCACGCGCCCGTCTTGATGCTGAGGAGTGTACACTGCTGGACCTTAGTGGGGTCGTGATATTGACGATGAACAGACTGGGCCTGATAAACCAGTTCCGTCAGGGGAAGATTGTAGATCGCGTCCAGCTCGGCTTCGGTCCAGTCGTAACGAAGCGCGCCAAAGGAATTTACCGATTCGGCCATGGGATATGAAAACTCCAAGTGGGGATACAACATCTCGAAAATGAGTCAACAGGATACCACAAAGCGACGCTCAGGTGCCTCTTTGGAATGGCGAATTCAGACTAGCGAATAGTGAATTCAATCGGCGCAATATTCCTTTCGCCATTCACTATTCTCCATTCACTATTCCGCTATTGCGGCCTCCAGAATCCCGATCATCGCGCCCAGTTCCTCCTCCGTAGCCGTGAGCGGCGGCCACAGGTACAGCACCGCGCCCAGGGGCCGGATGTAGAGCCCCATTTCGCTCGCCCGCGCCACGATGGCCCGCGCCCGCACCGCACCACCCGCCTCCTCTGAAATCGCGCACATGCCGATCAGGCCCAGGCTCTTCTGAAAGGCCACCGACGGCAATTTTCCGATTCGCTTCATGCCTTTGCCGAGCTGGGCGTAGCGCGGCGCGCAGTGCTCGACTAGATTCAATTCCTCCATCACGTCCAACGCCGCCAGGGCCGCCGCCGAGGTGATGGGATTACCACAAAACGTGTGGCCATCAAAGAAGACCCGTGGCGTCTCGTCGGGACGGCGAAACGCGTTGAAAATTCGGTCCGTGGCGATGGCCGCGCTCATGGGCAGGTGTCCCGCCGTGAGCGCCTTTCCAAGACACAGGATGTCGGGAACGATCTCCGCAACGTCACAGGCAAACATGCGCCCGGTGCGCCCGAAACCCACCGCCACCTCGTCGGCGATCAGCAGCACATCATGCGCATCGCAAAGTTCGCGAAGCTTGCGCAGGTAGCTCGGGGGATAGATGCGGATGCCCGCGGATCCGAGGCAGAGCGGCTCGACGACTACCGCCGCGAGTTCTTCGTGGTGAGCGCGGACAATTCGCTCCATTTCCGCGAAGGCTTCGTCCGCGGCGCGCTCTTCCTCGGGATCGCCGGAATTACACGGTGCAAAAGGCATGGGAGCGATCAGAGCGTGAGTCACCAGCGCACCGTAGGGCGCTTGAAACCAGGAGGTAAAGCCGACGCCCATCGCGCCGATGGTGTCGCCGTGGTAGGCATCCTGCAAGCCCACAAAGCGCGTCTTCTTCGGCTTGCCCTGATAGATCCAGTACTGCGCCGCCATCTTTAGGGCCGCCTCCACCGCACTCGATCCGTCCGCCGCGAAGTAACAGTAGTTCAGATCGCCTGGCGCGAGGGCGGCCAGCCGCGCGGCAAGCCGCACCGCCGGAGCATTGGCCTGCATCGCAAAAACATGATGCTGCAACACCGCCGCCTGCGCCTGAATCGCCGCCACGACCTTGGGATGGCTATGCCCCAGTGCAACGGCCCACCACGAGGCAATCCCGTCGTAGAGCTTGCGGCCATCCGCCGTATAGAGATAGACGCCCTCCGCCCGTTCGATGCAGGTGTAAGGGGCAGCTTCATAGCTCACGGAGTCCGTGTAAGGATGCCAGGAATGGCGGTGGTCAAGGGTCTTGAGTTCTGAAAGTTCCATGTCTGTCCCGAGTGATTTATACTACATCTAATGGGATTAGGATGTTAACGGCTGTGCTACTCGGGCGAGAAATAGGAGGCAATCTTCGCCAGCCCCGGCACGCTCGCATCAAATAATTCCCAGGCGACGTCCCCACTCAAGTCCCCCAACCACGGCACATTGCCCAGCACTTCCACCGCGCCAAACTGCGCCACGGCTTCCGGGTTATCCCGCCCGATAAAATCTTCACCCTCGCCGGGGGCCGTGGCGTTAAATATCACCCCCGCAATCGGCACCTCGGCTTCGCGCAAGGTTTCAATGGTCAGCAGGCAGTGATTGATTGTTCCCAGGCCGATGTGGGCCACCAAAAGCACCGGGGCACCGAGCTGGATGATGAGGCCCAACTGGGTTTCTTCTTCATTGAGCGGAACCATGAGCCCGCCCGCGCCCTCGATGAGCACGCCCTGATGCGCGGCGGCCAGTTGGTCCCCACACGACTGGCAGTGGTCCAGATTCACGTAATGCCCGGCCAGTCGCCCCGCCAGATGCGGCGAGCACGCGGGCTCGTAAACGTACGGACTCATCAGTTTACGCTCTTCCGCAGAAACGCTGAGGCCCGTAGCCGCAAGGTGAAAATCGAGGTCGGGTGCCGTCAAACCTGCCCCTCCGGCAACCCCGCCCGTCTGCACGGGCTTCATGGAAACCACGTCGAGGCCCTGCTTACGGAGGTGGCGCAAAATACCCGCCGTCACCAAAGTCTTCCCTACGCCCGTGTTGGTCCCTGCTATAAAAAGTCCGTTACGCACCTGTGTGTGCTCCTGTTGTTACTTTGATCGTCGTTGTGAATTGGGTTCACGACACGACGGTGAGCTGGTGCTCGTTATCCGTCCTATCGGTCCTATCCGTCTTATGCCCCCACCACCACCCGTGCCACCATCTCCGCCGTCGCCCTCAAATCCTCTTCACCATGACCCAAGGTCACCGAGAATCGCAGCCGCGCCGTTCCCTCCGGCACCGTGGGCGGGCGAATCGCCGTGACGATCAAGCCCTCCGCCAGGAGGGCCTCGGAAAGGTCCACCGCACGCTGGTTGTCCCCCACCATGATCGGAACGATCTGGGTGGCGCTCCGGACGATGGGAACGCCGCGCGCCGCAAGCTGCTCCTGAAAGTACGCGGACCGATCCAGCAAGGCCCGGCCCATCGACGGCTCTTCCTCGATCAATTTCACCGCCGCCAGGCCCGCCGCCGCGTTCATGGGGGTCAGGCCGGTGCTGTAGATGAAACTCCGCGCCTTGTTGATCAGTAAATCGCGAAAGACCGCGCCGCCCGCCGCAAAGGCGCCGCCGGAACCCAGCGACTTGCCCAGCGTCCCCGTGACCAGATCGGGCCGCACGCCCAGGCCCTTGCACACGCCACCGCCTTCGCCCCAGATACCCACGGCATGGGCTTCATCCACGACGAACACGGCATCGTATTGCCGGGCCAGCGCCGACAGCGCCACCACGGGCGCGAGATCGCCATCCATGCTGAACACCGAATCCGTCACGACAATCCTGCGCCCAGTGGACGGCGCGGCGGCGAGCGACTCCGCAAGATGGCTCGAATCGTTGTGGCGATAGACCTGAATCGCGGCGCGGGAAAGACGCGCCCCATCGATGATACTCGCGTGATTCAACGCATCAGAAAATATGGTGTCGCCCCGGCCCGCCAGCGCCGAGAGCACGCCCACATTCGTCTGGTAGCCACTGGGAAATACAAGCGCCGCCTCTTGGCCACATAGGGCCGCGATGGACTGCTCCAGTGCCTCGTGGATGCCAAGATTTCCCGACATAAGCCGCGAAGCGGTCGCGCCGCAGGCATGACTATCGAGGACCTCCCGCACCGCCGCCTTCAGCGCCGGGTGATTCGCGAGATCAAGGTAATCGTTCGACGAAAAGTTAAGATAGCGTCGGCCGTCATGATGAAACACCCCGCCCGCACCTTGCCATTGACGCAGAAAGCGCCAGCGCCGGTCATCGCGGATGGATTGGAGATCGTCCTCATAGGGATGGGATGTCATGTGCCCGCCTCGCTGCGGGTCAATGCGAAGTAGCATGGCATCGAGTCAAAGTCTTGGCGGGATACCACGTTGTTCTTAACAGTCATTCCACACATCCGATCCAGGCACTCTCAATCAATTGCACAGGCACTTGCACTACCTGCCCACTAATTTTTCTTCATCCGTGCAATCCGTGGTAAAAGCGCTAGCCACCCGCGCGTATGTCTGCAGGAAATTCTGGATTCTGGAAAGCACAAGCCCCGTTCCTTTATTATCTCGCTTATCATAACGCCAAATCCACAACCGCGGAGTGGAACCTACATGAAGCTGAATCCTGAAATCTTTCGAGAATATGACATCCGGGGCATCGCCGGAAAAGACCTCGATGCAAGCACCTATGAAACGCTCGGCAAGGCCTATGCCGCGTACATGCGCGGCAAGCGCCAATACAACACCGTCGTCGTCGGTCGCGATGGCCGCCTCACTGGCAAGGAGTATGCCGCAGCATTGATCGACGGCCTCACCGCCTGCGGCTTCAACGTCATCGACATCGGCGAAGTGCCCAGCCCCGTGCTCTACTTCGCCCTCAACACCCTCAAGGTGGACGGCGGCCTCATGCTCACGGCCAGCCACAATCCGAAAGAGTACAACGGACTCAAGGTCGGCGTGGGCAAGACCACGATCTACGGCGACGAGATTCAGAAGCTCCGCAAGATAGCGGAAGCGGGCGTTTTCCCTGAGGTAAAGAAGACCACCACGATCACCCGCATGGACCTCGTACCCAAATATGTGGCCCGCATCCTCAAAGGCATCACCCTCAAGCGCAAGCTCAAGGTCGTGGTCGATGCGGCCAACGGCGTCGGCGGCGTGGTCGCCGTGCCGCTCTATGAAAAGCTCGGCTGCGAGGTCATCCCGCTCTTCTGCGAAGTGGACGGCAACTTCCCCAACCACCACGCGGACCCCACGAAGGAAGCAAACCTTCAGGACATCATCAAGGCCGTGAAAAAGCACGGTGCCGACGTGGGCATCGCCTTCGACGGCGACGTGGATCGCCTCGGCGGTTGTGACGAACTGGGCAACCCCCTCTGGGGCGATCGCCTGGTGGCGGTCTTCGCCGAGAACATCCTGAAGGACAAGCCCGGCTCCACCATCATCGGCGAAGTAAAGTGCAGCCGCAGCATGTACGCCCATATCGAGAAGAAGGGCGGCAAAGGCATCATGTGGCGCACCGGCCACTCCCACCTCAAGGCAGCACTTAAGGAATTCCATGCACAGCTCGCGGGCGAGATGAGCGGCCACATCTTCTTCAAGCACCGCTGGTACGGCTTCGACGACGCCATCTACTCCGGCGCGCGTCTCCTGGAGATCGTGGCGGGCGGACGCAAGCCCCTCAGCGCCCACTTCAAGAATATTCCCGTGCTCCCCATCACGCCGGAGCTGGAATACGACTGCGCGGACAGCATTAAGTTTGACGTGATCGCGAAGGCCCGTGACTACTTCCAGAAAGACCTCGGCCTCAACGTCGTCACCATCGACGGCGCCCGCATCGAGTTCAAAGACGGCTGGGGCCTCCTCCGCGCTTCCAACACCAGCCCCAAGCTGGTCGTCCGCGTGGAAGCCGACACCGACAAGCGCAAAAATGAGATCCTGAAGATGATCGAGGACAAACTGGCCGACCTCGGCGTATCGTTGAACAAACACTAATTCTCCGAGACTAAACCTTTCCGGGGCTGCCCGCAACGCGCGGCAGCCCCGCTTTTCTTTCACAGCCCCCTCAGAAACGCGGGGTCGCCCGTTCGAGAATCGCCCGAAAAAAGTCGCCCGCGACACTGCCCGACCACTACAATGGACGTGGCACGTCGACTCCCCAGCCTCAATCCAGAAGGATGAACGATATGACTTCACGTATCTACCCGGTCTTTCGCACCGCCATGTTCACCGCGAGCGCCCTGTCCATCCTCCTGACCCTGTCCGGCTGCCCGAACGATCCCATCGACGGCAGCGAAACCACGCTCACCATCCAGAACCAGTTCTCTCAATTCAACATCACCAGCATCCGCATGATTGGCCCCGATGACAGCCTTCCAAGCGACAACATACTCGCGGGCGCGGTGGCAAACGGGACCGGCGTCGAGATTGTGCTGACGGCCCCGGATCTCGAGACCAACCCTGACGGTGTCGTCTGGACGGTACTCGTAGGCGGGCTGCTAGACCGACGCGTCAAGCAAATCTCTCCCAACGACCTTCGGCCCGCCCTCAATGCCGATTTCAACGACCTCGACACGGACACCAACGACGCGTTGACGCTGGCGGAAGTACAGGCAGGCTATCCCGACTTTACCCAGTTTAGTCTGGACGTCTTCGATCTCAACAACAGCGGAACGATTGAACTGAACGAAACCGGAGCAAACCTGCGCTTCGCCACCGCCACCTTCACCTGCGTCCACGAAGGCGACCAACTCGTCTGGATCTTCAATGGCGACTCCCTGGAAGACGTCTGCGCCGACGCTCCCTGAGCCCACCACGGCGCATTGCGCACGGCGCCCTGCAAACAAAGCACCCGATCACCCCACTCGGAATTCAGCCCGGGAAGGAAGCCCCAGCAATGGAAAAAAAGATGATCAGCTTCAAGCTCAAGGAAGAGCTCGCTGAAGACGCCCGGCAGGAAATCGAGGGCCTGCTCGCCAAGCGACTCAAAGCCACCATTGCCAGGGACAAAACCAAAGGTAACAAAGGCCGATGGGTCCTGAAGCTTAAAAAGCCCGAGCTGTTAAGCGTGGAAGCGTTGGAACAGATCCTCAAGAAAGCGGGTGTCAAGAAGATAATGCGCGACGTCAGCATCGGCGACGACAACGAGGACAACTGAGCCCCGACCTCGCCGCAAAGCCAGAAAGCCCGCACACCGTAATCGGCACGCGGGCTCAAGCAATCAAATAATGGCGCGCCCGACAGGATTCGAACCTGTGGCCTCTTGCTCCGGAGGCCACTAGAAAACTACCAGTGCGACACAGTAAACAGCCTGAAAGGCTTATGAAATATAGGGTAGCATGAAATTAGCGCGTTTGCAACATTTGCGGTTTATAGGGTGGTTTGTATGGTTTGCAAGTAATTACTTGCAGGCACAAAACGCCCCGGCCAGTCGGGGCGAGCCGAGCCGGGGCGGTGGGGGTGGTACTGGTTGACGTACCAGACGCCGCGCGAGATGTGGTGGCGATGGTGGGCTGCATTACGCCCGCTTGCCGAACGTCCATTGCAGAGCACCAGTGGGCCTCATCTTCGCGTTGCCGATAACCTGAATGAGTCCAGGCCCAGGAGATGGCCCGTAGATGGTCAGGCTATAGAACCAGTCTGGATTCGCGTCGTGCATGACGTAAAGCGCGTTACGCATGGCGAGCACAGCGGCCTTCGCATATTCGTCTATATCGTATGGCGGCTGTTCAGTGAGTTGCACCTCGGCGCGGACGTGCGTAACGCTGAGCCGCAGGCTGGGCACGGGAAACCCATTGTCTGCTATGACCATCTGCGCCGCGCGGATGTGGGCGTCTGTCAGGCTGGCCGGTGCCGGGCGTGGCGCTGGCTCCGGCGCGGGCGTGGCGGCATACACGACGGGCGCGGG
>JBIJDL010000018.1:0-28146 GCA_044344195.1 Candidatus Hydrogenedentales bacterium
TTTTCCGTTCGCTTGCCCGCGGTGATGTCTTCCTTGATCGCGAGGAAGTGGGTGATATCGTTCGTGCTGTCTCGGATTGGCGAGATTAGCGCCCGCTCCCCCCGAACCGACTACCAGAACGTTCACCATCCTAAATACTGCAGGGGGTGATATCAACTGTTTACCCACGCGGGGATGACGGAATCGCCCTCGTGGAGTCGGCTTTCATTCGAAAAAAAAGCAGGCGTGCCTTAGTCGCCCCCGAGCGACACACCCCCCTACTTCATTGGCCCCACCGCCTGGAAGATCTCAGGTTCGATAAAGGCTTTGGTTTCGAGACCGGGAACGGCTCGCTTGAGGTGGCGTGCGATGGCGTTGGCAATGTTGCGCTCAGTGCCGTCATGGCTTGCGTCGATGAGGGCCAGGCCGTGCTCCTGAGCGGCGTCGGCTTCGTGGTATTTCAGGTCGCCCGTGACGTAGACATCGATATCGCGCGGGAGGGCCGGTATCTCTCCCCCACCGGCTCCGCCGCAGACGGCGATGCGCTGAACTTTCCTGCGAGGATCGCCCACGATGCGCACGTGGCTCAGCTTGAGTGCGTTGCGCACGAACTGCGCGAAGTCTCGCAGGTTGACGGGCTGTGCCAGGGTACCGCGCGCCCCGAGGCCGAAGCGGGCGTCGCGATTTTCGAGGAGAACGATATCGAAGGCCGGTTCTTCGTAGGGGTGGGCGGCGCGAAGGGCCTGGAGTACTTGGGGCAACACGGCTTTGGCGACGAGGATCTCGATGCGGAGTTCGGCCTCCTCGTTGAGGGCACCCTTGCGACCGCTGAAAGGTTTCGTGTCGTCTCCGGGGCGAAAGGTTCCGATGCCGGAGGTGCTGAAAGTGCATTCGGCGTAGTCGCCGATGACCCCCGCGCCAGCGCGACATAGGGCTTCGCGCAGGGAGGCTAGGTGGATTTCGGGCACGAAGGTGATGAGCTTCACCTGCTCCGCACGGGGGCTGGGGATGAGGGGGGCGATATCTTGCAAGCAAAGGGTATCGGCGAGAAGTGTATTTACGCCGCCCGGGACGACGTCAAGATTGGTGTGGGCGGCGAAGCAAGCGATGTTGCGCGCTGCCAGGCGGAGACAGAGGCGCGTGTGGGGATCGTCGGTGCGCAGTGTCTTCAGGGCGCTGAACAGGATCGGGTGGTGGGCGACAATCATCCCGGCCCCCCACTGCTCGGCTTTGGCAACTGCGGCGGCAGTGACAGTGAGGCAGGCGAGTACCCGCTTCACGGGCTGTCCGGGTTCACCAATCTGCAGGCCGACTTTGTCCCAGTCATAGGCGAGGGATTGGGGTGCCCAGGCGTCCATGGCCTGGCAGATGGTGTTCACGGTGATGGTCATGAGGACTCTCCCCTGCGGTTGCTTCGATTCGCGCTCACTATAACGCGGCGGGCGGGCGGCGGACAATGCGGGGACGGACTCGCGCCCACCACTTAGTATTGTGCGTGCCGCGTTTGTTCGTCAGGCAACTATTTGTTGCAGTAGCGTCGCCCATGCGCGTGCCTGTCTCAAAGGGTGTGTTTCGAGACTTCGACTTTGTTCAGGTCTCGATTCCAGCATCCACAGGGACATGCCGCCGCATTGAAATGAGCTTCGCGGAACTGGGCATTGGGGAAGACCCTGATTGCCATCGCACGGACCGGGTGCCCGTGCGGCGGTACGTCCCCAGGTCAATCACCCCGCACGTTCGAACGTCAAACCTCCATAGCCCACAACACGATTGAGGTCGCCGGTGGCCCAGGCGCTGGTTCGGTAGTCCCACTGGGTGCGCAACCTTGCGCCGAGGAGATTGGCGGCGGCAAGGGCGACCACGACGGCGGCACCGCCGCAGAGGGAACAGGATCCATCGCGCAGACCCGTAGCGAGGGCATCTGGATCGCCCGCGAGGACGGTGTCGAGGGAATGGCGGTCGATCTGATTGGCCTCGGGCTCGCTGAGAAAATGGGATAAATCGGTGGAGGCGAGGATCAAATCGCCGGGATCGAGGTGCTCCGCCAGGAATTCGGCCACCGCCCAGTACTCTGGTGCCGGATAGTCCCCGAAGAGCACGGGCACGATGGAGAAGCCCGGCGTGAGAACCATTTGGAGGAAGGGCAGCTCAACCTCCAGGGCGTGCTCGGGCGTATGGGCCTCGGGGCACGCGCAGCCGAATGCTCTGGCGAGATCTGCCGTGAAATTGCTGTCCACGGGCACGATACCCAGCGGAGTCTGGAAAGCTCCCGCGTCAGGTAGGGAAATACCGCGAAAACGGTAATGGTGCGAAGGGCCGAGCAACGCGACGCGGCGCGGGGCCATGCTTTGGATGCGGCGAAAAGCCCACCCCGCTGTGGGCCCCGAATAGGGATAGCCCGCGTGGGGCGCGATGATGGCCGAGACCCGATCCGGTGCGGGCAAGGTGGTGGCCTCGTCGAGACAGCGGGTGACGGTGCTCCGGAGTTTTTCGGGTGCGGCGGGGTAGAATTGGCCCGCCACGGCGGCGGCGCGGTTGGACATGGTGGGGTGCAAGCTCCTTTTCCTCATTGTACCGCAACCCGGCTCCGCGTATGGCAATCAGCAGTCTTATCCGCCTGAAAAGAACCCGACCAGCCATCTGAGCCCGCGAAGTCCCTGAACGAGGAATCCGGCAAACAATGCCAGGAAAACCGCGGCGATGGATAGGCCGACCCAAAGCTCCCAACTTGACGAATCTGCTGTAGGATCTTTGCGGGATGCAATCTTGAGATCTCTCAGCGACCAGCCGGCGGCCTGGAGATCGGTCAGCACCCCCTCAGGATAGGACGCGGCACCGGTGCGCCTCACACAAGCGGGAAAAGTGTCGTGCAATGTGCGAAGGGATTTCCCGTGGCGATGAATGTAGATTTCTATGGGCTCGCGATACTCGGGCTTGCGAATTCCCGAGAGGAAAAGATACTTGCCGGCCTCGGCCATATCGCCCAATTGAAACAACACGAATCCGTACCGCTCATAGAGCACGGCATCATAGCCGGCGGAGCGGAGACGCCCCTGGAGGATTTCCTTTGCCCTCCAGATCCGTCCGGCGGCTAATTCTCGCTCTACCGCATCGATATCTGCCATTTGCTACTGAGCCTTCCCCGCTTGCCGCGCCTCGATCAGTGAGGCGCATCCGAATTGCTGGAGCTTGCGACTCAACCAGTGGCCGCGCATGACTATCCCACTCTACGGGGAATAATACGCATTTTGCAAGGATCTCTCACAGACGCTTCAGGGTGTCGTAAGTCGAGGAATGAGCCGGTTCGTTGCATTTTCCATGGTGTTCCCAGTATGCTGCGCGGGCAGCCCTCCCCTTTTGCCCTTCCCCGAGGAATCGAGACATGACGACTATACTTTCCTGGAACGTGAACGGCCTTCGCGCGGTTCTGAAGAACGGCTTCATGGAGTGGTTCGAGCGTGCCCAGCCGGATATTTTGTGCATTCAGGAGTCCCGCGCGCTGCCGGGCGACTTGGACGAATCCATCCTCCGACCGGCGGGTTACACGACGTATTTCAATCCCGCGAAGAAAAAGGGCTACAGCGGTACGGCGACCTTTGTGCGCGACGGTATAAAACTCCTGTCGACAACGACCACGGGTATAGACCATATTGACGACGAAGGGCGCGTTCAGGTGCTGGAATTCGAGCAATTCACGATATTGAATGGCTACTGGCCAAACAGCCAGGCGGAGCGGGCGCGGCTGGACTACAAACTGGACTATTGCAAGGCGCTCGCCAAGATAGCGAATAAAGCAGTCAAAGCAGGCAAAAATGTCATCCTATGCGGCGATATGAACATCGCCCATCAGGCCATCGACCTGGCGCGACCGAAGGACAATGAGAACAACGCTGGTTACTACATTGAAGAGCGGGACGCCATGACGGCCTTCTTGAAGCATGGCTACGTGGACACCTTCCGACATTTTCATCCGGAACCCGACCAGTATAGCTGGTGGTCCTACCGTGCCCGTGCTCGCGAGAAGAATATCGGGTGGAGAATCGACTACCACCTGGTCAACAAGGATTTCATGCCCCGGGTGAAGGACGCCTTCATCCTCCAGGACGTCACCGGCTCCGACCACTGCCCCGTGGGCATTCGCGTCGAGTAAACATTGCGGCGCGACTATTCGTCGATGTTAGCAATGCTGTGAGGGACGATTTCGGTTCCTCGGCGTGTCGCGGGCCGGCCCTCTCTACTAGACATCGAAATCGCTCCAGGAAACATGGGCCGTATTGCCCTGCAACTGCGTTGCGCGTTTCGGGGGCTGGAAAGCCCCCGCTCCCCACGTCCCGAATAGATAAAGTTAGTTGGTAAGAGATTGGTACTCTTCGCAGGTCAAGAGGGCCATAACCCGAACACGGAGCATCTTCCATGGCATCCCCCGTAACGACGAAGCGCGGCGACACCGGCACCACCCTTATTCTTGGAGGCCAGCGCCTGCCCAAATCCCATCCGATTCTGGAGGCCACGGGCAAACTGGACTCGCTTCGAGCGCACACGGCCTTGCTACGCCTTCAGATCATGGAACAAGGCGATGAAGCGCAGCGTGAGGTCATGGAACCCCTCTTCTGGCTCCTTCATGCCTGCTTCCTGATCGGCACCGCGGTAAACGACCCGGAATGCGTCCACCCGGAATACCGCGTGGCGGATTTGGGCCCCGCGCACCTGGAAAAACTGGAGGCTATCCAGACGGCGCTTGAGGCGCGTATAACGCTGCCCAAGTCCTTCATCGCTTCGGCTTCGAATCTGCTTTCCGCCCAGGCCGATATCACCGCCACCGTGGCCCGCGAACTGGAACGGGCGCTGGTACAGCTTAAGGAAACGGTTCCCGCCTTCGACGCCACACTCATCCTGGCCTTCGTGAACCGCTTGAGCGACTTCTTCTATATCGTGGCGCGATTCCTGGAGCAGGGCGTGCACCAGCCCGTGGACTATTCGGTGCTGGATCGGTAGACGCGGGCTCGCAGAACCTTCACAGCGACGACGGCTATGCCGCGCTTTCTTCATAGTCATCGAAGCGCCGTGCAGCCATCTGGTTGCGGACAAAGAATCGGACGTGGTTGCGGAATATCATCATGTAGGCGATGCTGTTTCTCATGACATTGTCTCCTTGTTCGTTTCGGTATCAACGCTTCTTATGATTAGCCGGAGGCCACGCCGCCGTACCGGACCCTTTCGGGCCGACCGCCACGGCGCCCTCCGTGTTATCGCGACAGGGACGGGGTGGCCAGGGTAACCTCGCGACCAAGTCCGATGGACTTACCGGTGCGCAGGCTGTTGAAGCCGTGCTTGCCCCGGACGGCGTCCGCCTGCTCCAGCACCTTCTCCCACTTCTCGTTATTTTTTCCCCCGAAGAGGGGCAACTGGTGCTGGTTATAGCGGAGCTGGTCGAGTCCCACACCGATGAGCCGGATGCGCGCCCGCCGGGCTTTTCCCTTCGCCACCAGTTCTCGAAGCGCATCAATCACTTCCGCGTCCACCGCTGTAGGTTCCTGCAGGGTGTGGGCGAAGGTCTTGGTCTCGAAGTCGCTGTAGCGCACTTTCAGGGTAACCCGCTTCGCCTCCAGGCCCTCCTCGCGGAGCGTAAACATGCACCGCTCCGTAAGATAGGCCAGGGTCTGCTCCACCTGGGGCCATTCCAGCACATCTTCGGGGAAGGTGGTCTCGCGGCTGATGGACTTGGGCCCCCGCTCCACTTCTACTTCCGAAGTGGAAATGCCACGGGCGCGCCGTTGCAGTCCAACGGCGGTTTGATGGCCGAAGGCCCGCTCCAACACACCCGGATCCGCGCCCGCCAACTGCCCCAGCGTATTGATACCCAACCGTGCCAGGGCCTCGCAGGTCTGGGGGCCCGCCCCGGGAAGTTTGCGGACGTCCAGGGGTGCCAGGAAAGAAGCCTCCTCCCCGGCGGCCACCCGGATGTACCCGTTGGGCTTGCCCTCGTCCGAAGCCACCTTGGACACCAGCTTGTTCGGCGATATCGCCACGGTGCAGGGCAGCTTCGTCTGCGCCTTGATTTCGGATTTTATGTACGTCGCGATGCCCTCGTCGCCCCCGAAGATTCGCTGAGACCCGGTCACGTCCAGGTAACCTTCATCAATGGAGGCCATTTGAACCACGGGGGTTACGGACTCAAGGATGGCCCGCACCTTGCCGGAAGCCTCGCGATAGTGCTCGTAATTGCCCCGCATGAAAATACCCCCAGGGCAAAGTTTCTTCGCCTGGGTCAGGGACATGGCCGAGTGAACCCCGAACTTCCGCGCCTCATAGGAGGCGGTGGATACGACACCCCGCTGGTCCTCCCAGGCTCCCCCGATAATGAGGGGTTTTCCGGCCAGGGCGGGATCACGTGCGACTTCGACAGATGCAAAGAAGGCATCCATATCGATATGTACGATTCGCCGCTCCATGTTCGGAAGTTCCTTCCCATCAAAATGCAATGACCAACACTTCGGCACCGAAACTACTGAAAACAAAAGCACTGAATAAAAGTTTAGTAAATTATAGCCGGGGACTTGAACTCTGTCAAGCTAAATTCCACACAACCATTATCTCCCCTCTAAGTCATTCAAAATTAATCCGTTAGCACAAATTTATCTGCGCTGTCTTCGCTGGCGTCGAAGCAGAGACGGAGTAAACACATGGCATCTACCCTATGCTGCTGTGGAGGGAAACGACGGAGCGCCGGAAAACTATTTCGCGGGTCGAGCTTGGGTTTGAATCAATTGTCCCGGCCATCGGAGGTTCCGGCTGTGGCCATGGGCGTCAACAGTTTCCGCGATGGTCTTAAGAACCGAAGGCTTTTACTGGATTTGTGTAGCTCCCGATTTGGACGTACATAGAGGTAGGAGCCCAATCGAATCCTACCTTTCGGTGGCTCCGGCACAATATGCTTTCGGCAGAAATCTCATTTATGGTTATTAATTACTGTCATGTTCTGAGCCAGAGCGGGAATAATTGCGCGTCCATAGCGGCTTTTCCCTCTTTTCAGAAGTTTATCCAGTCTTCTTCACACCAAATTGCGGGGCTGGCATATACCTTGCTCAAAGAGGCGTGTGCTGAAGCTTCTTGTCTCCGGCAGGGTGTCCAGCACGGCAGTGATGTCGGCACAGGCCCGGAGGGGTTCAGGATCCGTACAGCGCACCAGGATGATTCAGATATTTGTATCGGCAATTCGTTTAGATCGATTCCTTGCATCATCCGTTGCTCTCGCTCCGTGCTCGAAGGTTCGGTACAAGCGGTCCTTGTCGATGGCTTGGGCTGGCGCGTGTTGCTCTGGAAAAGAAAGTAAATGGGCATGGGAAGACTAAGAACCATACTTGCCATTCTGGTGGCATCGTTTGTAATTTTCGGGGCGATGCCTGACGGGGTCGCACAGGAAGAAGTCGCCGATACTACGGCGACCGTGCTTACGCTGGAAGATCTTCAGGCGAATCTGAACATTGTCTGGACCTGTGTGGCGGCCTTTCTCGTCTTCTTCATGCAGGCCGGATTTGCCATGGTCGAGACGGGGTTCACCCGGGCAAAGAACGTGGTCAACATCATCATGAAAAACTTGATGGACTTCTGCATTGGCTCCATCGCCTTTTTCATCATCGGCTTCGGAATCATGTTTGGCAGCAACACGACGGGCTGGTTTGGCATGTCGGACTTCATGCTGGACCTCGCGCCCTACGGCGAAACCTTCGACACACAGTGGCCCTTCACCTTCCTCATCTTTCAGACGGTATTCGCCGCCACGGCAGCCACGATCGTTTCGGGGGCGATGGCGGAACGGACGAAGTTCGTAAGTTATCTGATTTACAGCCTGGTAATCTCTGCCCTCATTTATCCCGTTTCGGGCAGTTGGGCGTGGAACAGCCTCTACACTTCCGGGACCTCAGGCTGGCTCGAAGGGCTTGGTTTTCTTGATTTTGCTGGATCGAGCGTGGTGCACTCGGTGGGCGGCTGGCTTGCGTTGGCCGGGGCCATCGTTATCGGACCGCGGATCGGTAAGTATGGGCCCGATGGCAAGGCGCGGGCCATACCCGGGCACAACATGGCCCTGGGCGCACTGGGGGTGTTCATCCTCTGGCTGGGGTGGTTCGGCTTCAATGCCGGGAGCACGACGACGGGCGACGGCACGATTGGTTACATTGCCGTGACGACGAATATGGGCGGGGCGGCCGGTGCGCTGGGCGCGATGTTCACGGCCTGGCTAATTTTCAAGAAGCCCGAAGGCTCCATGACCCTGAACGGGGTTCTGGCGGGCCTCGTATCGGTGACGGCTCCGTGTGATTCGGTGAGCCCCGTGGGCGCGATGATAATCGGCTTTATCGGCGGCATCCTGGTCGTGCTCAGCATTATCTACATTGACCGAATTCTCAAGGTGGACGATCCGGTAGGGGCCATCAGCGTTCATGGAGTTTGCGGAGTCTGGGGCACCCTGTCATGCGGCCTCTTCAATCTGGAATCTGGACTATTTTATGGCGGCGGCCTCCACCAGTTGGGCGTGCAAGCCCTCGGCGCGGCCGCGATATTTGCTTGGGCTTTTGGCACCGGTCTCCTGCTGTTTCTGGCGCTCAAGTATACGGTAGGGCTGCGGGTTTCGGCGGACGAGGAAATTGCCGGCCTGGATGTAGGTGAACATGGTATGGAGGCCTATTCCGGCTTCCAGATATTTAACAACCAGTAATCTGCCGCCCGGCGAGGCCCGGGTCCAGCAGGAATGGAATCGATGAAACTTATTACCGCATATATACAACCGGAAAAGCTCAACGCCGTCAAGCAGACCCTCTACGAGGCGGGCGTCACCAAAATGTCGGTGACCAACTCGCTGGGCTGCGGCCAGCAGGGCGGGTATCACGAATCCTATCGGGGTGTCGATGTCGAGGTGAACCTGCTAAAGAAGATCCGGTTGGAAATTGCGGTGAACGAGGATTTTGTGAAGCCCACAGTGGATGCGATTATCCGGGGCTCGAAGACCGGCAAAATCGGGGATGGAAAGATTTTCGTGGTTCCCCTCGAACAGTGCATTCGAATCCGAACCGGGGAAACGGGTATGGCGGCGATCGGCTGACCCACTTGCGCGAACTTCCAGGGCCTTCGCGTCCTGTACAGTTGAAACGGCTCTCCAAGGAGGCACCTCCCAAGTGCCTCCCCCATTGCCCAGGGGTGGCGTTCCGTAAGGAGCGCCACCTCTCTGGGCATTTGTTTTTTATATGGTCATTGCGGCAGCGCGGGCATGGATTCGCCGTCCTGAAGGGTGAAATCGCGCGCAGTATGGCTGACCCCGAACACCACGCAACACGGCCCAGGCGATTTACCGGAAGGGGCCTTGGCCAGGGAACTATGAATTGGTGTCCCGGGGCGTCTTCGGGCCCCAGCCCCGTTGCCAGACGACCAGGCCGAGCCCCAGGGTCAGGATCGCGGCGGCTACGTTCATGGAAAGGCCCTGGGCAAAGGCGGCAAGGGAAAGGCAAGTCACAAGCCCGAGGGCGGGAACGGCCCGCGGCACCTGGAATCCTTCATAGCGCGGCTCCCTGCTCTTCACCACGAGCAGACCCACATGAACCGATGCGAAGACCAGAAGCAACAGTGTGCTGGTGGTTCCGGCCAGTTCCTGCACGGTGCCCGTGATGGCCAGCACCATGCCCCCCGAGAGCACGAGGGCGAGGGCCACATGGGGCGTGCGCCGCGTGGGATGGAGCGCACTAAGGGGCCGGGGCAGCAGCCCTTCGCGGGAAAGGCCATAGAGCAGGCGCGAGCCCATCACGCAATTGATCAGGGCGGTGTCGGCGACGGCGAAGAGGGCAATGACGGTAAAGACCACGGGCGGCACGGCGGGCGCGGTGACGCGCACCAGATCGAGCAGGGGTGCCTTGGACGCCGCCAGGGTTTCGGGCGCGAGCACGGCCGTGGCCACCCATGCTACGAGAATGTAGATGAGCCCCGTGAAACAGACCGCGACCAGAATCGCGAGCGGCAGATTGCGTCGCGGTTCCTTCACTTCCTCCGCGACGTTCACCAGATCCTCGAATCCGATGAAGGCATAAAAGGCCAAAGCGGCACCCGTGGCGATGCCGAACCAGGAGAAGGCCCGCTCCCCCGCTTCCGCGTTCATAGCTCCGGTTTCCACCGGTGCGTTTCCGCCGAAATACCATGCGAGTCCCGAGACGATCACGATGAGCAGCCCCGTCACAGTGGCGCTGGTGCACAGGATGGTTACCGTTGAGGACTCGCGTATGCCCCAGAAGGCCACGAAGCCGGTCAGGCCGAGGAAGGTTGCGATGACGAGGGGTTCCGGCAAGACAGGAACCATGGAGCAGAGATAGCCGGCGAAGGCGCGGCTGCCCGTGGCCATGGAGACGGTGCCCGAGCAGAGTACGAGCCAGCCTATGAGCAGGGGTGCCGCCGGACGCCGAGTGGCACGGGAGACGAAGTAGGCGGCACCGCCACTGTGTGGATGTCGCCCGCTGAATTCCGCGTAGGCGCATGCGGTCAGGGCGGCCACCACCATGGAAACGGCGAAGGCCAGCCAGGCCTGCTCGCCCGCGATACCCGCGACTTTCCCCGTCAGGGCGTAGATGCCTGCACCGAGAATGTCGCCCACGCCGTAGATGATGAGGGCGACGGGGCCGAGGGTCCGTTTAAGGGTGATACTGCTGCTCATGGTGCCTCCTTGCTGCTTGGGTGTATGAGAACACATTGCAGGGGAATGGGGCAATGTTGGGAGATTGATCGGACGGATCAGGCGGATCGGACCGATCGGAGGATAAGGCCAATTGGACCGATACGACTGATAGGACTGATTTGATCGAGTATAGTTCGGTATCGCCTATGGACTCCGGGTCCTTTTCTTTTTAGCCTTCATCCTTCACACTTCAGCCTTCAATTCGCTATACTATCGGCTTAATCCCCCACCTTTCCCGCGAAGAGGAGTCGTTTTTCATGTATATAGGTCGTATTGTCAGCGTGGTCCAGACGCCCGAGGGCAAGCTGGGCGCGGTGTATCGCGTTTCCAGCCGCTCCTTCCCCAATCGCACGGCGGTGCCGGGGGTGAACAAGGTTTCCATCGTTCCGAAGGCGGGATTCGAGGAGGATATCCACAAAAACCCTTACATCGCCTACAACTGCGTGCGCGTGGTGTGTGATGGGCGCGTGGCGGTGGTGACGAACGGCTCCCAGACCGACCCGATTGCTGAAAAGATCGCCCAGGGCCTGCCGGTGCGCGATGCGCTGGCACTCACGAGCCTGGCGCTGGATTATGAAAAAGACGATTACAACACGCCGCGCATCAGCGCCGTAGCTGATGCCCGCGATGGTTCCGCCTGGCTCGCCGTGGTGCGCCATGACGGCATCGAAGTTCGGAAGATGCCCTTGGAACCGGGTAGGTTCTTCTATGCAGCCACCTACGAAGAAAACTCGATTTCCCTGACACAGTCCGGTGTTTACGACGCGACCAACACGGAAGAGGCCTGCGCGTTTATTCTGGGTAAGGGCGTGTTTGCCGAGCGGACGAATCCTGTGACGGCCGTGGCGGCGCTGGACAATGGCGCGGGCTTTGATTTGCTGGCCACGGACGCGCCGCGAATGTGAGCTGGGCTCTTCGACGGAATTCTGAGTGGACGTTGTGGACTGAGTGGACGCGTCAGACTGTCCACTCCGTCCACTAAGTCCACCATGTCCAAACAATTTCAAAGATACTCAAAAAGGTTTCCTATGAACGACGTATACACATCCCCCCTGGTGGAACGCTTTGCCACGCGCGAGATGGCGCAGATCTGGAGCGCCCAGAAGAAGTTTTCGACCTGGCGTCGCTGCTGGCTTGCGCTGGCGGAGGCGGAGCAGGCGCTGGGCCTCGATATCACCGACGAGCAGATCGCGGAGCTCCGCGAACACCTGGAAGACATCGACTTCGCGAAGGCGGAGGCCTATGAGCGCCAGACGCGGCACGACGTTATGGCCCACATCCACGCCCTGGGCGAGATCGCGCCGAAGGCCAAGCCCATCATCCACCTCGGTGCCACGAGCTGCTTCGTGGGCGACAACACGGACCTGATCCAGATCCGCGAATCGCTGGAGATCATTTTGGCGAAGGCCGTGGCGGTGCTGGCGCGGTTGAAAGATTTCGCGCTGAAGTGGAAAGACCTCCCCACACTGGGTTTCACCCACTACCAGCCCGCGCAGGTGGTGACCGTGGGCAAGCGCGCCTGCCTCTGGGCGCAAGACCTCGCGATGGACGTGGAAGACCTGGAAGATATTCTGGCGCGCCTGCGCTGCCGCGGCGTCAAGGGCACCACGGGCACCCAGGCCTCGTTCATGGCCCTCTTCGACGGCGATTCCGACAAGGTGCGCCAGCTCGACCAGCTCGTCGCGGAAAAGCTCGGTTTCAAAAGCTCCTACGGTGTCACCGGCCAGACCTATCCGCGAAAGGTGGACACGCTGGTACTGCGCGTGCTCGCGGGCATCGGCGAGAGCACCCACAAGTTCGCGACGGATTTGCGTCTGCTTCAGAATCTCAAGGAAATCGAAGAGCCTTTTGAGTCCACTCAGGTGGGCAGTTCGGCCATGGCCTACAAGCGCAACCCCATGCGCTGCGAGCGGGCCTGCGCCCTTTCGCGCTTCCTCATGGTGCAGCCACTGCACAGCGAGTTCACCACGGCGACGCAGTGGTTTGAGCGCACGCTGGACGACTCCGCGATCCGTCGCCTGAGCCTGCCCGAGTCCTTCCTCGCGGCGGACGGCGTGCTGAACCTCTACCTGAATGTAATGGAGAATCCGGCGGTCTACCCGAAAGTAATCGAAAAGCACCTCTGGGCCGAACTGCCCTTCATGGCCACGGAGAACATCATCATGGCCGGGGTGAAGCGCGGCGGCGACCGCCAGGAACTCCACGAAGTCATCCGCACCCACAGCCACAAGGCCGGTGCGGTGGTGAAGGAAGAGGGCAAGGACAACGACCTGCTCGAACGCCTCGCGGGTGATCCGGCCATCGGTATGACTTTGGAAGAGATCCACGCGAGCATCGATCTCATCGAATTTGTCGGCCGCGCACCGATGCAGGTGGTGGAGTTTATCGAAGGCGAGATCGACCCCATTCTGGAGCGCAACAAAGACCGCGCGGGGGTCTCCTCCGACGTGCGGGTCTGAGGGTTGCGGTGAAGACGGCCGCCATCGTCAACCCCCGGGCGGGCCAGTGGCGCTGCGAGCGACGCTGGCAGGCGCAGCAGGCGGCCCTGCGCGATGTGGTCGGTCCAATGAAGTATTGTCCCACGGAGAGGCCCGGTCATGGCGCCGAAATGGCCCGTGCCCTCCTCCGTGAGGGCTATGACCACATTATCTCGGCCGGCGGCGATGGCACGCACTTTGAAGTGGTCAATGGCTGGTTTGAGGAGGGCAAGCCCATTAATCCCGAAGCGCGCCTGACGGTGCTGCCCATGGGGACAGGGTCGGATCTCGCGAAAGTGCTGAGCATTGCGCCCGGGCTGCGGGGGATTGCCTCGTTGAGGGATGCCGAAGTTTTCCAGGCTGACGCGGGCTGCCTGAGCTGCCCCGCGACCCATGGAGGCGAGGCGCGCACCGTCTATTTCCTCAACATCGCCCATATCGGTATCGGCGCTTCCGCCTGCCGCTTTGTGAATGAGCACACCAAGGCTCCGGGAGGATTCCTGTCCTACCTGCGGGCCATTCTCGTGACGCTGACCCGCTACGGTCCCATAGACATGAAGATCCAGATTGGCGAGGCGCTCTGGATTGAGGGGCCCACCCTCGATTTCGCCATCGCCAAGGGCTGCTACGACGCTGGCGGCCTGCTGCTCGCACCCCATGCCCGACTCGACAATGGGCTTTTTGACTGCTTCCACGTGGGCCCCATCGGCTTTCTGGATGCCTTGCGGACCCTCCCAAAACTCTACACGGGACGGCTCAGCGAACGGCGCGATGTAGTGAAATATATGCGGAGCGATCGGATTGAGATCCAGTCGGAGGAGCCGGTCGAAGTGGAAGTCGATGGCGAATTCGTGGGCTATCTGCCCGCCACGATAACGCTGCTTCCCGGCGCGATCCGGTTGACCCGTTCGCGCCGGGAAGGTTGAGGCTGCCATCAAGCTTTTGTGCGCCCCTGAATGTCCTAGAATTTCACTTGCACGTCAAAATGCACGTAGTCCGCGTCATCGTCGTCGGTGCCGCCAACGAATTCGAGGCCGTTGCGGGCGAAGAACTGGCCCTCTTCCAGACCGTTGCCGGTGAAGAGGTGTTCCCAGGTCAGCGCGATGGAAAGGTCCTGACTGTACTGGTACTTGGCCATAAGGAAGGTGGTCCAGCCCAGGTCGTCGTCATTGGCTCGGGTCCAGGCGGCGAAGGCGGGCCAGACAGGGGTATCAAAGGTCTCGTCGATTTCAAAATGGGCCACGCGGAATAAGAGGGAGATCTTCTCGGTGGGTTTGGCGCCGATACCCGCGCGAAGCTGCCAGAAGTTGGTTAACTCCTGACCGATACCGAGATTCATGCTGTAGGGCGCCCCCATGAAGAGGGTGTTGAAGGAGACGCTGGCCCGACCTTCACCGGGGAAGAGCCAATCGCGATAGCGGAAGTCCCGGTTGTCCTCGCCTTCAAAGAGCGCACCGCCGACGAAAATGCGGGGTTGCCATTTGACGTCCAGCGTATACCCCAGTTCCAGATCGGTGCCGAGGTTATCGTGTTCGGCATCGGTATCGCCGTAGACCACGGGGGCAAAGAGCGCTCCCACGTTGTCCGCATCGCCAAACTGATAGGCCAACTCCCAGTCATAGTCAAAGGCACCATAGGCACCGAATACCCGGGTTCCGATCGTGTGGAGGTAGCTGGGCTCGTAATCATCGTGACCAAACCATGCCTCCACCCACTCCCCGGCTGCGTTCAAGGTGGTGTCGTTGGCTTCGATGCCATCACGCACCAGCATCCAGTAGGCCGACAACTTTACCTGCTCCAGGCCCTTGTAGGTGCCGTAGACACCATAGAAATCGGCATCTTCGTCGCCCGCGAGGGTCTCGGAGAGTTTCATGGCCCAGCCGTCCACGTCGAAGCTCTCATTGGCATAGGTGAGCCGCGCCCCGTCAAAACTGCGCCCGATGATGGCGGTGGTAATGTCGTCCACCAGCCAGCCCTTGCCCAGCTTCATCTCCTGACGGCCCAGGCGCAACCGCACCGGATAGCCGAAGGTATTGCGCGTCTCGATATAGGACTGATAGAGCGAGACCGAACCGGCGCCACCGCCGGCTCTGTCGACACCGGTAATGTAGTTACTCCGGAAATCCGTACCCCAGATATCGAAGCTTTCAAATTCTATGACCGTGCTTACATCATCGGTGAAGTCGGCCTTCACCTGAACGCGCGTCCGCTGCTCCACGTAAGCAAGATCGTGTCCCGCGTCGTCAAAGTCAAAGCGGCTGTTTAATCCGAAGGGCCCCAGGGGGCGGTTGGCAAAATTAAACCCCGCATACCGAGGGGTCGCGGGGCCGTTGACGGCGTTGCTGTAGTTGTCGTTCCAGAAGCGGCCGCGGATACGGACCTCTCCCCCGACCTCCACCGATTGCAACTCGGCCCCGGCCTGGTAGGCCAGCAAGAGAATGAATACCGTGCTCCAGCTAGATTTCATGATTAGATCATCTCCCGATGGGTTCTGGTTCCGCGTACTGCATGCTCCCCGATCAAACATGCAGTTCAAATAGATTATATCCCCGTTGGCGTAGCGAATCAATCGAATAGTTCTCTCTGGACCATCAGCAAAATATCATTGACAAAAATGCGGGATCGGGCGGAGAATGAGCGCCTGGTCTCTCTAAGTGTCTGGCGCGCCACGTAGATATCTAAAGTTCTCCGCTTCCACGCCGATACTTTGTGATACGTAATGAGGCGCCTGGTTGGTACCTTTGCATCGGGGCATCTGGCAAAGGCATAACTTGGGAAGGCGAGAACGATGTTCTTTTGCGGGAACAGAGGAAGAAGACCATGTCACGGGACCCCGTCTATGGGCAGTTGGAAAACACCATTGCGAACTGGACCGAAGAAGTAACCCAGGCGCACAACCAGCTAACGAGTCAGATCGCCGAGGCGCGGGATCAGTTGGATACGCTCGCCACGATCATGGCGCGCCGGCAGGGCGAATCCAGCGCGCTGACCAGGTCCAGGGAAGATATTGCCCGCCTGAAAGACGCGGTGCGTAAACGCGACTCCGAACTCCAGCAGGTACAACTGGAGCGCGAGACCCTGGAGCGCCGAAACTCCCTCGCGGAGCAGCAGAAGCTTCAGGCCGAAGAGCGCATTGCGGTACTCCGCCAGGAGCGGGAGCATCTCGACCGCACCCTTGGAGAGTCGCGCACGGACACGCGGGAAGCGCTGGCGCGCGTCTCCACCCTGGAGATCGAGCTGGCCGCCTGCCGCAGCATGATTCAGGAGCAACAGCGGGACGCCGAAGGGGACAAGGCCCGCATCGAGGCGCTGAACGAACGGGTGTCGGCACTCCAGGAGGAGCTTTCCATCCTCACGCGCCGCGCCCTGGCCGGGGAGCACGAGGCTGGAACCCTGTCCGAGCGCCTCGCAACTTCCGAGACGGAGCACCAGAATGCCCGCGCGGATCTCGCACTGAAGCAACGCGAACTGGAGCAACTGGGTAGTGTGCTCGCTGAGCGCGAAGCCCACTTGGAGTCCGCCCAGCAGCACATTCTCGAGAATCAGAATGAGATCGGCTGCCTGCAGATCGAGATCCAGCGGATCAGCGAAGATCGCGACGCCCTTGCTGAAGAGGCGGGGATGCACCAGAGCGAGAAGGCCGGGCTTGAAGGCCGGATCTCCCAGATGGCCCAGCAGGCCTGGGAAATCCGCCAGGAAAACGAGCGGCTTATTCAGACGCTGGCCGGGCTGCGCACCGCCCTTGCGGACAGCTCGCGCCTTCTCGACGAGACGACGCAGTCGCTGAACGATCTTCAGCACGCCCACGCCAGCTTGAAAGAGAATTTTGAACAGTGCCAGGCCGAACTTGAGGCGGCCAGCCGCTGCGCCCAGCAGCGCCAGGAGGACTACCTCCAGCTTCAGGATGCCCACGAACAGGTACAATCTGCCCTGGCTTCCTATCGTGAAACCCTGGAGAAGTTGAAGCAGGAGCGGGCCTCGCTTACGCAGGAACTGGAGCATCGGGACAGTGCTCTGGAGGCTTCCCGAATTCATGGGGAAACGCTTCAGGGCGAGAACAGCCAGCTTGAGGCCCGCCGCGCGGAACTTGAAATCAGTCTCGCCGCCAATGGCGAGGCCCTCCGCGCCGCCACGGAACGCTATGACGTCACCATCCTGTCTCTGGCCGAGGCGCGTACTCACCTTGAGGATGCGGAGGCACGCCTGGACGCACTGCGGGCGCGCGAGCACGAATTGACCACGCAGCTCGACACCGCGATGCGCGAAATGACCAACGAACAGCGCACGAACGAAGCCCTGCGCACGGAACTCGACGCCGCGATCGGCGAAATGACCAACGAACAGCTCACGAACGAAGCTCTGCGCACGGAACTCGACGCCGCGATCGGCGAAATGACTAACGAACAGCGCACGAACGAAGCCCTGCGCACGGAAATTGACAGGCGCGACCAGGCCATCCGCGAGGCTGTGGACGAAATCACTTCCTTGCGAGAGCACCTCTGGAGTACGGGCGATGCCAAGGCAGCGCTGCACGAGCACGCGAACGCACTGGAATCGCGCCTTGAACGACTCCGTGCCGAACGTGAGGCCATGGAGCGGGAACTTCGCCGAAACCTCGTCGAGCGCGACCTCGCCATTGCGGAGATCGAAAGAGAACTCAGCGGGCTCCGCGATGACGTGTTGCAAGCGAGCGCTGTAATCGCTGAACTTCGCTGCAAGGCCACCCAATTGGACTCTGAACTGGAGGGCGAACGCTCTGCCCTTTCGGACGCGCGCCAGGCCCTCACCCAGGCCCATGAATCCATGGCCGAGCTGGTTTCGGAGAATACACTGCTCACGAACACGCTGGAGCAGACCCATCAGTCGAATGCGGCCCTCCACGATTCCCTGCGAATCTCTGAAGATAGGGAACGCACTCTTACCGCGGGCCTGACGGCCCTGCGGGATGACCGAGAATCGGTAGGACGTTCCCTTGCCGAGGCCTGTGCGAATCTTGACCTCCGCCAATTCGAACTGGCCCGCCTCTCCGAGGATCGGGAGGCCCTGCAACATCGTTACGACGCTACGGTCGACGAGCGAGACCGGCTGAATGCGTCCGTTGCGGCCCTGGAGCATACCCAGCAGGGGCTCGAGCAGGAGTTGCGCAGCCGGATGGCGGTGCTGGAAACGCTGGAAGCGGATCTGGATTCGAGCCGCCAGCGCTACGCCAATCTTGAGCAGTTGCTCGCGATGGAACGGGCGGAGTACACGGCCAGTCTGACCCAGGCCCGCGAGGAACAGCAGTCTCTCTTGCGCGCGATAGACGAGGAGCAGGCGGCGGCCCAGCAATTGCAGGCCGTGATTCGGGACCATGAAAGTGCCGCCCTCGCCGCCGAGCGACGCATCAACCAGGCCGAGACGGCCATTTCCGCGTTGACCGTCCAGGCCCGGGAGACTCAGGCGCACTTCAGCGAGGAGCTCCGGCAGGCCAGGGCGCGCCACGAGGAGATTGAGACCGTGCTCCAGCAGCGGGAACACGAACTTGCGCAGCGCGCCGCCCTGGCCAAGCAGCGCGAGGGCGAACTGGAGTCTGCCAACCGGAGCCTATCGCGTCTCGAACAGAATCTGGCGGCCCAAAAGGATCAGTTTGAGAGCGTCCGCACTGGACTCGAGTGCGACATTGATGCGGCAAACAACCGTGTCCGGGCCACGGAGGCGGCCCTGCAGGGCACGCGCGCCGAGAACAGCGCGCTGGCCAACGTGCTCAAGGAAAAGGAAGAACTCATCGGTCGTGAACAGCGTTCGAGGCAGCAGCTCGAAAGCGCGAAGCTGGCCGTATCCCAGGACCTGGATACGGCGCGGAAGCGCGTTTCCATTACGGATGCGGAGAACGAGAGCCTGACGACCCAACTGGAGAACGCGACGCTCCGTGAGAAGGAAACCGCGCGCGACCTGTCTCTGGCCCAAGCCACGATCCGCTCGCTTCAGGAGACCATACAGCAGAAGGAGAACGCGGTGCAGCAGGAGAAGATTCGCACCGCGCAGCTCCTCCATCAGACGGTTTCCGCACTACAGTCCGAGCTCACGCAGATCAACACCGCCGATGCGCAGCGGGGACCATCCAGTAAATGGATGAGCGCCCTGAACCTGGATGGGCGCGTGCTTGCGGACGATGTTCAGCGCGAGCTGCCCTTCTCCAGCGACGAGGGGGCATCTGGCAACGGCAATGCAAACGGCAATGGCACCCACTATGGTGCGGGCCACGCGAGCAAGTAGACTGCTTCCCCGGTCACCGGCCCCAACCAAGGCGTAACGCTCACTCTCATGAAGGATTCTGGCAAACGAAAATCGGCCCTCCTGCGGGAAGTACAGCAACTGCGCAAGCAGTTGGCCGAGGCACAATCGGGACAGAACGAACTGTTCCGAGCGGAGCGTGCCCTCGCCCAGTATTGGAGCGTGCTGGATGCCATTCTATCGGGGACGCCCGACCTCTACGCCATCAAGGGAGTGAATTACACCTATCAGGCCGCAAACCGCGCTTTCTGCCGCTTCACGGGCCTGCCGGAACACGAAATTCGCGGACGGGGCGATTTTGAGATCTTCCCAGGGCGGCTGGCGGAAATTTTCCATCAGGACGATGTGCGGGTACTTCAGGCGTCGGCGCCGGCCAACTTCGAGACGCATGTGAGCTTTCAAGACAGCCCGCGCTGGCTGCGCTTCTCCAAGCGCCCGGTGTTTGATCGGGAAGGCCGTTGCGCGGGCATCTTATGTGTCGTTCGGGACGTGAGCGAGCTGGCGCGCTCCAGGGCGCAACAGGAGATCCTGACGGGTGCGGCCCACCACTGCTTCTGGTGTACCGATGTCCACGATCACATTGTCGAGGTGAACGACGCCTATTGCCTCCTCTCGGGCTACGGCCGGGAAGAGCTCCTGGGCAAAAACATGCTCGATATCGAGATGATGGGTTCTGCCGAAGAACACGGGGAACGCAACCAGCGTATCATCAAATTGGGCACGGGCTCTTATCACACATTGCACCGGAGCAAGACCAACACGATTATCGAGTTCGACGTTGATGCGGTTTACCTGCCGGCTCACGGCGGGCGCTTCTATCGCTATTTTCGCATCCGTGCCCAGGAACCGGAAACACGCCCCGCCGTTGTTCCAGAAGTCGAACATGCAGCGTCGGGCGCGTCGACGGTCCCCCACCGCCGCGTCCTTAGCCTGAACGACATTCTGGTCGCCGCGATAAATCAGGAGATTGATCAGGTCCCGCCTGGGATCTCGATTCGGAAGCTGCTCGATCCAAAGTTGAAAAATACGGTGGCGAATTCCGCTCAGATCACCCAGGTGATCCTGAACATTACGACGAACGCCGTGGAGGCCATGGACGGCCGCGGGCACTTGACCTACACCACGCGCAACGTTGAACTCACGCGGGAGTGGCTCAGCGATAACCCCCGCTTGAAACCGGGACACTACGTATACCTGGCTATTAGCGATACCGGTCGCGGGATAAGCCCCTCGCTCGCGGGCAAAATCTTCGAACCTTTCATCACGACCAAGTTCAAAGGGCGGGGTATGGGGCTGGCCTCGGTGGCGCGCAACGTGGAGGAGCACAACGGCCTGGTCACGGTAAAGAGCGAGGTTGACAAGGGCAGCACCTTCACCGTCTACCTACCGGCCACGGAGGCCCTCCTGGAATCGTGCAACACGTCCCCACAGATTCCATCGGGCACGGAAACGATTCTTTTCATCGATCCGGAGTCGCGTGTGCTGGATGAGGCGCGTCGAATTCTGGAGCGCCTCGCCTATACCGTCGTGCTGACGACCGGCGTGGAGGAAGCCATCCACTGCACGACGTCCCGCGTCCCGCCCGTGGACGCCATCGTAATCGATACGGCCGCGACCCTTCATTACAGTGGTGATCTTGTGGCCGACCTGCGCGCCGCGAACCCGAACGTGAAAATCATCCTGGCGGGCCCTGACGAACTCGACGAATGGACACAGGATCTGCTCGATGCGGGTGCCAATGCCTATGTAAAAAAGCCCTTCCGCCCCGAAGTGCTCGCGCCGAAAATTCGAAAAACGCTGGATAGTTGATAGTTGATAGTTGATAGTTGATAAATATACTGCTCTAGTTTTGCTCGATTTTGATTAGTCAACTCCGCTTCAACTTACAAAGTGCATTCTCTTCGCTGTCAACTATCAACTGACATTGCATCCTCCTTCATCCCTGTACTATCCTGTGAGCAATACTTCCCTTTCTCTCCAGCACAGGATTTCCGCATGTCCAGCGATGCCCCTCAGCTCTCAGTCGTCATTCCCATTTATAACGAATCGGGGACGCTGGAAGAGCTTTTTCGACGTCTGACCGACACGCTCTCCGACTATCCCGGGGGATATGAAATCATCGCGGTGGACGACGGCAGTACGGATGGCAGCCGGGAGGCCCTGCGGAACCTGCACGGACGGGATCCGCGCATCCGGGTCGTGTTACTTTCCCGGAACTTCGGCCAGAGTCCCGCGCTTTATGCGGGTTTCTCGCGAGCCCGTGGACAGTATATTGCGATGATGGACGCGGACCTCCAGAACTATCCCGAGGATATCCCCCGTCTCGTGGCGAAGCTGGAGGAGGGTTTCGACATGGTGAGTGGATGGCGGGCAAACCGGAAGGACAGCTTTTTCCGCACCGGGGCCTCGAAGTTGCTCAATCGCTATATCAACACCATAACGCGCGTCGCCTTGAACGACTACGGCTGTGCGCTGAAGGCCTTTCGCCGGGAGCTGGTGGTGCATATGCTCGCGCTCACCCACCGCTGCCGGTATCTTCCGGTGGATGCGGCGGCACTCGGCGGGCGTGTCGCGGAGATCGAGGTGCGCCACGACCAGCGGGGCCATGGCGAGAGTAAGTACGGCCTGCTCAAGCTGATCCGGACGGCCTTCGATCTGATTACGAGCATCACCGCTGCCCCACTCCAGTTCATCGGGCTATTGGGCTGGATATTTGCCGTGATCGGCTTCTGCATGAGTATCTGGGTAGCCTATGTGCGAATCAGCCAGGGCGATATCAACCATATGGGCACGGTGGTGGCCATCTTCTTCTTCCTTTCCGGATGCCAGATGGTGGCCACGGGCCTCATGTGCGAGTACATCAGCCGCATCTACATTGAGGTGCAGGCCAAGCCCTATTTCGTCATCCAGGAGGAATTGGAGTGATGGAGGAGCGCCCCCTGACCGTGCTGGTGCTCGCTGTAGGCGGCAACGTGAGCCAGGGCATTCTGAAGGCCTTGGCGCGCTCCCAGCGCGGTTACCGGGTCCTCGGAGCCGATATCAGCCCCCTGCAGGTGGGTCTGTTCACTGTTGACCGGGCTTTCGTCTCCCCCTGGGCCGCAGCGCCGGACTTTGTGCCCTGGCTGGTGGACCTGTGCCGCCGCGAAAGCGTCGACGCCATCCTCAGCGGTTGCGAGCCCCTGCTTACGGTACTCGCGCGGCACCGGGATGCCGTTGAGCGAGACTCGGGTGCCTTGTGCCTCGTCAGCGATTTCGAAACCATGGAGATCGGCGACGACAAGTTGAGGACCTGCGAATGGCTGGCGGCACAGGGCCTCCCCCACCCCGCTTTTGCTCGATCCGACGCGCCGGAAGAGGTGGCGCGACTCCTTGCATCGTCGGGTTTTCCCCTCATCGCCAAGCCGCGACGGGGCGGCGGATCGCGGGGAATATTCGTCGTGGAAAATGAAGACGATCTTGCCTATGCGTGCCGCAAGGCTGACTATCTCCTTCAGGCCCGCGTGGGCAGCGACTACGAGGAGTACACCGTGGGCTGCTTTATGGATCGCCATGGGACACTCGCGCCCACCTGCTGCATGCGACGGGAGTTGCTCGCGGGCACGACCTATCGGGCGGTGTTGGGCGAATTCAATGAAGTGCGCGCGGTGGCCGAGGCTATCGTGTCCGCGCTAAAGCCGCTGGGACCGTGCAATGTGCAGTTGCGCGTGACCGCCAATGGCCCGGTGTGCTTCGAGATCAATCCGCGCTTCTCCGGCAGCGCGCCGATTCGGGCGCACTTCGGCTATAACGAAGCGGAGGCGGCGCTGGAGCATTTTGTGCGTGGTTTGCCGGTTCAGTTGCCGCTTGTCACCGAGGGGATAGGTCTGCGCTATTGGAACGAGTTGTATCCCGATCCGGGGGCGGTGGCGGCATTGGAGACACGGGGAGAGTTGCTCCATCCTGCCGAGCACGATCATGCGATTGAAGGTTGGGGCTTAAGGCGAGAAGCGCCGAATAAGTAACACTACAGCGGTCGGAAGGGGAGAGTGTCCATTCCCAGAAGTGCTGTACCTTTCAGGCTGAAGAAAAAGATTTCCCACAGATTCGCACAGATTTGCACAGATTTGCACAGACAAGAAAATGGGGCGCTCGGGCAGCCCGCAGTGGTAGACAGATTAGGGTAGGAATACTCACGACAGTTGCTTTACTCCGCCGGTGCCTTCCCCGGCACCATCAGGAGGTTCATCTCCCGCCCGATGACATTCTGAACTTCAATGGTGCAGTTCTCGTAGCTATGGCTACTGAGTTTGTCCACGATGTAGGCCATGGGCCCATCGTAGCCCACGCGCAGGCGGGCGAGTCGCTCGGAAAAGAAGGATTCCTCGATGGAGTTGACGGCGGTGTCCTGATCCAGCAGACTCATGAACGCTTCCACGCGGCTCCGGGTGCCCGGGTTATGGAGCGTAATCAGCACTTCGTCGCGCTTCTGTGTGCTCAATACGGACAGGACGGTAGCCACCGTAATATCGCCCAGCATTTTCTGGGCGGAATCCCGAATCGCCTCCTCCTGGCAGGCCAGCGGGTCTCTCCCGGTAATGGCTGCCGATCGGGCGAAGGCGTCCAGGAGATCGCCATCGCTGCCCCGAAAAATGCGGGCGTCCAGGGTGACCCGAGTTTTGGCCGTGCCCGCATTGTCCAGATCGGGCCCGCGCTCGGTCGAGATGATACCGAGGACGACGGCATCGGCCAGCGATTCCTTCGCGTAGGCGGCCGCCTTCTCCAAATCCCCGGTGAGTGCCGCCCGCAGATGATCGGGACTGAACTGCGCTGCCGTTTCCAGATGGTTGCTTGGTACCAAACCGATGTTCTTGAGCCCTTCGGTCAGGGTGCTTTCCGCCAGGCCGGGATCTTCCAGGTAGAGTTCCCCCTTGTCATCTTCGAGGGCGATCAGGCAGGTCACCGTGGGCGGGGTGGCGAGGCGGGGCAGCATCAGGGTGGCGAGGTCGTGTTCCACGGCCTGGATATCCACGTAGGCGTCAATTTCGACGCGGGTCTGGCCGTCTTGGGAATCCAAGTGCAGCTCCACCACTCGGGTGATGTACTTGTCCGCGCTTCGAACCATGCTGCGAAAAGGGCGGAGATCCCCCGAGGCGATCTTGGTCTTGAGGATTTCCCAGATCACGTCTTCCCGTGCATCTTGCACTGCGGCAGCGCGTGCGGCGAAT
Organism: Candidatus Hydrogenedentales bacterium; assembly: GCA_044344195.1. GTDB lineage: Bacteria > Hydrogenedentota > Hydrogenedentia > Hydrogenedentales > JAEUWI01 > JAEUWI01. Next base: position 24,648 of record JBIJDL010000018.1, read on the forward strand.
CCGGTCCCCTCGGCGTTGCCGAGCATGCGCAGAACAAGCTCACCTTCGGCGGGGGCGGCGTAGGCACAAAGACAAAACACACTGGCGACCGTAGCCGCCAGTGCGATGGACATGCATTGAAGTGTCGCTCTTATTCGCCCGTCGCCCCGCGCCATAGTGCTCCTTTAATCGCGACTCTGGGTCGCCATTAAAACGTAGTGGAGTAGCCAGAGGATCGAGGTTACCGCTGCCGCCACATAAGTGAGGGCGGCGGCGTTGAGCACCTGGCGAGCCCCTTTCATCTCGTCGGGCAGCAGGACATTGCCGTATTCCAAGGCGTGGAGCGCGCGGCTGCTGGCGTTGAATTCCACCGGGAGCGTGACCACGGTGAAGGCGGTCGCGGCCGCGAAGAGAAACACACCCGCCCAGAGGAGGCCCGGGAACTGCATGACCAGGCCCGCGATCACAAGCCAGGGGCCAAGGCCGCTGCCAATGCTCGCCACGGGATACACGATGGACCGCAAGTGCATCGGGGCGTAGCCATGGGCATGTTGTATGACGTGGCCCACTTCGTGCGCAGCGATGCCGAGGGCGGCGATGCTGTTTCCATTGTAGACGGCTTCGGAAAGCCTAACCACTTTGGCGCGCGGGTCGTAATGGTCGGTCAACTCGCCCGGAATCACTTCCAGCTCGACATCGTTGATGTTCTCATTGCGCATCATGTGCCGCGCGATATCGGCACCGGTCATTCCAGAGCGGGTGGCGATCTGGGAGTTCCGGCTGTACGCCGATTTCACAAGGGCTTGCGCCCCGAGGGAGAGGGCCGCAGTGACGGCAAAAATAATCCAAAACATATCGGTACTTCCTACTTCTTCTGTGGTTGCTGCGGTTGCTGCTGAGAAGGCGCCCGCATCGTGCACTGGCCATTCAACGTCGCACCTTCCTCCACCATGATACTTCTCGTTCTAATATCACCTTCGACCCGGGAGGTGGCGGCCAGGCGCAAAATCCCGGGGGTCGTCACATTACCATACACCTGGCCCGCGAGATATATTCGCTTGCCGGCGAGAATGTCCGCGTTGAGGCGTCCGGTTGGTCCGAGTTCAAGATCCTCGGTGCATTCGACCTTGCCTTCAACGAGCCCTTCAATTTTGCAGGAGCCCGCCCGGATATTGCCGGAGATCAGGGCACTCGGCCCAAGATTCAAGCGACCTTCTACCGTTATATTCCCGTCGATGCGCCCACCGATGTCGGTATCAGAGCTGCTTGTCAATGAACCTTCAATTATCACCCCTTCGGGGATGATCATTCTCTGTGCACTACCAGTTGTCACCGTTTTGGCCCTTCGCATGGCGAGATCATCCGCTTTCGCTTCCGGAATGCTCGCGGTTTCCGCAACTACGTCCCGCTGGCGATCCTGGCCGCGGCTGGATTGTAACTTATCGTTGAACCGGGAATTGAAGCGCCCCAGCAAGCCTTTCTTTCCGGCATTGCCCATCTTTTCGAAGTCGGAATCGTTGTCAAAATCCAACTCCAGGTGGGAGGCGTTCACTTCGGTAGTTTTTTCTTGTGTCATGGTCAAAAATATCCCAATCGGTTGGCCATATCGACGATACAGCCCGATATTTTGCGCCGGGGCTCGCCTATCACAAAGGGAACGCCGGAGTTTATCGCGTCAGAGACGTACTTATCAAAGTAAACGAAACCAAGGGTCTCGGGTTCGATGCACAGGTGCTGGCGGGTGTATTTTGCCAGAATATTGGCCGCAATTTTCGCCTCGTAGGCATTGGTCGCCTTGCTCACCACCACCTTGGGGCGGAACGCCTGGGCGAGGGCCACGAGCTCTTTACAGAGCTGCTCCTTCACGTTCAGATCGAAGCAGTCCGCACGCCGAATCGATACCAGGAAGTCGTTCAGCGTTTCGTTGCGCTTCAGGAGAAAACCCACCTCAGGACTCTGGTAAAAGCGTTCGATCCGCCGAAAGAGGGCAGCCCGGAGAAATTTAAATGCGTTGTCAATACTGGTCCGTTCCGGTGTAATCACCAGTACGCCGTTCGAACTGGTCATCAGAAAAAAATCCAAGGTATTCAGGTGTGCCCCGGCATCCAGATCCACAATAACCAAATCCGCGTCCAGCTTGCGCAACTCGCGAATAAGGGCCACTTTCTGCTGGAATCGGGGATTGGCCGCCTCCATCAACCCGCTGGTGCCCGGAATGAGGCGCAAGTTGGAAAAGGGCGTATCGCACACGATATCTTTGAGCGATTTTGCCCCCTTCTGCTGGAAGAAATCATCCAACCGGGTGTTGGCGCGGAAACCGAGTACCGTTTCAATATTGGAACAACTGAGGTCCGCGTCCATGAGTACGACCCTCCAGCCACGCCGCGCAATCTCTACCGCAGTGTTGACCGAAAAGCACGTCTTCCCCACGCCGCCCTTGCCACCCCCGACCACCAGGATTTCCGGGGTCGCTGCGCGGGCACGCGGTTCTTTCGCGAGATGTGATGAATCGAGTCCCATAAGCGCCTGCGGGGGCCTCTTTGTTGTATCCGGTTGATCAGGCTGAGTTTAGCAAATAAACGGCCTGTGGTCAATGACCGACATGCCCGCGTCCTTGGGAGTCTGGGCCGTATGGCCGGTTCCTCAGCGGGCGCGCAAGACGTAGAAGGTGTAGCCGTACTCCGTACCGTAGCGGTGAAAGAGGTCGATTTCGACTTCAGTGTCCCGGATGACCTGCTCCATCAGCGGGCTGGCCGATGGGCGCAGAATTTCTATTCGCGCCAGAAGTGGTCCATAATAGAACTCCCACCATGCTTCCTCCGGCAGGCGTCGGGTTGCCAGAACCTCGAAGCCCGCATCAGCGGCATGGATGCAATTCTCCTGCTCGTTGGCCAGGGTGGGATAGGCGGCATTCCAGAAGATACGGGCCTCTTCGGGGGGGCGTTCACAAAACCAGGACAACTCGGAGACGACGGCGAGGCCACCGGGAACCAGCAAGGGGTGCCAGGTCTTCAGGGCGCCGGGAAAGGTAAGGTTATACGCCGCGCCTTCCGACCAGATCAGGTCGAGGGACTGGGAAGGCCAGTCCAGGGCACCCATATCTGCCTCCAGGACCTGGATCAGTTGGGACAAGCCCTGCTCCGCTGCCCGGGCTTCAAGCTGGTCGAGAAACACGCGACAGAGGTCAACGGCCTTGACCGGGACATCGAACCATTCCGCGAGCACGAGCGAACCTGCGCCAGCCCCGCAGCCGAGGTCGGCGATTCGGGGAGCTTCGGGGAGGGTGGGAAGGGCCGCCAGAATCTCACGGGAAAACTCGCGATCACCGGGGCCTTGTCGATCAAGTCCCTGGTGCAATTCAATCAGGGCGGCAATCTCTTCGTTCATGGAATGCCCTCCCCCTGCACTTCCCGCGCGACGGTTGAGGAGCCTCTCACTTGACCGTGATAGGTTCCGAGAGAATTTTTAGATTTGCAGGCACAGCGCCCTTGAAGTGCTTTTCCAGGGAGCTTTTCTGGGT
>JBIJDL010000256.1:0-8794 GCA_044344195.1 Candidatus Hydrogenedentales bacterium
CGTCTTCTTTTCCGCGTCGTACACCTGGCGATTGCCCGTGGCCAGGGCCTGGGTTGCCATGATAGACGCCACGGAGTGGTCATAACCCGACTGGATCGGCGCGAAGGGCGTCTCCCGCGAGCGCAGGCATTGGAGCCAGTTCAGCATGTGGTTGGGGCGCTCCACCGGGGCAATGTTGCCATCACCCGCATCGAGGGGTGTCTCGCCTTTGCGCGCGCCCTTTGCCGTAATCTTCGGGTTGTTCCAATCGGTCAGGTCCAGCGTGCCCTTGGTGCCGTAGACCTTGAACACATTGCCCTCGCCGTTGGCGAAGTCGGAGGTATAAGAGACCATGAAGCCTTCGGGGTAGGTGTACTGGGCGCTCACTTGGTCGGGCGTGTCGAACTTGTGGTCGTCCTTCCAGACGAAGGTGCCGCCGTGACAGGTGGCGCTGCTAGGGCAGTGCGCCCCGGTCATGTAGTGCACCAGATCGAGGAAGTGCACGCCCAACTGGGGCACCGGACCGTGGCAGAAGTCCATGTAGCCCATCCAGCCGGAATAGGCCACGGCGCTGAATTCGCGTTTTGGCGCATCCATCAGGAAGATGTCCCACTCCACGTCCTCTTTCTTCACGTCCTGCAGGTAGCCGTACCAGTACGGCTCGTTTGCATTGCGCACCTGCTCGATACGGTGAATCGTTCCCAGCGCACCGGAATCGATGACCGCTTTCGCGCCGCCGAAGCTGGGGTAGCTGCGGAGCTGGGTGCCGATCTGGCAGACGATCCCGCTCTTCTCCACAGCCTCCACTGCGGCATTCAGTGATTTGAGGTCCATCGCGAGGGGCTTCTCGCAATAGGTGTCCTTGCCCGCCTTCGCCGCAGCCTCCAGGTGAGTCGTGTGCTGGTGGTCGCACGAGGCGATCATTACCGCATCGATGTCGTCCTTCGCGAGCAGTTCTTCGTAGTGCACAAAGTGCATCGCGTCGAGGCCGTACCATTCCTTGATCCGCGCGGCGGCGTTTTCGCGCGAGACCTTCCAGGGATCGCAGACCGCCACATACTGGACGTTTAAGTCTTTGTCGTGGTTGTGCACGCCATCCATGTGCGCGCCCACGCCGCGGCGTCCGCAGCCGATCTGGCCAATGTTAATCCGGTCATTGGCACCCTTCACGCGGGCATAGCTCGCCGCGCTCATGGACACGGCGGCCGCGCTGAGGGACGCCGTCTTGAGGAACTCGCGCCGGGTGGGGATGGTATTCATGATGCAGGTACTCCTGTGGTTAAACCGCATCGCGGTGGATTAGAAACACGTCAATTGTTTGAAGGCGGCATAACGTTCTTTAATCTTCGCTCCGTTCGCCGCAGCCAACGCATCGGGGCCAAAGGCCTCGCAGGTGCACGAAGCCAGCGCGCTGCCAAAGACCACCGCCTGCTTCAACGTCTCGAAGTCGGTCGCATCGATCCGGGCGATATGGCCCATGAAGCCGCCCGCGAAGCTGTCGCCCGCGCCCGTAGGATCCATGACGACTTCCAGCGGAAGCGCGGGGATAGAAAAAATTTCGCCGTTCGCACCGAAGAGCATGCAGCCGTGTTCGCCCTTCTTGATCACCACGATGGACGGGCCCATCGCCTGGATCTCTCGGGCGGCATCGCGCAGGTTCATTTCGCCGGTGAGCTGCTTCGCCTCGCCATCGTTGATGATGAGGCAGTTTACGCGCGCCAGCACCTGCTTCACCTCGCTCAGGGTAATCGTGAGCCACAGGTTCATCGTGTCCAGGGCGATAAACTTCGGCTGGGCCTGGTCCAGAACCTCAAGCTGAAGTGAAGGGTGGATATTGCCCAGGAAAAGGTAGGGCGCATTGCGCGTGGAATCGGGAAGTTTTGGATGAAAGGTCTCGAAAACGTTCAACTGCGTGTCCAGGGTGTCCCGCTCGTTCACATCATCGTGGTACTTGCCCGACCAGCGAAAGGTCTTGCCCGCCGCCCGCTCGAGTCCGTCCAGATTGATCTGCTTCGACTCCAACAGGGCCACGTGCTCGGCCGGAAAATCCTCGCCCACAATCCCGACCAGATTCACGGGGACAAAGTTGGCTGCGGCGAGGGAAAAGTAGACCGCCGCGCCGCCCAGACCTTCCTCGTTGCGGCCCGAAGGCGTTTCCACGGTATCCAGGCCAACGGAGCCAACGACGGTAATGCTCATGAAGTGATATTCCTTGTTGTAGCGGGTGGCGTTCTGAGAACGCGACGATTTGGGACAAGAGAGCGTAGAGAAGCCGGACGAATGGGTGTACGGCTTCGATGGACTGTCTGGAATGATAACAAATCTGGTTTGGCTCGTGCAGTACTTGTTCACGGCCTCGTCATTGGAAAATCGTGCCACGCGATCTCGCCGAAAGGCGAGTTCGAGTGCGTTGAGCGTCGTTCGCTCCGGCTTACGATGATGAGACTTGCCCTGCCCTTTTGTATCTTGCGGACCCGACTGGGTACAAAAGGACCGCTCTATGGTACCTTAACGCCAGCAGGCCCCTTCCCTCATCGCACTCGAACTCGCCTTTCGGCGAGATCGTGTGGCACGAAGAATCCGCGCCTCGGGCGAGATTGACACGACTCAACTCGCCAGCGACTGCTTGTCTTCCTGGTCGCTGATACCCAACTGGTCCATCTTGTATTTCAGGATTCTGCGCGTGGTGCCCAGCGCGTCCGCCGCCTGTGATTGAACGAAATTGCATTGTTCCAGCGCTTTCTTGATCAGGTGGCGTTCCAGGCGCTGGGTGGCCTCCTGAAGCGGGAGCCCGGCGAAATCCTCCAGTCCATTTACTTCCACGCCGCCTTCGCCGGCCACGATCCCATTCAAGTATTCCGCGCGGATGATCCGCTCGCCGCTGTGACACACAAGAATGCGTTCTACGGTATTTTCAAGTTCGCGGATGTTGCCCGGCCACTGGCAGGCCATGAGGCGCGACATGGCCCGGGCTTCAAAATCCTGTACGCGGGAATTAACCCGGGGACCGTGCTTGGCCACAAAGTGGGCGATGAGCTTGGGGATGTCTTCGCGGCGTTTGCGCAGCGGCGGCATGGTGATGGGCAGCACGTTGATGCGGTAATAGAGATCCTGGCGGAAGAGGCCCTCTTCAATGGCTTTGTCGAAGGGGCGATTGGTAGCGCAGATGAAGCGCACGTCCACCTCGATCTCCCGGTTGCCCCCCACGGGATAGAAGGTGCCCTCCTGGAGGACACGAAGCAATTTTGATTGAGCCTCGATGGGCATCTCGCCGATCTCGTCCAGGAAAAGTGTCCCGCGATCCGCCACCTGCATCTTGCCCACCCGGCTTTCCGTGGCGCCGGTGAAGGCACCCTTCGTGAGACCGAAAAGCTCGCTCTCCACCAGGTTTGCGGGAATGGCGCAGCACGAAAGTGGAACAAAGGGGTCCGCTTTGCGCTTGCCCCCGAAGTGAATTGCCCGGGCGAGTACATCCTTGCCCGTGCCCGTTTCACCCGTGATCAGCACCGTGGAGTCCACTTCCATCGCCTGGCGCGCCTTGGCCAGCGCTTCGAGAAGGGTGGGGGCATCCCCGATGATGTGTTCGAAGCCGGCCGAACCCTGTTCGCGCAACGTGGAAAGTTCGCGTTTTTCACGAAGCTCTTCCAGCGTCCGCTCCACCAGGGTCATCAGGTCGTCCACGTCAAAGGGCTTGATGACAAATTCGCGCGCGCCCTTCTTCATAGCCTTGACCGCTATGTCGACCGTGTTCGAACCCGTCACAATAAGGACAGGGACCATTTCGCCTCGGAGATCGAGTTGTTCGAGGAAGTCCATCCCCGTCATCCCTGGCATCGTAAGATCCAGCAAGATCAGGTCCACATGCTTTTCCGTGAGGATCTGGAGGCCGGTGGCGCCGTCCTGGGCCAGATAGACCCGGTATGCGTCGCTGAGGATAATCCGGTAGGATTCCCGGATGCTCAGTTCATCATCAATCGCCAGAATGGTCTGCATGGCTCAGCTCCGTTGTCGGTATCTGAAGGGCAAAATAATTGCCGTCCTTTTCATCAGTGACCCACCGAATGGCGCCCTGATGCTGGTGGAGAATGCGATTGGCGATAGTCAGCCCGAGGCCCATCCCGTGTTCCTTCGTACTGTAGAAGGGCAGAAAGATGCGATCGGTCTCTTCCTTGGGCACGCCGGGTCCGGAATCCGAGATGCGTATCTCGATCGATTTGTCCTTGCGCGCCGTGCTGACCTGTATTGTACCACCTGGAGGCACCGCCTCGATGGAGTTCTGCACCACGTTGTGGAGGGCCTGGGAAAAGAAAACCGGGTCCATGTCTGTCTCATCCAGATCAGGGTCGTAATTCTGCGCCAGTTTGATGGAACGGTTCGCCAGCTCGGTCTCGAAAGAGCTCAATACCGACCGGACGGTCTCATTGATGTCGCATTGCTGGAGGCGCAGGTTGGGGTTTCGCGCGAACTCGAAGAGCGTTTCCACCACACGATTGATGCGCTCCACTTCCTGCTGGACCACCCGGCTGAAGGCGTCCCGAAAGTCCTCGGATTCATACTTGCGCGGCAGGAGCTGGGCGAAGGTATTGATGGCCACCATGGGATTCTTAATTTCCTGAGCGACCCGGGTGGACAGGTACTCCCAGAAGGGGCTGTAGGCGATCTCTTCCTGGGAAACCCGATCCTCGGCATAGGCCTGAAACACGATCGTTGCGCCGCCGTGGGGGTCGGGGGCCACATTCAAGGAAAGCTGGCCTTTGGAAACCGGATCGCGAATGATCTCGTTGAAGCGCGATTCCTTGCGCGCCATGCTGCGAAGGATTACATCGGCGAAGGCGGAGCCCAACTTCTGAACGCTCGAACCCAGTACCTTCGCTGCCGAGATCTGCAGCAGGATTTCGGCTCGCTTGTTTAGCGCCATGATCTTGCGATCCGCCGAAACGGAGACCAGCCCGACGGGAAGATCGCCCGCCATCACCGACGGCGTCTCATGCTCGATGCGCCGGTAGGGGGACATGTCCTCGAAGAGGATTTCCACGGAGCGCACAAAGAGCGAAAGGAGTTCGCGCTCTTCCTGCACATAGGAGAGGCCCGACGCCTTTTCCCCGAGGACCAGCGCGCCGAAGACCTGGCCGTCCCGCATGAGTGGCGCGGCCAAAATGCCGTTGAGCACCTGAAGCTCCTTCAGTGCCTGGGGTGAGGAGCGGATGGCGTGAACATCGAAGAGGCACGCATGGCTGTCAAACCAGTGCATCAGGCCCGCGCTGAAGGAAAGGCGGAGCTGGCCGGTGATGTGATCATTGAGCCCGTGCGACGCGCCGACGGAGACACGCCCACCCTTTTCCAGCAGGAGGCAGCAGCGGGTCGCGTCAAAAATGTCGACTGTGGCCTCCATGAGGCGCCGAGCCAGACGATCCATATCGTTCTTGCAGCCGGTAAGGCGGCTGATCCAGCGAAGAGCCATCTGGTGCTGGCCGAGGAAGATTGGCTGGTGGCTAGGAATCTCGAGGTGGGGCTGAACGACGCTCGCAACGACGGTTGTGTGAACCAGCGAGGCCAGGGCCTCCTGTAGCGAATCGCAGGAGAATGGTTTGGTGAGCACCGCGTTGGCGCCCGACCGGGTCAGTGCCGCCTGAGTCAACAGGTCCTCCCGATTGGAGAGCACGGCCAGGGGAACGCCCGGCGCCATGTCCTTTACCGCTTCGACGAGATTCTCTCCGCTGAGCGATGTGTCATCCAGAAAGATAGCGTCCACATTCACCGAAGCGATCCGGCGCCGCGCCGTGGCCACGCTTGGCTCATGCAGGATCAAGTCACCTTCCGGCAGGGAGGCACGCAGCGCCTCCCACACGCTCCTGTCTTCGGCAATGACCAGCAACACGTTCATAGCCCGACCCTTTCGATGGATTCGGTGCTCCCCGCCAGCGGGAAAGTTACAGTAAATGACGAACCGGCACCGGGGGTGCTGCTTACGTCAATGACCCCCTGATGCTCCGTGATAATCCCATGCACCACCGACAGCCCCAGCCCGCTACCATCGGCCTTCGTCGTGAAAAAGGGCGTGAACAACTGCTTCAGGTGCTCGCGCGTGATGCCGCAGCCCCGGTCGCGGATTACGGTGCGGACGCAGGGGACGTCGTGGCGCAGCACGGATCCCTTCTGCTGCAGGCGTCCGTGGCCGGTGCTCACCTTGACTTCGATCATCGGGTCCGGTGAATCCGTCATGGACTCGATCGCGTTTAATACCAGATTAAGAAAAACCTGGTGTAGTTGCTGGTTGTCGGCCATTACGCCAACGCCGTTCTCCGGCATGTCCAGGTGCAGGGCCACACCGGACTTCCGCATCTGGTTTTCCACCAGCGCGAAAACATTGGTCAATATCTGGCGTATGTCGTGAAGGCGGAACGACACCGGCTGTGGCCGCGCGAAGTGGAGCAGTCGCGTGACGATGCTGTCGATGCGGTCGACCTCGGGTGGAACAACTTCCGCGAACGTATTTCGAAAGTCCGCATCGTCGTAACGGTCCAGCAGCAACTGGGTGAAAGTCTTGATGGACTGAAGCGGGTTCTTGATTTCGTGCGCCATGCCCGCCGCCATCGTGCCGATGGAATTGAGCCGGTCCGCCCGCTGCACGTTGGATTCCAGCCGCTTGATCTGGGTCATGTTGTGGATCAGCACCATCGCCCCCTTCATGCCCTGGCCCGGCATGTCCAGGCACGAGGTGGACATCGCCACCGGCATCTCCTCGCCAACACCATTGATAATACTGGTCTCCACGTCCACAATGCCGCGCTTGTTGTCCAGCGTCATCTGGAGCAGATGGGCCACCTTGGTATCCAGCACCCCCAGGGACATTCCGGGGCTGACGGGGCCCAGCACCGAGCGGCCCTCCTGATTAATCGTCTTGATCACGCCATTTGTGTCCACGGCGATTACGGTACCGCGCATGTTGCGGAGAATGAGTTCCAGATGGACGTTCAACTCTTCGAGCTGGCCGTACAGGCGGGAGTTTTCTATCGCTGTCGCCAGCGGGCCCGCAATCGTCGAAAAGACCCGCCAATCGTCATAGGTGTAGACATCGTGGGTCTCTTTTTCTTCCAGAACGATCAGGCCGAGCACGCCCGATTGCGTAACCAGCGGAATCACGACCTGCGCCCCAAGCGCCCGAAGACTCCGGGCCAGGCGTGCGGTCTGGGGAATCGGGGACCGATGTTCCAGTTCTTCCAGGATCAGCGGCTCCAAGTTGTTGGCGACGAATTCCAGCACGAACTCCACCGAGGTATCCGGTACGGAATTGGCATCCCGGGTCGAATAGGCCGTGTAGACCAGCGGGTCTTTGCCCTTCTCCACGAGCAGGACGCTGAGGCCGGTGACCCCCAGCGTCTGGCGCAGGTCTGCGGAGACGCGCTCCATGATGTGCTCAAGTTGCACATATTGATTGGCGAGGCGGGTGATACGCTGGCTGAGCGCCTCCGTGTCATAGCGGCGATGTCGGATCACCCGGTCCAGGAGGAGCTGGGCGCGCTCGCGGAGGGGCTGGATAACCACCGCCACCACCATGGAAGTCAGGGCGATGCTCAGAATGTCGTAGGTCCGGCCCGCCTGGCTGAAAACGGCGTGGACCAGCGTGACTACGGAGAAGTAGAGGATAAAGACGAAAACCGTAACAAAGGCGTATACCGTCGTCCGGGAGAGAATGAACCAGATGTCCAGCAGGTGGTAGCGGACCATCGAGTAGGCGAGGCCCGCCATCATCAGTACCATGAAGCAGGGCCCGTACTGCTGCATGCTGTCCACGCCGAACAGGGCCAGCGCGATCACGTTTGTGGCGGAAGCCAGGCCCACGCCGGCGAAGATGGAGGCGATAACATGTTCGACCTGGCGCCGCTGTATGCCCTGGCTGTGCCGGAGTTTTCGAAACAGGTTCACGAACATCAGGGCCATCGTCGTCACGATCATGATCGAGTAGGCGTCGAAGACCCGGCCATAGGTCGCCTGCGGCGGCGCGTCGTCGAAGGGGGTCAGGGTGACAATATACCAGCGGGTATTCACCAGCGCCGTGAGGGTGATGGCCGCGGCATAGAGCAGGTATAGATACCACGACATCCCCTTGAACTTCTGATCGGGGAAATAGCCTATGAAATGGTAGAAGGTGGCGGGGAGGAAACTGGCCACAGCAAAGGTGACCATGATCCAGTTGCGTGCCGTTTCCTCCGTATGGGAGTGAACGATACAGAACACCCCCGCCGACCACAGGGCCAGATTCAGGGTGAGCAGGGCAAAAAAGCGATGGGTGTTCCGCTCTGGATTTCGAACCAGGACCAGTAGCCCGAGCAGGCAGCTCGAGACGGCGGCCGTAATCAGCAGCCAGGAAGTCACTATCGTGGAGGTATCGGCCACGCTCAAGCAACCTTACGCAGTATGGTGGCGCAGTGGGTTCCTCCGAAGCTGATAGAGACCACCAGGGCCGAGTCGATATCATTCAGGCGCGACTTCAACGGAACGAAATCGAGATCGCAGGCGGGGTCCGGGTCTTCCAGATTTACCGTCGGCGAAAGGATGCCGCGCTCCAGAGTCATCAGGGCCGCGCCCACCCCCATCAGCCCGCCCGTGGAGTAGGACTGGCCGATCATCGATTTTACCGCGCTGACCGGGATCCGGTAGGCCTGTTCGCCGAATACCCGTTTGTAGGCGTTGGTCTCGCACCGGTCATACATTTCCAGAGACACGCCGTGGGCCTGGATGCAACCGATGTCGTTGCGCCCCATCCCGGCCGTGGTCATGGCCGACTGGATGGCCCGGGCCAGCGTTTTTCCCT
>JBIJDL010000331.1:0-7255 GCA_044344195.1 Candidatus Hydrogenedentales bacterium
TTTCTTTGCAGGCGAGGTCTTCCCCGTGAAGCATCTGCGAGCGGTCATGACCATGTGGCCCCAACCGCGCTACTTCAACCTCTACGGTCCCACCGAGACCAACGTTTGCACCTACTACGAAGTGCGGGGCGGTATCCCCGAGGACCGCACGGAGCCTTTCCCCATTGGCGTGGATTGCTCCGGCGACGTGGGCATCGTGGTGGACGCGCTGGACCGGGAAGTACCCCGGGGCGACGAGGGCGAGCTCTACGTCAAGGGCGGCTCCGTCATGGTGGGCTACTGGAACCTGCCCCAGCGCAACGCCGAAGCCTTCTATATCGACGCCGAAGGCGGCAAGTGGTACAAGACCGGCGATGTGGTCAAGATCGACGGGAACGGCGACTACGAGTACATCGGACGCCGTGATCGTATGGTGAAGCGCCGCGGCTACCGCGTGGAGCTGGGCGAGATCGAGGCGGCGCTCTACAGCCATGAATGGGTGACGGAAGCGGCCGTGGTGGCCACGCCCGATCCGGAGAATGGCGTGCTGATCCGCGCCTACCTCAACTGGACCGGCGACAAGCCGCCCTCCCTCATCGCCATGAAGCAGTTCTGCTCGAAGAAGGTGCCGCTGTACATGATCCCCGACAAGTTCATCGCCGTGGAGAGTCTTCCGAAGACCTCGACGGCCAAGGTGGACTACCAGAAGCTGCTGACGATGGAGTAAGCGCGTTATCGCAGGCAAGAAATTTAAAACGCGCTCGTTACCATGGTCCTCCTTGGTAATGCATAGGTTTAAGCTCCAGCGTGAACAGCGTTGCGAAAGTCACTTCATATTGCCATAGTCACTTCGTAAGTGGATGTGCCGCAGGAGCGGCACGGTAGGCATTACCACGGGGGACCGTGGTAACGAGTTTGCTCATTAGCGGTTTGCCGCTCCGGCCAAACGTGCCCAAGGCCAAGCCTGGACACCCTGAAACATTACAAAGGAAACCCCCATGGATTTTTCACTGAACGAAGACCAGAAGCTGCTCCGGGAGCAGATCATCCGCTTCGCCCAGAATGAATTGAACGAAAACATCATCGAGCGCGACCGGGAACAGATCTTCCCCCACGACCTCTGGCTGAAGTGCGGCGAGATGGGCCTTCAGGGCTTGCCCGTGTCCGGTGACTATGGCGGCAGCGAGCTCGACCCCCTCAGTGTGGCTGTGGCGCTGGAAGCCTTCGGCTATGGCTGCCGCGATGGCGGTCTGGTCTTCGCCGTCTGCGCCCACCTTCTCGCCTGCGTCATCCCCATCTCGCGCCACGCCACCCCGGAGATGAAGGAGAAGATCCTGCCCGGTCTCTGCGACGGCAGCCTCATCGCCGTGAACGGCATGACCGAAGTGACCTCCGGCTCCGACGCCTTCAACATGGCCACCCGCGCCGTGAAGGATGGCGATGGCTACCGGATCACCGGCGTGAAGATCTTCAGCTCCAACGGCCCTGTAGCCGATGTGGCCGTGGTCTATGCCGTGACGGACGAGACCAAGGGCGCCCACGGCGGCATCACCGGCTTTGTTGTGGAAAAGGGCACGCCCGGCTTCACGCCCAGCCAGAAATTCGAAAAGATGGGCCTGCGCACGGCCATGCTCGGCGAGCTGGTCTTCGACAACGTCTATGTGGGTCCGGAGAACATCCTCGGCACTGCCGGCGGCGGTCCCGTGGTCTTCAGCGAGTCCATGGAGTGGGAGCGCGTCTGCATCGCCGCCTGCCACCTGGGCACCATGCAGCACCTGATGGAAAAGTCCATCGAATACGCCCGCACCCGCACCGCCCAGGGCAAGCTCATCGGCAAGCACCAGGCCATCGCCCACAAGATTGCAGACATGAAAATCCGGCTTGAATCCGCACGCCTGCTGGTCTACCAGGCCGCCATGCGCGTGGGCAAGGCCCGCGACAACGCTATGAACGCCTCCATGGTGAAGGTCTACGTGAGCGAGTGCCTCCAGAAGACCGCGCTGGACACCGTCCAGATTTTCGGTGGCCACGGCTTCCTCACCGAGCACGAGGTGGAGCGCACCCTCCGCGACTCCATCGGCGGAACCCTCTACTCTGGCACCAATGAGGTGCAGCGCAACATCATCGCAAGCTGGCTGGGGTTGTAGACTGAAACGGTCCGGCACGATTTGAGCGGGGCAGGCATGGGAAACCATCGCCTGCCCCTTCTCGCTTATAGGCAAATGAAGAAACATTACCTCCCGCAGTCCCCTTGAGCGAAACGTACGGGGGAGAGAATTTGAGGCGTTGCCCCCGCGCCTATTGAACTGCCCCTCCGGGCCTGCGTAGGATGGTCGCGCAGTATAGAGTTCCTGACCGCCCCTTCCTCTCAAGACAAAGGGTTTCGCCATGGCCATCCGCAGACACGTTATCGCCGCTCTCAATTGCACACCCGAAGCCTTTGCCGCAGCGCTGGCCGGGCTGAACATTTCGGAAGTCGAGGAGGCCAACGGGTGGTGCTGGGCCATGGCTTCCGTATGGACTACCGGCGCGGATGACCTCGTAAAGGCCCTCGGGGCTTTGGATGGGCCCGGCTTTCTAACCACCACGGAGGACGGCTGCCGCTGGCGGCTGCACGTCCGCGCGAAAGGTATCGCGCCCTTTGACACAGTCCACGAATTCCAGTGGATTGGCTCCGGGTCGTCCGATTCCGAAATCGAGTCTGAATGGGGTGATCTCGACGAGGACGGAGCTGAGGCGGATCTCGGCATTGTATCCGTGGAGTTACCGGGCTTTCCGGCCATGCCTGCGAAGCGCCTCCCGCCCCTCGAGTTCGAGGATGATTTTTTTGAAGCCTATTCCGACGAAAACGACGATGACGTGCAAGATGGCGGGGAAGAATATCACGAGCCTTCGCCCCTGGAGTATATAGCCGAGTGCTACAGTGACAGCGCCATTCCGCTTCCCGCCGACATGATTGAGGAGCTGGCCAGCGTTCCGGATGGTGAGTTATACCCGCGGTTCCTCGCGCTCCACGGCGCGTACATTGCCGATGCGCTTACACGTTTCTCCATCCCCCATGATCGCGAGGAAGTCCTTCGCATCCTGACGGGTGAAAATGTGAGCAGCGCCGAGCGCGAAAGCGATATTGGGAATCTTTGGCGGTTCCTGCATCACCTCGGACTGGGCCTGAAGTTCGCCGAAGCACTGGAAGAACTCGAGCGCGTGGAAACGCCGCAGCCGCTGGAGGACCCCGCGCTGCGTATCATCAGGGCTGCGGGAAAGCTCCCGCTGAACGAGGTTGAGGGCGGCCCGGCGCCCATTCCCCTGAGCGAGGTGTTCCTGATGGCGCGCGTGACCAGCTTCCAGGACACCTACTCCGAGTGCGCCGCCACTATCCGCTTTGATAGTCCGGTGGACTGGCCCACGGGTAAAACGCCCAGCTACGCGATTTGCGCACCCGTCAAGAAGGGCTTCGGCGTAAACCTCTCCCTGCAGGGCATGGATGTACCCATCCTGCCCAAGGCGCGCCAGCGGCTGGGGGAACTGGTCACCTCCCTGCCCGAGGGCGCGCGGCTGGAGCTGCTGGCGAAAGGATCTTGCTCCAAGACGCGCCTGACAGGCCGCATGGAGGGTGGGGCGTGGCTGCTCGAATCGGCCTCCGTCCCCATGTCGGCCGAGGATGTGCGCTGGATGCTTGAGCTTTTTCGCGCGGCTGAATCGCGAGGCCCCCTGGCCGCACGGGACGAATCCGAAGCCGATGCCGTTCTCCACGGTGCGGCCCATCACATGGTGCTCTGCAACGATCTGCCCCGCCGCGAAGGATTGCAGCTTTATCCTGGTGATCGGCGCGAGGCCGAAGTGCTCGGCGGGCTCTTCTTCCGTCACCGCCTCAAAGATCGCTGGGACTTCTCAAAGATCGAACGCCACGTGGCCACCCAGTTCAAGGACTGGCGAAAGTTCGAGGAGGATATGGCCCGGGAGAACGCTCTGCCCGCTACGGAGAAGGTGATTTACGAGGGTGAGTCAAGCCGTTTTCTCGAAGCCGACTACAAAGCCAAGTCGATGGACAAGATGATGCGCGCCAAGGCAAAAACGTTCCGCGAAACGGATAGGGAGATGGCGGAGCTGGGCTATGCGTGCCTCGGCGCGGTGGTGTGCGAGAAAGTAGGCGGCGGCATCCTGCGTTGCTACGCCAACGACAGGGAGCGCACCTACAGCACCAGTTACCTTCTGCCCTTTGGCATGGTGTGGCACGACTACTGCACGCACTTCGACGATAACACCTCGCTGACCACGGGCAACGGCCTGTCCGAGGGCAGCCTCCGCAGCCTGCGCGTCCTGGCGCGCCACAGCTCCTGCAGGACACTTGGAGAAATGCACGACGAGCACCGCGAAGGCATCGAACGCCTTGCCGGTCACGGCCTCACCCCCGCAGAGATCGAGGCAAGCGTGGAGGGCGTGTGCCGGGCGATGGACGAATTCCTCACGCGGCGGCTGGGCCTGGAGACGGAAGAATAAGGCCAGACACCACGGCGAAATCGAGGCTGGCGATCAGTCTTCCCGCTTCCAGCGAATTTGGAACTCGATCTCTTCCTCCTCCTCGCCGCGCTCGTGCTCGATGCTGAACTCCGCGCGCACGGGCACATAGATACGCTCACCGGCGATCTGGATTTCAAATTTTTCGCCCGCTTCGAGGGCGTCGGCCAGCCTGCGCAATTTGGCCACGTAGTCCTCGATCGAATAGACCTTCTCAATATCGCGTTCGCTTTTCTCGCTCATGAAGGATCCCCTTGGTAAGCACCGATTAGAAAAGTTGTTTCAACAAGAAGTTCTCTTCCATCAGCTCGCGCTTGGTCTCGAGCATGGCGCGGAAGATGGATTCGGCAGGCTTGGGCGCTTGTGTCAGGGTGGTAATGTGTTTCATACGGTTCCCTTTCGACGGGGCTGGCCCCGTGGTTGCTGCTGGGTTCTTCGTTATTATGGGCGGAAGTGCGGGGTCGTTGCAATCGGCAGTGTGCGGAGTGAAGATTGATACCCGGGCGCGGTTTCGCTAAGCTTAGCGAGTTTTGCGCGGGCACGCCGCGCGTGAGTCTGGCCGGGCTGGGAGAGAGCGCATCACCATGACGAATCCTCAAGAAAACGTGCGGGCCATCGCGGCCCCGCCGCGCGGCTGGATGCTGCTGCTGGCCATCGGCCCCGGCCTCGTCTGGTGCGGGGAATACATCGGCTCCGGCGAGGTGATCCTGTCGACGCGGTCCGGCGCGATTTTCGGGGTCGCCATCCTCTGGGTACCGGTTATGGCGATCTTTACGAAATTCTGGATCGGCCTCGCGGGTGCCCACTACACCGTCACCACCGGCGAAGGCATGATCGACATGCTCGGTCGGGCCCCCGGCCCGCGCAACTGGGTCCTATGGCCGGTATTCGTCGGCCAAGTGTGTTCCGGCATGATCTCCACCGCCGCCGTGGCGAGCGCGGCCGGGGCCTTCGCTGGCTACTTCATCCCCGGCGTCAACCCGACCATCTTCGCGGCCCTCTCCGTGCTGCTGGTTATCTCGGTGGTTTGGAGCGGCGTCTTCGGCCCGCTGAAGCAGATCATGTCCATCCTCGTCCTCGCAATCATCGCCGGCACCGTGGCCGTCGCCTTTACAACCTGGCCCGGCCTCGGCGCGATCCTCCATGGCGTCTTTGGCTTCACCATGCCCGAGACCCCCGCCTGGGCCCTTAAGCCCGGCGCCTCCACCTCGCCCTGGCGCGAGATCATGCCCCTCCTCGGCTGGGCCGCCGGCGGCTTCGCCAGCCAGGTGTGGTACACCTACTGGGTGATCGGTGCGGGCTACGGCATGACCAATGGCCGCGGCTACGGCAAACCGCTGGACGAAGCGCAACTCGCCGCGCTGGCGGAAGATGACATCCGCGATATCCGCGGCTGGCGGCGCGCCGTCACCGTGGACGCCTCCACCGCCGTCCTCCTCGGCATTCTCGTGACCATGGCCTTCATGATCGCGGGCGCGGGGGTCCTCGGGCCGAAACAACTCGCGCCCGACGGGGCCGCCGTGGCCTTCGAACTCTCCCACATCTTCGGCGAGCAGTGGGGAAAGCTCGGGGCCAACTTGTTTGTGATCGCCGGGCTCGCGGCCATGCTCAGCACGATGATGGGCCAGTTCGCGGGCTGGCCGCGCCTTCTCGCCGACTGCACGCGCCTCCTCTTTCCTGCGTCACAACGCTGGGAATGGAAGTACCAGTTCCGCGCCTTCCTCCTGCTCATCGCCTTTTCCAACATGCTCATCATTTTCTTCCAGGGACACCAGCCCGTGCTCCTCGTGCAGACCGGCGCAATTCTCGACGGCCTGCTCCTCACGCCGCTCCAGGCAATTGTGGTGGGCTGGGTGCTGTTCAAAGTCATGCCAAAATTCTTCCGCGAAGACTTGCGCCATCTGGTGAAGCCCAATCCCGTGATCGCCGTGGGCCTCGCGGCGGCTTTTGTGTTGTTCAGCTTTGTGTGTGTGTTTAAACTGAGCGAGTATTTGCCCACAGGCACCCCATGAAAGTCCTGATCCTCGAAGACTACAAAAAATTCGCCTACACCACCGCGCCCGATCCCGCGCCAGGCCCTGACGATGTCCTCATCGCCGTGGCGGCCTGCGGCATCTGCGGCAGCGATGTCCACGGCATGGACGGTGGCACGGGACGTCGCCGCCCGCCCATCATCATGGGCCATGAGGCGGCCGGCACCATCGCTGCCGTTGGAAGCAACGTACGCGGCTGGTCCGTCGGTGATCGCGTCACCTTCGATTCCACCATCTCCTGTGGCGCGTGCTTCTTCTGTCGGCGCGGCGAAATCAACCTCTGCGATCACCGCCGCGTGCTTGGCGTCTCCTGCGAGGACTACCGCCAGCATGGCGCCTTCGCGGACTACGTCGTGGTGCCGCAACACATCCTCTATCGCCTGCCCGACGACCTCTCCTTCGAGAAGGCCGCGATGGTCGAGCCCGTCTCCATTGCCTTTCATGCGGTCAACCGCACACCGATGGCGCTCAACGATTCTGTTGTCGTTTACGGCGCCGGCATGATCGGATTCCTCGTCATTCAGGCCCTGCGCCTCGCGGGATGTGGCACGATCATCGCCATCGACGTGGACGACAGCAAGCTCGCCCTCGCGAAGACCCTCGGTGCGGATCACGGCATCAACGCGGGCTCCGAAACGCTCGCGGAGCAGGTGCTGTCGCTCACACACGGTCGCGGCGCGGATCGCGCTTTCGAGTGCGTCGGCATCGGCGCAACTGTGGCCTCG
>JBIJDL010000737.1:0-2573 GCA_044344195.1 Candidatus Hydrogenedentales bacterium
ACAAACATGGGAAATTGATACACATCGCTCGTGCGCTGGAAGCCCCCGGTGATTTCACCCGGCAGCCGATCCCGACGCAGCAAATAGGCCCGGACGGGCACCTGAAGTTCGCGGCCCAGTTGCTGCTCCACATGGGCAATGTACTGCTCCATCTCCATGGCCAGCTCCCCCGCCTGCTCCTTCAGCCCCGCCTGAAAGGCCACCTCGGCGCGGCCCACCTTCGCCGTGCCCTCATAGTACTGCTCCGCCACATGGGCGTTGTCCACCACCACCGCGTCGCTGTAGTTAAAGCGCACGTCGAAGGCGGGCTTGCCGCCCTCCTCCTGATAGGTGGTGTAAGTCTCCAGCGCCGTCTTTTCCTGCAAGGTCTCGCAACCCGCAAGCAGGCTGACCAGCGCAAAACCGCAAGCGGCCCCGCGAACCCATGGATGAAACAATCTCGGCATAGTGGTTGTGCTCCCTGAAAAGGCCAACGGCAACGAATTCCGCCTAGTGTACCCCGACGCCACAGACCATGCAATTCAGTTGATAGTTGATAGTTGACAGTTGACAGCGAACCCCATAAGACCCCTCTATCGCCGCCGCCTCTGTCAACTGTCAACTGTCCTCGGCCAACTGCTAAAATCCCGACACAGTGCAGCAACCAGGAGTTTCCCCATGCCCACAGCACCAGCCTCTATCATCACCATTGATTGCCTCTACGATCACCCGGAGCGGGCAGCGGCCTTTCTCATCCTGGAAGGCGACCGCGCGGCGTTCGTGGACAACAACACGACCCTGGCGGTTCCCCATCTATTGGCCGCGCTGGCGGAGCACGGGTACACCCCGGACCAGGTGGACTACGCCATCGTTACCCACATCCATCTGGATCACGCCGGGGGTACCGCGGAACTGGTCAAACATTGCCCGAACGCCACCGTGCTGGCCCACCCCAGAGCGGCACGCCACCTGATCGATCCTTCGCGCATCGTCGCGGGTGCGACCGCCGTGTATGGCGCCGAGACCTTTGCCAAGCGCTATGGCGTCATTGAGCCCGTGGCTGAATCGCGCGTTCGCATCATGGAAGATGGCGAGACGCTGGCCTGGGGCAGCCGAACCCTGACCTTCATTCACACGAAGGGCCACGCGAGCCACCACTTCTGCATTCACGATTCAGGCGCGAATGTGCTTTTTGCGGGGGACGCCTTCGGCCTGTCGCGCATGAGCTCCATGCGCCCGGGCCCGGCCTTCACCGTGTGTACCTCCTCCCCCCCGGAGTTTGAACCGGCCGAGGCGCGCATCAGCGTGCAGCGTATACTGGACAGCGGCGCGGAATGGGTCTATCAGACCCACTTCGGCTATTTCTCCGACCTCCGGACGCGCGCGGAGCAGCTTCTGCGATCCATCAACGATCTGGAAGAAATCGGGCGTGAAGCGGCCGCCACCACGCTCAGCGGCGAAGCCCTCCAGGCCTTTTGCCAGCCCCGGGTGATCGCGGCCTTCGATGCCCACCTGAAGTGCTGCGGTGTGGCCGATGTGGACGCCGACCTGGCCTGGCTGGAGGAAGATATCCGCCTCAACGCCATGGGGCTCGGCTTCTACGCGGAGCGCCTGCGCCACGGCATCTGAGTGCGCTTCTGCGATGCCCTTGACTCGAACATAACAGGCGCCCCCGGACCGGAGTCGGGGGGCGCCGTGATGTTCCTCAAAAGAGAGCCTCAGGCCCAGGCGATCAACGCGGTCTCGTGCTTCTGCGCCAGATCGTCGTGGAATGGGATCACGCGCACGGTAAAGCCCAGTTGACCGGTCCGGTCGCATTTGATGGAGCCTTCAAACCGTGAAAGTCCATTCTTGACGCCCGGTGCGGCAGCCATTTCGCTGCTGGCGCCGTCCACGATCTGCCCTTCGGCGTTCAACTGGCCGAAGTAGACCTCCACCGTCACATCGGCGCTCGTAAGTTCGCCCAGTTGAAGATCGGCCGCCACGGACAAATTCGTGCCGACAGGCAGATTCTCCGAGGGACCCGATTCCACGTGGACGATCGAAACCTGTGGCCAGTGGGTGTTAAGCCGCTGCTTCCACGCAGCCAGCGCGCAGGCACCCGCCCGCTTGTTGGCGCGAAGCGCATTGCGGCGTTGTCCCGACGGGATGTAGCAGCGGTCGGTATACTCCTGGACCATGCGGTAGGTGTTGAACACGGGCCCGATGGTTCGGATGGCCGACTTCATGCGGCGGATCCACTCCCGGGGCAGATCATCGCTGCCGCGCTCGTAGAACGTGGGCACCACTTCCTTTTCCAGTAGTTCGTAGAGCATTTCACTTTCCACGCGATCCTGCTCTTCCAGGCTCTCGTAGTTTTCTCCGCGGCCGATGCTCCAGCCGTTCGGCCCGAGGTGTTCCGCCTCGCACCACCAGCCGTCGGGAATACTGATATTCAACGCGCCGTTGGCCGAGGCCTTCATGCCGCTCGTTCCGCTGGCTTCCATGGGACGGCGCGGCGTGTTGAGCCAGCAGTCCACACCCTGCACCATATAGCGCGCCACGTTGATGTCGTAGTCCTCCAGGAAAATGAAGTGGCGCTGGAGGTCGGGGTC
>JBIJDL010000393.1:0-6199 GCA_044344195.1 Candidatus Hydrogenedentales bacterium
GCCCGCCGCATCCTGCGGGTGGGCCTTGCCGGCGATGATAAACTGGACCGGGCGGCCGGGGTTCGCCAGGATGCGCTCAAGGCGCTCCGGATCGCGCAGGATCAGCGTGGCCCGCTTGTAGGTGGCGAAGCGCCGCGCAAAACCGATGGTCAGCGCGTCGGGGTTAAGCACCTCGCGGCAGATTTTCAACTCCGCATCGGTCGCGCCACGGTTCTCGTGCTGCTTCACCAGCCGGCGGCGGGCGAAGTTCACCAGGCGCTCGCGGCGGCGTTCGTGGGTCCGCCAGAGTTCGGTATCCGGCACATCGTCGATACGCTGCCAGATGCTGTGATCATCCGGGCTGTTTACCCAGCCGGGGCCGAGATAGCGGTCGTAGAGGTCGGAGAGATCGCGAGAGATCACGCTGCGCGTGTGGATGCCGTTGGTGATCGATGTGATGGGCACTTCGTCTTCCGGAATGCCCTTCCACGTCAGGTTCCACATATTGCGCGCCACTTCGCCGTGGAGCTTGCTCACGCCGTTGGCCCCGGCGGAAAGGCGGAGCGCCAGCACGGTCATGCAGAAGGGCTCGTGGGTGTCGCTCGGGTTCTGGCGGCCGAGTTGGAGCAAGCGCTCAAAGGGAATACCCACCTCGCGGCAGTAGTTCCCGAAATAGCGCTCCACCAGCGCCGCTTCGAACATGTCGTTGCCCGCGGGCACCGGGGTGTGGGTCGTGAAGAAACTATTCGCCTTCACGGTTTCGATGGCTTCTTCAAATTTCAGACCCTCGTCTTTCACCAGATCTTTGATCCGCTGCAGGGCCATGAAAGCCGCGTGGCCTTCGTTCATGTGATAGGTGGTCGGCTGAATGCCCAGCGCGTGCATGGTGTAGACGCCGCCCATGCCCAGCATGATTTCCTGGCGCACGCGGGTTTCGCGATCGCCACCGTAAAGCTGGGCCGTGATGGCCTTTGCGGCGGGGGAGTTATCGGGGTGATCGCAGTCCAGCAGGTACAGCGGCACGCGTCCGACCTGGCAGCGCCACACGTAGGCGGTAACCATCCCCTCGGGATAGGGCACCTGGATCGTCAGGGCCGCGCCCTGAGCATCCCGCTCGTGAGTAATGGCGATATTGTAGAAATCGTTGTGCGGGTAGGTTTCCTGTTGCCAGCCGTCGGAGCTGAGATACTGACTGAAATAGCCGCCCCGATAGAGCAGGCCGATACCGACGAGGGGCAGGCCCAGATCGCTCGCGGCCTTCAGGTGATCACCCGCCAAGATGCCCAGACCGCCGGAATAGATGCGCAGAGACTCGTGGAGGCCGAACTCCGCGGACATGTAGGCCACGCGGAAGTTTTCCGGCGCTTCGGGGTTGCGTTCCTTCCACGTGTTGGAGGCCATATACGTTTTCAGGCTGGCCGCCACCCGGTCCATATGGGCCAGAAAGCTGTCGTCCTCCGCCAGATCTTCCAGGCGGAGTTGGCTCAGGCGGCCCAGCATGGCGCAGGGACTCTGGTTTACTTCGGTCCATAAATCGCGGTCGAGGCGGTGGAACAAGTCGATCGCGTCGTGATTCCAGCACCACCAGAGGTTGTGTGCAATATCGGAGAGGGCTTGGAGCCGTTCGGGCAGCCGCGGCACCACGGTAAATTTGGATACTGTCGCCATGAAATTAAAATCCTTTCTAAGGAGAAATACTATCGTTGCGGTCCAGGCACGCGTGGCGGGCGTCCCGGGCCGGGACGTTCTATCGGGTCAGCAGCCGAAGCTCTGGCCCGCCGGCTGAACACAACGGGTACTTGATGTGTTGAACACTGCGTAAAGAATACACGCTGGACGTGCAACCCTGGTAAAAGGACGCGGCGGTGCTTTCCCCATCGGCACCCGCAAACCCGCTCTCCCCAGACATGCAGGGCGCATGTTGGATGTAAGCATACCAACTGGGCCGGGAAGTGGCAAGTATTAGTTGCGGGCAATCCGGATTTTCACGCGAAACGAGTAACCCGCAATGAGCAGGGCGACAAAAAGTCCGACGATGCCCTGAATAGCCAGATTGGCCAGCCGCAGAAAATATTCGAAATCCGGACTCTTGCTGCCAATAATAAAGGCGGAGAAGGGCACACCCGCCGGAAGCCAGCGCGCGCACCAGAGTACCGCCGCGGGATGGGCAAATGTGAAGGGCATTCCAAACTTCCGCGCTATATGGCTGAAATTGAATTGACCACGGAATCCTTAGAGCAACCTTGGGTCGCAACCAAGAGAGCCGGACCGGAAATTTTCGCAGATTTGTTTCCGTGCAAATCGGTAGTTCCGTGGTCAAGAAGTACTGGCGCACTGCCTTCCACGTAATTCAATGGTGTGCCCTGATCACCGCCAGCGCACGATCCAGGCGGCCTTCGTCGATCCAGTGGATTTCGGTGCCGTTACGCTCCATGCGTCGGAACCACGTGTCCTGCCGCTTGGCGAACTGGCTGATCTCGCCGCTCAGCTTCTGGTAGAGATCGTTGCGATTCTTAATCCTGCCGCGGAGGAACAAGGAAACATTGCGGTATTCCAAGCCGAGCAGCTCCAGCCGTTCCCAGGAACAGCCGCTGGCGATGAGATCCTCCACCTCTTCGATCAGGCCCTCTTCCATCCGCGCCTTGAGGCGGCTGGCGATGCGCTGTCGGAGCTTCTTCCGGTCCCAGGCCACACCGAGAACCAGCGGATGGATCGGCGGCGCGGGTTCGGGTGTTGCCTCCTGAATGAACACCTCGATCTCGATGGCGCGAAGAATGCGGTCCCGATCCAGGAGGTCGGTCGTGTTGTGGAGGTCAGGTTTCAGCGCCACCAGCTTCTCCTGGAGCAGTTCGGTGGACATGGGCTCCATGGCGGCGCGCAATTCGGGATTGTGGGGCACGGGAATCATCATCGTCTTCGAGAGGGCCGCATCCAGATACATACCGGTGCCGCCAACGACGATGGGCAGGTACCCCCGACCGCGAATGTCCGCGAAGGCGGCGTGGAAGTCGCGCTGGAACCGGAACACATTGTACTCCGAGCCCGGGTCTACGATATCGATGAGGTGGTGGGTCACCGGCGGCCCGCCCAGGTCAAATTCGTGGAGGTCCTTGCCGGTGCCGATGTCCAGGCCGCGATAGACCTGGCGGGAGTCGGCGGAGATGATCTCGCCCTCCAGCAGGCGCGCCAGGGCCACGCCGAGGGCGGTTTTGCCCGATGCCGTGGGGCCGAGAATTATTAGGGAATCGTTAGCGGGCATGGATAGCGGGCCTTAAATGGGATGGGTCCGGCGTCCGCCCCCGAAAGATGGACCCGTGCCGCGAGAAACTGTCACAATAGAGAGCTTGTATTATAGGTCATACTTGGCGCAGTTTCGTAGGTCGCGCACTACGGGCCACGCCCGCCGCGTTTGCCCGGTAGTTGCACGACCCCATTACCCGAACCTTTTCGCAAGGCCCCATGAAGAACATCCATCAGATTCGCGAGATTTCGACCCTTTCCTTCAACGAACGCGTGTTGCAGGAGGCGGAAGACGAGCGCAACCCGCTCCTCGAGCGCCTCCATTTTCTGGGGATCTTCTCGTCGAACATGGACGAGTTCTTCAAGGTGCGCGTGGCCAGTATTCACCGCCGCATCGAAATGGGAAAAAAGGGCTTCGAGGAGATCCTGGAAAAGCTTAAGGAAAAGGCCCGCGAACTGGACGAACGCTCCCGCGCGGCCTACCGTGAGATCACCCGCGAACTGGCGGAGAAGGGCATCCGCCTGGTGACCGACGAGGATATCCGCGAGAACGGCAACGGGCTGGAGACCTGGCTCAACGGCTATTTCCGGGCCAACGTGCTGCCCATGCTCGTGCCCCTCATCTGCTACAAGACCCAGCCCTTTCCGCAGTTGACCGACGGCGCGCTGTACCTGGCCGTAGTCATGCGCGGCAAGAAGAAGCGCTACGCCATCCTGGAGATCCTCCCGGCGCTGCCCCGTTTCGTAGAACTGCCCAACGGCAACATCATGTACATCGACGACGTAATCCGCCTCAATCTTCACGAAGTGTTCTATATCTTCGAGTACGACGACATCGGCGCCTTCGAGTTTAAGGTGTCGCGCGACGCCCAGCTCGACATGGACAACGACTTCACCGATGGCTACATCCGCAAGATGGAGCGGGTGCTCAAGCAGCGCAAGGGTGGGCGGCCCACGCGCCTCGTGTTCGACGAGGCCATGCCCCAGGGCTTCCTCAAGATGCTGAAGCACGAACTGGACATCCACGAAGAAGATACGCTCATTCCCGGCGGACGCTACCACAACATGAAAGACCTCATCCGCTTTCCCGCCAACCACGAGGAGCTGATCTTCCCCAAATTGCCGCCGTTGCCCCATCCGATTCTGGACGGCGATGTGCGCCCCATGATGGACACGATCAAAGAGCGTGACCTGCTTATCACCTATCCCTACCAGTCCTTCGACCACGTGGTCCGGCTGCTTCGCGAGGCGGCCATCGATCCCCAAGTGAAATCCATCAAGATGACAATGTACCGCTCGGCGCGGAACTCGCAGATCGTGAACGCGCTTTACAACGCCGCGCGCAACGGCAAGAAGATCTTCGTCTCCATCGAGCTCCAGGCCCGCTTCGATGAAGAACAGAACATCCGCATCGCCGAGACCCTCACCGAAGTGGGGGCCCAGGTGGTCTATGGCGTGCCCCCGCTGAAGGTGCACTCCAAGCTCCTGCTCATCGAGCGCCGGAGCACCCTCTATGTCGGGCTTTCCACCGGCAACTTCAACGAGAGCACCGGCAAGCTCTATGTGGACAGTATCCTGCTCACCAGCGACAAGCGACTGACCGAAGAGGTGGCCAGTATTTTCGCTTATCTCGAGACGGCCGCGACCATGCGCGCCGTCACCGCGCCCCAGTTCAAATACCTCCTGGTGTCGCCCTTCAATTCGCGCAGCGGCTACATGGCCCTGCTCCAGCGCGAGAAGGCGAAGAAGGAAAAGGGCTATGTGCTGATCAAGGTCAACCACCTGACCGATCAGGAAATTATCAAGAAGCTTTACGAACTGGCCGACGCCGGCGTGAAAATGGACTTCATTGTGCGCACGACCTACGCCATGAGGCCCCATCCGAACATCCGCGCGATTTCCATCCTTGATCGCTATCTGGAGCACCAGCGCATCTACATCTTTGGCAAGGGCAAAGAGCGCGACATCTTTCTCGGAAGCGCCGATCTCATGGAGCGCAACCTCGACTGGCGGGTCGAGGTGGCCTTCCCCATCCTGAACGAGAAGCACAAGGACTATATCTGGGATCTCATGCAGTTGCAGATTGCCGACACCTACAAGGCGCGCGTGCTCGATGAGACCCAGAGCAACATATACGTGGCCCATGAAGGGAGCGAGTCCCGTTCGCAGTGGACGACCCGTGCCTACATCGCGGGGATGCTCGAGGGATAGGGGGCATTGATCCCGAGGCGCGGCTGTGCGAACATGATTCTCTCAATCGCACAGATCGCACTGAAGATCACGAAGGTAGCCCCATGCGTCAAAATCTCCCCATTGCCCTGGCCATTCTTGTCCTCAGTCTCTCCGCCGGCGCAGGGGAAGTCGCAGGTATCCCCCTCAAGCCCGATCCCCCCATCGCGGTGGATGGCGCGCTGGGCGACTGGTCCGCCGTGGTCAATGCCATCGCCATCGGTCAGCCGACGCAGGTGGTCTTCGGCGCGGGCGCATGGCGCGGGTTGACCGATCTCAGCGGCACCGTGCGCCTGGCGTGGCGCGAAGATCACCTTTATATCGCCGCCGAAGTGAAGGACGATGTTCTGTCCCAGACGCAACGGGGCGCGGGGCTCTGGCAGGGCGATCATGTGGAGCTGTACCTCGATGTGACGCCGAACGCGGAGCCGGATCGGGCTGAGTTCGGCGCGGGCCAGTTTCAAATCGCGCTGAGTCCCGGAAACTTCGGTGTTACCGGCGATCCCCTGGTGGATACGGCCCCGGAAGTCTACGTGTACAAGCCCCGGGACCACGCGCTCCCGGGCGCGCTGGTGGCCTCGGCACAAACGGCGGACGGCTGGATCCTGGAGGCGGCGCTTCCCAGGGGCGCGCTCGGCCTGACGCCGGCGGAGGGCTTGGCCCTGGGCGTGGAAATCGGCCTGAGCGACACCGACGCCCACGAGGCGAAGCAGGACACCTTGATGACAACGGGCACGGCCCCGTGGGAACA
>JBIJDL010000325.1:0-7347 GCA_044344195.1 Candidatus Hydrogenedentales bacterium
AGCACGTCCAGCACTACTACGGGGCTGGCGCGGAAGGTGAAGGTGAAGGTGAAGGCGAAGGTGAAGGTGAAGGTGAAGGTGAAGGCGAAGGAGAAGGAGAGGGTGAAGGTGAAGGTGAAGGTGAAGGTGGTTGTCCCCTGTCGCTTAAGGGCAACGGGCTCCCAGGGCGTGGTGGCGCAGGCAATCTTTTCCTTATGGGAATGGCCTCGGTTACACTCGCACTCTGGAGAACGACCAGCTTCGGGGCGACGGAATAGCCAGAATAGTACTTCAGATCTAAACACAAAGGGCAGGCAGGACAATCCCGCCTGCTCTTTTCGTATCGAAAGGGAGTAGTCTTCGTTTTTTCCGCTAGACTTTGAAGCGGGCCAGCATTGACTGAAGCTGCTCGGCCAGGCGCGAAAGCTCGGAGGCGGCGATGTGCACCTGGGAGCTTCCCTCATTCATCTCTTGTCCAGCCTGATCGACCCCCGCGATGTCGCGGGCGACGGAAAGGGCCGCCTCGGCAGTCTGGGCCACGCGGTCATTCGCTTCCTGCACTCCCCGTGTGCCCTGGGAGATATTCATGGCGATGTCACGGGTGGCCACGGACTGTTCATCGATCGCCGCCGAGATGGCGCCCACGAGTTCGCTCACATCGCGAATAACGCTGGAAATTGATTCAATATCCGTCACCGCGCCACGGGTGGACGACTGGATACCGGAGATTTTTGCCTTGATTTCTTCTGTCGCCATCGCGGTTTGCTGCGCGAGTTCTTTGATCTCGGTCGCAACCACGGCGAATCCCTTGCCTGCGGCACCGGCGCGGGCGGCTTCAATCGTCGCGTTCAGTGCCAGCAGGTTGGTCTGATTCGAAATACTGGTGATGGTCTCGGTGACCTTTCCGATCTCCTGCGCCGCCCGGCCCAACTCCCGCATCGTGCCCGTTACCCGCTCCGCCTGCGCGACCGCCTGCTGTGTGGTGCCCCGCGCCTTATCGGTATTCCCGGCGACATCGGCCATGGTGGCGGTCATCTCCTCCGTGGCGGCCGCCACACTCTGGAGATTGTTGGCCGTCTGCTCCATGCCCGACGAAACCGACATGGAGTTTGCAGACATTTCTTCGGCCGCCGCCGCGACCATGGTTGCGCGCTCCGAAGTGTCCGCAGAACTCCGGGTCATGCCCTGGGCGATGCTCGTTAATTCGGTCGAGGCCGAGGCCAGGGTGGAAACGCCGTTGCGCACGTCACCGAGAGACTTTCTTAAATCACTGTTCAGTTTGGCCATGGCCCTGGCCATGGCGCCCATCTCATCCTTGCGCTCCAGCGAAGACGGGTCGAACTCACCGGTGAAATTGCCCTCGGCCATATTCAGCAGGCGTCCAGAAACATCGAGAATCGGGCGGGAAACCTGTCTACGGATCGTTATAACGAAAATGATGGACATGACCGCCAGACCGATCAGCACGATCAAGGCGCCTGTCATCATCGTCGCGCGGAGATTTCGGTCCAGATCGTCCAGGGAGAAGATCGTCTCAAAAGCGCCGTGAACCTCGCCGGCTTTCCAGTTTTCCATCGTCACGCCCGTCGGATCTTTCCCTTCGGTGTTGCCCCAGATCGCGTTGGACGTGGCCGGATCGCCGTGGCAGAGGAGGCAGTTTTCCGTGAGCCGTACCGGTCGGAGATAGCGGATGGCATTCATGTTCTCGTCGATGCCCCAATACTCCTCCGCGCCTGCTTCCAGGGTGGCCAGCGCCTCGGACTCAAAGGGGTCCGGCGTGTTGCGCTTGTTTCGCGGCTGGTTCTTCGGCGTGCGGAATTCATAGCCCGCTTCTTCCTGCTTCTTCTGCGCCGCTTCCCAAGCCGACACCACGGGTACGGCCGACAGGATCTTTTCCAGTTCGCCGGCATCCGCCCAGGTTCGCAACTGCTCCTGCGTAAATACTCCTCGCTCCCATTTGTCTTCCATGCCCTCGCGTACCGCCTCCGTGGCCAGGCAGACACCCCGTGCCTCGGCCAGCATGGCTTCGATACCGGCATGTCGCGCGCCGAAGTAGTAGAGTACGAAAAGAATCGACACCAGGATACTCGGAAGAACAATCCCGAGAACCACGATTTTTGCGCTAAGCGAGAGATTTTTCATCTCAGAATTCCCATCCAGGCCGTCACCGGCCCTTCTCTTGACGTTGCCTCGTGGTCACATGCCACGAAGCGCTAACTGGCGTGATGGACAGACGCGCATCGGCGCGGGCAATGACGGCCAAAGTGACCCCGTAGGGGCCGCTACCAGAAATTGCACATTCATCTCCCCGTGGCGACCCCGTAGGGCGACCGAAGCGTGGTATCCGTTGCTGGCATACCTTTCCCCAGGTGTCCATACGGTTTTCTCGGATTTGTGCGCACTCGCTATTACCAGAAGCCCGCTGAATCCGCGTGTTTACCACGCTTTGTCTCGGCCCCCCCGCCCCAATGGGGTGAATGATGAGCAAAGAGTATAATTAGTTGAATTTTACACTTAGACCGCGTACTTGTCAAAAATTACCTCCCGCTTTGAATTGCCAGTGTAATTGCTGATTTTGGGTTGCGCTGGGAAGAGGGCCCTCTGCTACGCTTGTTTCTTGACCAGTGCGTTGCCATACTGGCGGACACCGATCACCGCCGGGTGGAGATATACGCCGCGGCCCGCCGGGACAACACGGGATCGCGGGGCGAGCAAATATAGGTACGTAACCTTCAAGGTCTGAACGGCCCCATGCCGATAGAGGAATGACTAGATGAAATTTGACGCATTCAAATGGACGGCTGTAGTTGTATTGCTGCTGTCGGCGCCCGGCGCGATGGCGGGCTACAAGCAGGTCAATACGCCCAATCCATCGGACGAGATGGGGGTATCCATCTACCAGTTGGACAATGGGCTGACGGTCTATCTCACCGAAAACCATGACACGCCCCGCTTTTATGCGGAGATCGCCGTGCGCGCGGGCAGCAAGCACGACCCTGCGGAGTCCACCGGCCTGGCCCACTATCTCGAGCACCTGCTTTTCAAGGGGTCTGAAAACTTCGGCACCCTGGACTATGCGAAAGAGCGGGAGCACATCGAGAAAATTGAAGCGCTCTACCAACAGCACTTCAACGAGACCGACCCCGAAAAGCGTAAGGCGCTTTATGCCCAGATCAACGCGGAATCGGTGAAGGCGGCGGAATTCTCCGTACCCAACGAGATGGACCGGATTTATAAGGCCATGGGCGGCGGCATGGTGAACGCCCACACGTGGCATGAAGAAACAGTATATAAGGTCGAGCTTCCCGCGAACCGCCTGGCCCAGTGGGCCGCGCTGGAGTCCGAGCGCTTTGCGCGCCCGGTTTTCCGCCTCTTCCAAACGGAGCTGGAGACGGTCTACGAAGAGATGAACCGCGCCCTGGACAACAAGGACCGGATCATCCGCTATGCGGTCGAAGGTCAGCTCTTCAAGACCCACCCCTACGGTCAGCAGCCCACGCTGGGCAAGGTGGAGCACCTCAAGAACCCCTCGCTGGAGAATATTGGCAAGTACTACAAATCCTACTATGTGCCAAATAACATGGCCATCTTCCTCTCGGGCGACATCAACAAGGAAGAGACCATGGCCATCATTGATCAGGCGTTCTCCGCCTGGGTGCCCGGCGAAGTGCCCGCCGCCCAGTCCTGGGAGGAAGCCCCGCTCCAGGGGCGGGAAGAGGTGGTGACTGCCTACCAGGGCGAGGAATACGTTCTCCTCGCCTTCCGCACCGCGTCGAATAGGAGCCCGGACTACGAAGCGCTGACCCTTATCGATATGATCCTCGACAACTCCGCAGCGGGCCTGATCAACCTCAACCTGAACCAGCAACAGCGCGTGCGCCAGGCCGGTTCGAACCCCGGCATTTACAACGACCACGGCGCCCAGTTCCTCTGGGGCATTCCCAAGGAGGGCCAGACCCTCGCCGAAGTCGAGGCGCTCTTGCTGGAGCAGTTGGAGGTCATCAAGCGCGGAGAGTTTGAAGATTGGCTCGTGCCCGCCATCATCAACGACTTCAAGAAAAACACCAAGGCCGGTCTGGAGTCCGATCCCGCCCGCGTAGACGACATGCGCGCTTCCTGGATCAGTTTCTCCGATTGGGATCACCACGTGGCCCGATTCGGGCGCATGGAGAAGGTGACCAAGGCCGATATCGTTCGCGTGGCCAATGAATACTTTGGCGGAAGTTATGTGGCGGGCCTGCGCAAGGACGCGCCCCACGAAGTGCCCAATATCGAGAAGCCCGAACTGGCGAAGATCGATATCGATCCCCAGCGCGCCTCGAAGTTTGCCATGGACCTGATGCAGATGCCCGTGGAGCCCATCGAGCCAGCCTTTATCCACCGGGACAAGGACCTCAGCATCACCGAGCCCGCCCCAGGCATCCGCCTCTACTATGTCCCCAATCCGATGAACGATCTCTTCAGCTTTACCATCGGTGTTCCCGTGGGCACGCGAACCGAGAAGTCGCTCAATCTGGCGGCGATGCTCTACGACAAATCCGGCACGAAGGAATTCAGCTCCGAGGACCTCCAGAAAGAGTGGTACAAGCTCGGGTCGAATATCTCCATCGGTGCGGCCGACAAGGAATCCTCCATTGGTCTCTCCGGGCTGGACGAAAATTTCGCAGCGTCTTTGCAGTTACTCCATTCACTGCTGCGGGAGCCCCAGGCACCGCCGGAGACCCTGGAGACCCTCAAGGCCATCACCCTGGCTCAGCGGGAAGATGCCCAGAAGCAGGTCGAAGGTATTTCAGCGGCCCTGACCCAGTATGCCCGCTACGGCGAGGCCTCCGATTTCCTCACGCGAATGACCAATGCCGAGATTGAAGCCGCCACGGCCGAGCAGCTCTACGCCAGCGCCCAATCGATGCTGGATTATCCCCAGGACATCACCTACATCGGCTCGCTGCCCCTGGAGACGGTGACGGAGGCCGTGAAGGCGTTCTACGGCGGGCGCACAACCGTGAAGGAGGCCCCGAAGGTTGCCGAGCGTACGGTTCGCGCGCCGGAGGCGACGGAGATTCTCTTCGTGGAGAAAGAAGCGGCCCAGGCCCAAATCCGTCTGGAGTTCGGCAGCGGTTACTTCTCCGAAGGACTCAGTCCGTCGATCGACTTCTACAATAACTACTTTGCCGGTGGCATGGCCGGTATCGTTTTCCAGGAACTTCGCGAGGCCCGCGCACTGGCCTACTCCGCGGGCGCCCGCTATATCGAAGGGGGCGAGCTCGACGAGCAAAACATCATGGTCGGTGTCATTGGCAGTCAGGCCGACAAGACGGTGGAGGCTGTGAAGGCCTTCATCGACCTGCTCGACAACCTGCCCGCCTCCGAGGAGCGTTTCGCCACGACGCAAGAAGCGCTGCTGAATCGGTACCGCACGGGTAAAATTGGATTCCGTGGGATTGCCGGGGCCGTGCAGGCCTGGGAGAAGCTGGGCCTGGTCGGCGATCCCCGCGTAAGTCAGTACAAGTCCATTCAAGCCGCCTCACTGCCCAACTTGCTGGCCTTCCACCAGGAAATCATCACCGGCCGCCCCAAGATCATTTCGGTTGTGGGGGATGGCGCGAAGATCGGGCTGGACAAACTCGGCGAAATCGCCCCGGTGCGCACGGTGACGGTGGAGGAGATCTTCTCGAAATAGGCAGCTGCATCCGCCCGGCGCGGGATGTGCCCAGGAAATAAAACGTCGCGAACGGTATTAGATACTGTTCGCGACGTTTTCTTATGGGGGACAGCCGCGCTCGCGCCCAAACACGATACCGCATTCGCGGGGTATTCATTGCGGTTCTTGATACAGTCCCCTTATACCGCCAGCACAATCTTTCCAAACTGGGCACCCGACTCCATACGGCCCTGGGCCGCGCCGGCGCGCCCTTTCCGCATCCAGATGTCGAGATGGTTCAGGGCAGCGGCCTTGACCGTGACCACGACTTCGC
This sequence comes from Candidatus Hydrogenedentales bacterium, assembly GCA_044344195.1. Lineage (GTDB taxonomy): Bacteria > Hydrogenedentota > Hydrogenedentia > Hydrogenedentales > JAEUWI01 > JAEUWI01. The sequence goes on from JBIJDL010000325.1 coordinate 5,955, forward strand.
CGGGTGCACAGCGGGGTTCGGGTATTTCCAGTATTCGAACTTGATCCAGTTCGCCTTACATCGTGATACCAGCGGCTCTCATCGGGTTCTCCTTGACAACTGTTTTTACTTGCGTGCAGCGGGGGGCTTGGGGTATGATGCTTAAACGTCATGTCATGTATATGGTTGACAAGACGTGGGGTTTCGGAGTGTAACACTCTGGGCCTTGCGAAGTATATTGGTGTATAAGCCTCGACTGTCGAGGTGTTATGCAGGGTTTGTTGTATAGAGATTACTACGATGTCAACTCTTGACAAACTGCGTTCCGTTCGCATATAATGCGCGGTATGTAAACTGTTGAGTTGGTTGGCAGGGGCAAGCGCCCTACTGTATTGGTCTCTCAGCTCGAAATAGGAATGGAGATTCGCTCATGAAAGGGATAGGGATGAAGAATTTTTCTGGTTACACCGTTGCGGCCGCCATGCTTGCCGCAGCAACGCTTGCTGGTTGCCCCGTACCGACGGATTACAACACGCAGGTCCTTGAAAGCCCCAACTCGATCGACGGAAAGCAGATCTATTTCGTCCCGAGTGACACGGAAAAGCGTGCCGGTGACAAGTTCTACAGCCGCGTTGTTACGGCCACCGACCTTGCCGAACTGCCCGCCGATCCTTCCGGCCACACGGTCATCAGCTTCGCTGAAGAGAGTGTCGTCGCGGTTGATCTTGGCGATGGCGGCGTATTCTACTTCGGTGAATACTACGACATGATCTTCATCAACAGCGACGGTAGCGTCGGTCTTGGCGCTCCCGGTGCCGGTAACGCTACGCTGGCCGAGCACTTCTCCTCGCCCCAGATTTCGTTGCTTCCTGTTGATGCGACCGCTGGCGGAACCGTCACGGTTGGCAACTTCGAAGACTCCGTGGTCGTGACCTTCAACAACGTCACGATCGGCGAGACGACGGACAACGCCTTCCAGGTTGAGTTCTTCAAGACCCGCGGTATCGACGGCGACATCGCCCTGAGCTGGCCGCAGGTTGCCAACACGGCCGAGGGTATTATCGGTGCGTCAAACGGCGAACTGGCTGGCGCTTCCGCGGATGAAATCGCCGACTTCGTCGGTCGCTTCCGCTCGTCGAACCTGAACGAAGATTCCGCCAACACGGACACCGCCAAGTAATTGCTCCTGAATAATTGAGGCCCTTCCTCCCTCGGAGGAAGGGCCTTTCTTGCATACCGCGACTATCACGGGGCGCGAGGCCGGGCGAAGTCCGGAAGAGAGCGTGGGAAGCGCCCCGGATTCATAAACTAACTGCAACACCGTCACGCTCCCCGGTTCGTTGGCCTGGTCATGGGTTGCTGAATCTGGAGGACGTGGCCTCTGGAATCGCCAAGGCGCTCCTGGGGGCTTTTA
>JBIJDL010000257.1:0-8713 GCA_044344195.1 Candidatus Hydrogenedentales bacterium
GCTACGCCCATCCCGGTCAAGGTGAAATCACCGTTGAGAATGTTGTTGCGGTGGCCCGTGCTGTTCATCCAACCGTCCACCGCCGTCTCCACCGGATTGGGAAAGTTGTTCCAGGCGATATTCTCCCCCGCCCGGGAATACTCGATGCCCGCCGCGTGGATCCGGTCAAAGGGCGATTCACCATCGGGATTGTCATGGGCGAAGAATTCCCGGGCGACCATGTCCTCGCTGTGGGCCCGCGCCACGGCGCGAAGGTCGGCGTCCATCGCCAGCGGATCGACGTCGGCGGCAGCACGCTCGCCGTTGATGAGGTCAAGAGTCTCTATCTCCATGGCGGCAATCCCTTCGCCCTCGCCTTCGCCCTCACCTTCCCCCTCGCCGCCACCTGGGGCTTCGGGACACCCGGCCAGACCCAGGCCCAGCAGCAGAAGCGGAAATATTCGTAACATCCCCAGCGCACGTGCACGATCCACCATGATCCATCTCCCGCCCATCAAGGCTTGTGTTGAGAGTACAAATTGAAAAAAATATCGCGCAGGGGCGTTTCCCCCGCTATTCCATCTCTATGGCCCCGTTTTCCAGGGCCCATTCTCGGAATCCTTCAGGTGCGTTCAAAACGCCAGTAATATTGCAGTTTACGATTCCCAAGTGAGTGTCCCAACCTGTTACGCCGGATAAATTGGCCCCCGACAAATCGGCGTCCGTAAAGTTGACCTCCAGAAACTCGGCATCGGTCAGATTGGCCCCCGTCAATCGGGCGCCTTCGAAATTGGTGAATTTCAGGTATGCCTCCGTCAAATTCGCCAGGGAAAGATTGGCATCGACGAGCTGGGTGTTGTCCAAATGCGCACGGGTGAGGTCAGCCGACTCAAGGTTGGCTTCGCTCAGGTCACTGGACGACAGGCCGGTATTGCTGAAATTCACGCCCATGAGACTTGCCCCGACCAGTTCCGTCCTGAAATAGGCCAGCGTCGGAAAAATCTCCGGGTTATCTTCGCGCCATTGGTTCCATACATCGACGCCCTCCTCCAGAATGCGCAAGTGCGCCCGGAAAGGACAAAGACCCGCCCCACAGCCCGTCAGCAGGGAGAGAATCACGAACACGCCCAGAATTTGCCTGAATCGGAAACCGGTGCCTCTGCGCTTCGTCGTCATGGGAATGCCCTCCGCTGTTGGACTCAATGTCATCACCGAATAAATGTGCCTGCCACTTGAGGATAGCAGTGGGGCGACGGTGCGTCAAGAGGAGTGGAGCCCAGAGCGGCGTGTAGGGACGTACCGCCGCACGGCCTCTTCTCGGATCAAGGTCCGCCATGGCCATGATGAACACATCGACACGGAGGCAGGGTCGCCAACGCGGCGGCATGTCCCCGTGGATGTAAGGCCGCGACTCGAACGTTCGTGGTGCACCTACACTTCCCTTGGGACAGGCCCGCGCGTTGGGGTGCACTGGTTACTTGTGCGACACGCGTGAGGAACGAAATCTACTTCGCGAGATTAGGGCTTTGGGGCGCGGGTCCGTCCCATCAGCCCTTCGTAGCGTCCGCCAGGGATTTCACGAAGGCCCCCACTTTGGCGGCGGTCTCCGGGCTTTCGCCGAGCTGTCCGATCATGCGGACGATGGCGCTGCCAACGACAACGCCCTGGGCCATGGTGGCGACGGCGCGGGCCTGTTCGGGGGTGGAGATGCCGAAGCCGACGGCCACAGGGGTGTCGGTGTGTTTCTGGATGTTGGCGACGGCCTGATCGAGGTCGGTGGCGAGAGCGGATTGTTCGCCGGTGACACCGAGGCGGGAAACGTAATAGATGAATCCCGTCGATTGCTTCGCGATGAGCTTGATGCGCTCGTCGGTGCTGGTGGGCGACATGAGAAAGACGGTGCGGAGTCCGTGGGCGTCAAGGGCCATTTTGTATTCGTCGGCCTCTTCCGGGGGCAGGTCCACACAGAGCACACCGTCGGCGCCTGCGTCTTCAGCCGCCTGGGCGAAGGCCTTGAGGCCGAAGGCGAGTACGGGGTTGTAGTAGGTGAAGATGAGGATGGCCACTTGGGACTTTTCGCGGATCTTCTTGATGAGCCCGAGGACGTCGCGCAGGGTGACGTGGTTCTTCAGGGCGCGGAGCGCCGCTTCCTGATTGACGGGGCCGTCGCCGATGGGATCGGAGAAGGGCACGCCGAATTCGATGATGTCGGCGCCCGCCGCTTCGAGGGCGTAGACGATTTCCTCGGTCTGTGCGAGGGTCGGGTCACCTGCCGTGATATAGGGTATGAAGGCCGTCTTGCCGGCGGCTTTCAGATCCTGAAAACGTTGATCGATTCGGTTCACCGCTAGATCTCCTCGTCCGGGAAAATGAGCCGGGCGGCCTGGGTTACGTCTTTGTCGCCGCGGCCGGACAGGTTGATGATGACAATCTCGTCCTTCGGCATGTGGGGCACGGCCTTCATTGCATAGGCGATGGCGTGGGAACTTTCGAGGGCGGGGATGATGCCTTCGAGGCGGCTGCAGGCCTTGAAGCCTTCGAGGGCTTCCTCGTCGCTCGCGTGGGTGTAGTGCACGCGGCCGCTCTTAAAAAAGTAGGCGTGCTCGGGACCTACGCTGGCGTAGTCCAAACCGGCGGACACGCTGTGGGTGGAGCCGATCTGGCCATTGTTATCCTGGAGCACATAACTGATCGCGCCGTGTAGCATGCCGTACTGACCGCCGTCGAAGCGAGCCGCGTGTTCGCCCGGCAGTATCGCCCTGCCCCCCGCTTCCACGCCGATCATCTTGACGGATTCATCGCCCACGAACTCGAAGAAGAGACCGATGGCGTTGCTGCCGCCGCCGACGCACGCGATGAGCGTATTGGGCAGTCGCCCTTCCGCCGCGAGGATCTGGCGACGGGCCTCCTTGCCGATGATGCTCTGGAAATCGCGACAGATCATGGGGAAGGGATGGGGACCGTGAACCGTGCCGAGAACATAGTGGGTATGCCCCACGTTCGTGACCCAGTCGCGGAGAGCGTCGTTGATGGCGTCTTTGAGCGTCTTGCTGCCCGACTCCACGGAGACGACGGTGCTGCCGAGGAGGCGCATGCGGAAGACGTTGAGCTTCTGGCGCTCGATGTCTTCCGAGCCCATGTAGACCACACATTCGAGGCCGAGCAGTGCGCAGGCCGTGGCCGTGGCCACGCCGTGCTGGCCCGCGCCGGTCTCGGCGATAATACGCTTCTTGCCCATGCGCTTCGCGAGGAGGCACTGCCCCAGCGCGTTGTTAATCTTGTGAGCGCCCGTGTGGGCCAAGTCTTCGCGCTTGAAGTAGATCTTCGCGCCGCCGAGCGATTCCGTCATGCGCTTCGCGTGGTAGAGGGGCGTCTCGCGGCCCACGAAGTGGGTCCTTAGGTCGGCCAGTTCCGCCTGAAAGAGCGGGTCAGCCTGGGCCTTGCGATAGGCCTGCTCCAGCTCTTCGAGGGCGTACATGAGCGTCTCGGGGACGAACTTGCCGCCGAATTCGCCGTAGCGCCCGCGGGCGTCAGGCCAGGGATGTTTTTGCGTTGTGGATGAAGGCGCGAATTCGGTCATGGTCTTTCTTTCCGGGGGCGGATTCCACCCCACTCGACGTATCCACGGCATAGGGGCGCACGGCGCGCACGGCCTCGGCCACGTTCTCGGGCGTAAGGCCGCCCGCGAGAATAATCGGTTTCCCCGTTGCCACCGCCGCCGCCGCCAACTCCCAATCCCCCTGATGTCCCGTGCCGCCCCGATCTTCAGAGCGATAGGCATCCAGCAAGTAAGCCCGCGCCTCGTAGCGCGCCATGTCGCTCACGCCGAAGCCGGGACCGGGCCGAAAGGCCTTGATGGTCACATGGGCCGGCGGACAATCTTCAGGTTCTTCTTCGCCATGTAGCTGAACGCAATCGAAGTAGGTAAGCAGCCCCGCGACGGTCATCATGGATTCATTCACCGTCACAGCCACCGTGGTCACGAAGGGCGGCAATTGCGCGATGATTTCGAAGGCCGCTTCCCGCTCGATATAGCGGTTGCGCTTCTTCGCTTCGGGCGCGAGGACAAAACCCAGCGCATCGGCGCCCGCATCACAGGCGGCCAGCGCATCTTCCAGGTTCGTAATCCCGCAGATCTTAACCCTCGTCATGGCCCAGCAATTCTTGAATTTTCGCCCGAATGTCGTTGCTCGTCAGCAGGGATTCGCCGACCAGAATCGCGTCCACGCCGCCGTCTTCGAGCTTTTGGACCTGGCTGCGGGTGTAGATGCCGCTTTCACTCACGAGAACATTCCCGCCCGGAACGAGCTTCTTCAACTCCAGACTCCGGTTCACGTCCACCTCCAGGGTATCGAGATCGCGATTGTTGATACCGATGATATGCGCACCCGCATTCAGCGCCCGCTCGATTTCATGGGCGGTGTGGGTTTCCACCAGCACTTCCATCCCCAGAGTCTTGGCGATCTTGGAAAAATCCTTCAATTCCTCGTCGCTCAGGCAGCGCACGATAAGCAGGATGGCGTCGGCTTCCGCCGCACGCGCTTCGTGGATCTGGTACTCGTCCACGATGAATTCCTTGCGCAGGCAGGGCACATGCACGTGGCGATGCACGTTCGTGAGATCGTCCAGCTTGCCCTTGAAGAATTTCTCGTCGGTCAATACCGAGATGGCTCGCGCACCGGTCTGCTCGTAGAGCGCCGCAATCTCCACCGCATCCACGCCCGGCAGGATATCGCCCTTGGACGGCGAGGCTCGCTTGATCTCCGCGATCAGGCTGATGCCGTCCTGGCGTAGCGCCGAGCGAAAGTCCCGCGGCTTGCGGTTCATGGCGATGCGCTCTTCGAGTTCGCGCAGCGGCACCAGCTTCTTGCGCGCGGCTACTTCGATGCGCTTGTTTTCGAGGATGGGATCAAGAATCATGGGTTTTTCGAATCAATTCTTCCAATTTACTCAATGCCGCGCCGGAATCTATCGACGCCTGGGCCACGCGGATCCCCTCTTCGAGAGAGTCCGCCTTGCCGCCGGCCACCAGGGCCGGGGCCGCGTTCAAGAGCACAATTTCACGGCGGGGGCCGGTTTCACCGCTCAGCACCGCCCGCAGAATGAGCGCGTTCGCTGCCGGGTCACCGCCCATGAGGCTTGCGGCGTGCGTACGGGTGAGTCCGAACTGTTCCGGCGTCACTTCATAGGTTTTTACCGTGCCCGCGCAGCCTTCGGCCACGAAACTGGGTCCGGTCAGGGTCAATTCATCCAATCCATCGGATCCGGCCACGATAAAGACGTGACGGCTACCCAACTGGAGCAGCACTTCGGCCAGGGGCGCGATGAGATTGCGGTCGAACACACCCATTACCTGGCCATCCGCACCGGCGGGGTTGGTCAATGGGCCGAGAATGTTAAACACCGTCCGGAGCTTTAGTTCCGCGCGAATCGGGCCCACATGCTTCATGGCCGTGTGCAAATTCCGGGCGAAGAGAAAGCCGATACCGATCTGGTCGATACACTCGGCCACCCTTTCGGGGCTCAGGTCGAGATTCACCCCGAGGGCTTCGAGCACGTCCGCGCTGCCACACAGGCTGCTGGCGCTGCGATTGCCGTGCTTGGCCACGTGAACTCCGGCACCGGCGGTTACAAATGCCGCCGTGGTCGATATATTGAAAGTCCCGGAATGGTCGCCGCCGGTTCCACAGGTGTCCACGAGGGGCCGGGCGGTCGCCGGAATGGCCGTGGCCAGGGCCCGCATGGTTTCGGCCATGCCCGCAATCTCCTCCACCGTCTCCCCCTTCATCGCCAAGGCCGTCAGAATCGCCCCCACTAAGCTCGGCGAGGCTTCGCCGCCCATGAGCACCCGCATCAGGGAAGCCGCCTCGGGACGACTCAGATCCTCGCGCCGTACCACACGCGAAAGTGCATCATGAATCATTGCCATAGCTCCTCGAAGTTTACTCTTGGACCGCGCCCGCAGAAGAGTGGGACTTTAGCAACCCGCCACCGCTAAAGTCAAGAAAATTGATGGTTTAGGGCGTCTTTAACGACGTGGAAATGCCCAGATCGGCGGCCAGTTGCGCCGCAACGAGGGCGTGGGCGGAAGCTCGGGGATGGCTGTCGTAGGGCAGGAAAAAGTGCGTCTCGGCAGGCTCGGGGAGCAGGTCGGTGTAGTCCAGGACCCGCAATCCCCGCGCGGAGAGCCGCTTTCCAGTTTCGCGCGCTGGAAACTCATCCTCCGGGGAGCGCGGATACAAAACGACGTAAAACTCATCGCTTTCAAACTGGGCGCTGAAGCGTTCCGCCGCCTGCGCGATAATCGCCTCCGTCAGGGCGTGGTGCCCGTTCGTCAACTTTGGCGGAAAGTCCAGGGCGAAGTACTTGAGCACCTGATCGCCCTTAAGAAAGTCATAGCACCCGGTCAGGCGTGAGCGCTCGCCTTGAAAGGAACCGAGGCGCATCGGCAGTCCGTCCTCTCCCATCACGTAGTAGGGCGAATGGCGTGACCACGCGATCACGGAGAAGGCCCCGATCACCCGACGCACGTGATTCGGGATAAATACATAGACGCCGACGACGCGGGGCTCGGGCACTTCGGCCCGCGTGTTCATGGACTCCAGACGCGCCAGCATGTGGTTTGGCCCGTAGCCGGAGAAGGCGTAGTTGTACACGGCCACATCGGGCCGAAGTCGCGCCACCTGGTTGGGCAGGGTCTCGTCGTCATTCACCCCTTCGCCGAAGGTATAGGAATCGCCGAAAAAGACGACCGCCCGTTCGCGCGTCCTATCTGAGAGAGAATCTGGCGTGATCCGGCGGCGAAAGGCGTCCGTGTGATAGGTGTAGTCGAAGATAACCTCGCCATCCGCCGTCAACCGTGCGCCCGAGGTCACGTTGGGCCGGGGCGTGTGGCCGAGGATGCGGCTCGACCGGTAGCTCGTTCCTTCGCTGTGGGTGCCGTCGCGGGTAATGCGGGCTTCTTCCCGACTGTTGAGCCAGCCGCATGCGCCCTGAGCGAGCAGGTAGAGGCATGTGAAGATCGAAAGGGCGACGAGGATGCCCGAGGCGCGGGCAGGCCAGGGCCTCGTTGTCTGGCTCCTGACTTGCAGCCAGACCGAAAGACCGAGCAGGGCCATCAGCACCGACAAGGCCGAAAGCCAGGTGCACACATACTCGAAGGAATGGAGGCGTCCCTGGCCCAGGCGAAACCAGCCATAGGCACCAACGACGCCTGCCGCCATGAGGAACAGGCACGCCCTGGGCATCCACGGAAACCTCCGCGCAAGTCCGGGGAGCCCGGTTTCGTCTGGGGCGGGTTCAGTCATGTTGACGGAGAACCGAAGGGAGGTTGGGCGCGAACTGTGCCGACGATCACAGCGTGCGCTTTGCGATCTACCCCCCCTCCCCCCCCGCAAGCGGGGGGGACCGCACGGTTCACTTTGGCGAGTAAGGTCCTCTCGCATGCGGGGAATAAGGAGGCTAAGCTCTCCAGATAATTGCACCGTTCGGTCATCCGTGCCATGGCGTCACCTCGTACCATTCCGATTGTCGAGTGCGGCGAGAACGACTAGTATCTCGCGCTCATCCACCGCGCCGCGCATCACCGAATTAATCAACCGGGAATTGGTGGTCTCGGCCTGCCCTGCCGCCATGGACACGGTCATGTAGGTTGGCTTATCCACCCAGGGAAAGGGGTGGGTGCGGCCACGATGGCGGATAAAGGCCTCCAGGGCGCGCCATACCCAGGGCTCTTCACGGGTCAAGCACTGAGCTACTTCGGCGACCGGAGTATCCTTCTCGAAAAGGGCGAAAGCCTCGCGATAGTGTTCGGGTATGACCGCAGGACGGGGCTGCGCGGGCGCAGGTCTGGCCTGGACCGGCGTTGCCACTGGTGCGGATGATCGCGGCGCAGGCTGTGGCGGTGCAATAGTTTCCAGAGGAGACTCCGCGACCAAAGGCCGGGACGATGTCGGAAGCGCCGCAGGTTGGGCGACCGCAGCCGGGGCTTCCAGCGCGATACCGAGAAGCCCCGCCACACCCTGGCGCACGGGGTTTTCCATCGCCGAATCGGAGAGGCCGAGGAGCGGCACGCCCGGAAAAAGCTCTCGAAGGGGCCGACAGACTTCGTAGGTTGCCAGATAATCGACCGCTTCGCGCTGTGTGCGCTGGCAGGAGGCGAGTGCCACAAAACGCAACGCGAGGCCCCGGATAAATTGCACGAATCGGGGCTGGGTCAGGCGCTCCGGCGTCACGAAGACCAGTTGAACGGTGTGGTTCTGCAAAGCGATGCCCAGATCGCGCCGTTCCGCGTCGGACATGTGGGGCGTCACGACCATCGCGTGCACCGGCAGGGCGCTGGCGCGGGCCGCGCGGCACAAGGGGTGACTGTCGTCGGGGATGATCACCAGCCCCACCCGGGCGGAGTCGGCCAGCAGCGGTCCGTGGAGGCAGGCGAGGCACTCGCCGGGCGCGCCGGATTCCAGCAGCAGCCCCTGCCCCGATTCGATGGCTGCGATGCGCCGTTCCCGTTGCAGCAACCGCGCCGCGGCGGACAGGCCCTCCCCGGATGCCGACCCCATCATGGCACGGGCACTTCCAGCAGGCCGTGGTGGAGCGCGAGGGTGGTGAGGGCGAGGAGGATGAAGAAGCCGCAGAGATCCGTCAGGGTCGTGAGCACCGGGGGCGCGCCGAGGGCCGGATCCAGCTTCAGTTTCCGCAGGGCGAGGGGGACAACACCTCCCAAGCACACCGC
>JBIJDL010000258.1:0-8706 GCA_044344195.1 Candidatus Hydrogenedentales bacterium
CACGTCGCGAAGGTCTTCCTCGTCGCAGAAGCGCCAGGGCCCGTGATCCTTGGGGGAGAATTCCTTCTTGTCCGCGCGATAGCCCAACTCGACATAGTCCACGCCAGCTTCCACCAACCCCTGGAAGACATCCTTCACCATGGATTTGTCGAATTCCCAGTTATTCATCAATCCGCCATCGCGGATAGTGCAATCCAGTATCTTTATTTCAGGACGGTACATGCGGAGGACTCCCATCGATTGGTGTACATGCAAATAGGAGGTATAGTACTATTTTGGAGTAAATCAGTGCAAACGAAGTCCGCTCGTCGCTGTAGTGAGGGGCTTCGGACCGAAGATCTGCCCCGGGGAGGGTGCGCCAAACATGCTGGTATCCAATCGCGGCAACATGGGGATGCGAATTATCGTGTTCATGGGCAGCGCTACCTTTCTATTTCTCATGCTCATGGCCTTCGGCCTGAAGAAGTCCCTCCAGCCGACGGCGGGCGCCCGCGTCCCCGAGGGCGCGGCCACCTCCCCCTTCCAGGAAGATCGCGCCTGGGCGGATGCCGAGGCCCTGCGGGCGCTCGGTTCTGATGGAAAATTGCGGCAGGATTTCGTTTCGACGGCCATGCGCCGGGCGGACCTGAAGACGCGGCGCATCACCCTGAGGACGTCGGGGCCGGGGTCGGACCCACAGGAGTCGGCCTTTGTGGGGGTCGTTGAGGGCAATCGTCCCGGCGCACTCCTCCTGTGCACGGTCCTGAACGCGTCCCCCGCCGGAGACGACGCCGCAGCGGCAGATGCCGCCTGGCTCTTGGAAATGGCCCGGATCCTGGGTAGCCAGCGGGATGGCCGAAGCATCTGGACCGTATTTCTTAACGGCTCCGATGAACCCGATCAGACGGATCAAGCCTTGGTCCTCCAGGCCGGTGCCCAACTGCTGGAAGCGCTGAAGGAATCCGGAGAACTCAACGACATCGATGCGGTCGTGGCGGTCCAGGGCTTAGGCGACTGCACGCTGGCCGTGCAGAAAGATGCAGGGGCACCGCCTGAGTTGACCGCGATACTATGGAACACGGCCGCCCGCGAGGGCTACGAAAAATTCTTTGGAAAGCTGCCCGGCAAAGTTCAAGGCCCCCATCTGGCCTTCCGGGAAGCGGGTATTCCCGCCGTGGGCCTTTTCGACACCCGTCCCGGTCAAAATGACCGACGCGATGGCGCGAAAACCACCGCAGGTTCAGCGGATACTTGCCGGGAAAGCTTGCGGGCTGTCGGGGACGTGATCTATCATGCCTTGGCCGCCATGGAAGGCCGCTTGGACGAGACGGGCATACGCAGCGATGGACACTGAGTTCCGCGAAGAACTACCCTGGTTAGAAAGCGCCTCTCGCGAAGAGATGATGCGCGCCGTGGAGGCTATGTATCGCGTCCACAAACTCATCGGGGCTATTACCGATCTCGACTCCCTCCTCGAATACATCACTGAGGAAAGTCAGCTCGTGGCCGGGGCCGAAGCCTCCTCCATCATCCTCTACGACCGCGAGGTCGACGACCTCTATTTCCATGTGGCGCTGGGCGACAGCAGTGATCACGAGACCCTGAAACGGGAAATTCGCCTGAAGCTTGGCCAGGGTATCGCCGGCTCCGCAGCGGCCTCCAGAAAGTCCATCAACGTGGAAAACGCGCAGGAAGATCAACGCTTCTGCCGAAGCGCGGACGACGCGACAAACTTCCAGACACGCAGTCTGCTCGCCGTGCCCATGCTGGACAAAGATCAGCTTATCGGCGTCCTGGAAGTGCTGAACAAGATTGACAGCCCCGCTTTCTCCGCCCTGGACATGCGGGTGATGGAGATGTTCTCCACCGTTGCCGCCACGGCCATCTCCAATGCCCGGCTGGTCAAGGAAAAGATCGAAACGGAGCGCCTCGCGGCCATCGGCCAGGCCGTTACCGGCCTCTCGCACTATACTAAAAACATCGTAACCGGTCTGAACAGCAGCGCTGACCTGATCGAAATGGGCTTGGTTCAGAACAATCTGGATGTGCTCAACCGAACCTGGCCCGTCTTCAAGCGGAGTACGCGGCGCATTACCCACTTCGTGCAGGACATGCTGAGTTATTCCAAGCCCCGCAAGCCTTACCGGGAATGGTTCCCCCTGGCACCCCTGCTGGACGAGGTGGTGGAGTCCTACGCAGACCTGTTCACTCAGAAGCGCATTTCGCTGACGACGCGGATCGAGGGACGCCAGCACCCGGTGTATGCCGAATCACAGTCGCTGCACCGCTGCCTGCTGAACCTGGTGACCAATGCGGCCGACGCCGTTCCCGAGACCGGCGGACAAATCTGCATTGCCGTCGATGAGCCGGGCGACGAGAGCGTGACCATCTCGGTGGAGGACAACGGCCCGGGCGTGGCCGAGGAGCACATGCGGAAGATTTTCGATCCGTTTTTCAGCACCAAGGGTTCAAAAGGAACCGGACTTGGGCTGGCTATCACCCGCAAGATAATCGAAGAGCATGGTGGTGAATTGTCCGTCGGCCGGAGCGCCCTCGGCGGAGCATGCTTCCGAATCACCCTGCCGATGGAACACGCACCCCGAGAGGCATCGTCCCTGTTATGAGCGGATTGCGCAGCATTGATTCGGTGGGGTGGGGCTTTTTCGGCCTCGTGCTGATACCCGCCATCCCCGCGGGTATCTATTTTGTATTTCAGATAACTCATGACAGCCTGACGCTGGGCACGCGCGCGGGCACGGGGATTACACTGGCCTTTTTCTTTACGGCAATCTTTACCTGGGCAGTCAACAGCCTGCTTCAACTTCGCGCCCGCCACGATGGCGAAGGGCACGGGGAGCGGGATTCGCGCGACTAGCTGCTAAGGGCATCGCGGCTGACTTCCGCCGCGCAAACCTGCCGGAGGGTAACATGGCAGACATTTGGGACATAGCGAGGTACGTGGAATCCAATCCAGACGACCACGAACAGCGCTGGCGCCTGGCGAAGAAGCTCTACACCGCCTGGGAGTATCGGCTTGCCCTGGAGCACCTCCAGATCCTGAAAAACGAGGGTCCGGAGCGGATCAATATCCTGCGTTACCTGGGCGCGACCTACTACCGGCTCGGTCGTTATGACGAAGCAATCAAAGAACTGCGCAGCGCCATCGAAACCTGGCCGGATGAAATTGGCATCTATGAGCAGCTCGCCCGCGTGCTGGAAATCGCCGGCGACCATATGGGTGCGGCCGACATGTGGGAAATGGCCCTCCAGCTCGATCCCCACCACCCCATGGCCGCCCATGCCGCGGAGCGACTCCGGAGCAACCTGCCGGGGGCCGAGAAAAAAAAAACAGTCTAGCGCCCACGGTGTCGGATGCCGAGGACCTGCGTCTGGCGGCGAGTGACAGCGGCATCGACCTGAGCGCGAGCACGGTCTGCCACGCCTGCGGTGCCCGAAACAACGGCGGACAGACCGCCTGCTGGCAGTGCCGAGCCCCCCTGGCAAAGGCGCTGCAAGCCAACCTTCATACCGCGCCATCGTCCAGTCACTCCAGGACCGCCCCTCTCACCTCGTCCCGTGTTGAAGAGCGGTTCCTGCTTCTGGCCACGCTGCTGGTCACCGTAACCGCAATCGGACTCTCCGTCTGGCTACTCCAGCAGTCCTTAAGCCCGGCCCGGCTGCCCGCGCGCAGTCTGGGGCAACTGTTCAGCGGCCATCTCGTCACGACGCGTATTGCCTTGGGAATGCTGCTGATCGCGGGCTGGCCGCTTGTCCTCCAGGGGGCTGCAGCCGTGCTCAGATTGCGCTTCAAGAGGCCGGGCCATTTCCTCAGCGTCATCGGAGTGCTCGTGGGAGGTTCCACCTACGCCCTGAGCTTCATCCCGGAAATCGGCCTCGCCGTGGCGCTGGTTCTTCCGCCCATCGTGTCTGTGCTGCTGTTTCACCGCATCCTGAGGCTCCGATTGGGGGCCTCAACGGGGCTGTGCGTGGTCCAATTCCTCACCATGGCGCTCGTCATCACTATTGCAACGTGGGGCCTCGAATCCGTCGCCACCGGGCGACTGCTCAATCCAGCCCGAGAGCTCCCTGCCATACTGTTTTTCGCCAACCAGCCGGCCAACGTGGCCCGGCAAGTTCTGCCCCTCCCCAATAGCAACGCCTTTGCGCCCTTTCGCTGGCGCACCAGCGGCTCGGACTGGCTTGACCACCGCGCCAACCAGATGCTGGTGGAGGTGAGCAATTCGGACCGGGCTGACACGTGGAATATCAGCCTGCGTGCGGAGGGCGCGGAGGCCCCCGTGGATTCCGTCCAGGACGGAAACAGCCCCTGGCGATCTACCCCGCTCAACCCATCGCCTGGCGTCTACTACCGGATCTCCATCGACTCGAAAATTGCTCCAGGTGATGTGGTCCAGATTTTCAGCCTGCTGCCCTTCGAATCACCCTGACCCGGCACCATCCGCAGCCGCGCAAATTTCGCGGTGGAGGGCCCGAATGTCGCCCGCCCAGGGCCAGCGCGCGAGACATAACTCATACCAATGGCAGGCCGCCGTGAGGTCCCCCCGGGCGGTCGCGACCAGGGCGAGCAACTGGTAGACCCGCCCCGTTTCCAGACCCTGTCGCGCCCGGAGCAATTGCTCCAAGGCCAGGACAAGGTCATCCCGCCCGAGGGCATAGATGCCGTAACTCTCATGGGCGTCGGGGTGATAGCCCCAAGCCCCCGTCGCCTCCTCGTAGTCTGCCCCGGCATCCCCGCCTGCCAGGTGCACATCTTCGGCCCGGCGCAGGAGAATACTGGGGTGGAAGGCCGTCATGATAAAGGTCACCGCTCCGGCCCCAACGAGCAGTACGACACCTATCGATAGTAGCCGCGCGCGCGCGGTTCCGCAAACGGGACCCGGTCGGGTCGGAAGATTCATCGAGTAGAGTACAACCCCGATCATTGCGTGGGGGGCGCTGTAGAACGCGGGGTGGGTCAGCGAGAACACGAAGAGTACCAGCAGCCCACACAAGGCCACTGGAAATCGGGACCGGATTGACGACAAGACCCAGAGTGCGCCGAGTGCGCCGATAAGCCCCGTCTCGCAGAGCCATTCCAGGAGATCCAGGTGGGCGTGATCGGTCGTCAGCGTGTTGGCTCCGCGGGCGCTGATCAGCGCCTGATGCCCCAGCCACGGAGGGATCTCTCGTGCAAAATTGCCCAGCCCGCAACCCAGCACGGGATGATCCCCCAGGAGCGAGAAGCTCGCGCCCAGGATCCAACGCCGCAGGTTGCCCCCCACGTCCGTGTCGTTGAACAGTCCCCGCCATTTGCTCCAGAAATCAAGATCGGTACCGTAGTCCAAGGCAAGTCCTGCGATCAGGAATCCGAGCAGACCCACCAGGCCGGCACGGGGCGGAATCACACGAGTCACGAGGAGGGCGACCATGCCAACCAGCGCGGCGACCAGGGCACCACGGGACTCTGTGAGGAGAATCGTCATCGCGAGCAGCCCCCCCACAAGGAGAAGGAGCGCCGTGCGCCACCTCGGCGAAGGCCGCGTTCTCCCCATGCCGAGAGCGCCGGGCAGACAGATCAGGCCGACCGCCAGAAATCCAGCGAGCAGGCCTTCGTTGCCGAAGACGGAGTACATGTCCTGATCATAGTGGGCAAAACGGGGAAAGAACCCCGACAATAGCCCCCCGCCCTGAAACAAGGCCAGCGCCGCTGCGCAAAGGGCCGCGCAACTGATTGCCCGCAGGATGGCGATCCGGTATACGGGATGCTGGAGCAGATCGTAGGCAAGGGAGCCCAGCAAAAGCAGGGGCGCGAGCCGCAAGCCTTCATACCACACGAATGCGGGAACTGGGGCCACTACGGCACCAATCGCGACGACGCCCGCCAGCACGATCCAGCAAGCGGCCATTGCCCGGATTCCCGGGGCAATATCCCGGCCGGCCAGCGCGCCGCAGACGGCCAAGGCCAGCACGCCCAGCCAAAGTGCGGCCTCTTTCACATCCAGGAAGGAAACTACGTTGAGCGACCAGGCGAGGGTAACCGCGAGAATCGTTGCTTGCAACACCCGTAGACGAAGGAGGTCGACCCGGCCCCGGCTTGCCTCTGGAACACGGTCGGCATCGCTCACGATTCGGAGAGGGGAACCTGCAGCTCGGGATACAACTGCTGGATACAATCCGGGCAAATGCCGTGGCTGAACTCGGCGTCGGAATGATCGCGGATAAACACTTCAATCTGGTTCCAGTAGCCCTTATCATCCCGGATCTTCTTGCAGGAGGCGCAGATCGGCAGCAGGCCGCTCAGGGTCTTGATCTCGCCTATGGCGGTCTGCAATTCCTGGATCAGCGCCTTACGCCGCGTAATCTCATCGTGTAACCGGGCGTTGGATTCTTCCAGCGCTGCGGTGCGCTCCTTCACCCGCCGTTCCAACTCGTCTTTCGACTGGTGGAGCACCCGTTGCGCCGCAACCCGCTCGGTCACGTCGCGCAACATGACCGTGTAAAACGTCCCACCTCCCAGCCGGGCTTCGTTCACGGCAATATCCATGAAAAACTGGTGGCCGTCCTGGTGCAATCCGTGGACCACGTGGGAAACTCCCAGGCCACCCATTTTTTCCCGCGCCAGATACTGAATAAAGGACTCACCCTCGCCCCGCTCGCCATACGCCGATGAAAGCAACATGGACAGGTGCTCGCCGATGAGTTTCCCGGGGCGATAGCCGAAGAGGGTCATCACGCGGGCATTTACCGATTCAATCATGCCGAATTCGTCTGTGGTGACGATACCGTCGTGGGCGCTCTCCACGATGACCCGGAGCCGTTCCTCACTCTTTTCCAGTTCCCGAACGACCCAGAACAAAAAACCTGTTGAAACGACTATGACGATGGCACCGATGGCGATAATGACCGCCCCGGAAGCCATGGATGATTCAACCTTGAATACCACCGCAATCCCCCCCACGAAGAGCATGGCCCCGAGGAGAAGAACGACCGCAGACAAGGGTATGCTCCGCTTTTTCTTCATGACGAATAGTCTAGCAGGTTGATTCGGTTCACGCCAGTACCTACCGAACGTTCAGTGAAGACGTTGCAGGGCCGATAAACCGTTGGCAAGTACCCGGAATTTCGGCACTTGCGGATATTGCTACCACGTCCATCTCGTGCTAGAATGCAACCGGAGTACTTGCGTGTAATCAACGGCGGCGGACACCATGCTAAACCCGCCCGCCGAAACAACTTAATTACGGGTTCGCGGCATCGCCCACACCACGGACTACGCTCTCGCGCAGCCTTCCTATCGCTGCATCAGGGCCAGATTTACGGCGTGCGCGGCATACGTTGAACAGGGATCCATCGTTTCCATCATGGCTGATTCATCCAACCCAAAACCGTCTTCGCTGGATCCGGAGCTGCTCCGTATTCTCGAGGCCGCGCAGTCGGGGATGCCCTCTCCCCTGCTGGATGATGATCCGCTGGTCGACTCCAGCCTCTTCGATGACAACGCCCCCCTGGTACCCGTGGCCCATGCCAGCGCGTCGAGACCCGAACCCCCAACACCGACTCCATTTTCACCCGCTCCGATATCCGAAGTAATTGAAGAGGCCCCTGACGACATTTCCATCGAAATTGAGGAACTGGGCGATTTCGCCGGTCCCTCCGAAGCCGCGCAGTCCCCCGTTGCGATGGAGCCAGCCGGCGCGCCAGTCGATGAGGGAGCGCGCGCCGAACGGTGGTTCGAGGATGAGCCACCGCTGACCCAGGCGTTGTTGGACGGGCTGTATGAAGACGCCGAACACAGGCGCGAACTCGCTCCGCCGGACGACGGCCCCGTTCATACGGAACCCGAAAGCTACTCGCCTCCAGAACTGCACGACCCGTCCTCCGAAATCGATAGCAGGGACACCTCCATGTCCCAGGCGGACCTGGCCGCACTCTTTTCCGAGCAGACTCCCCCTGTAGAAAGCAGCGCACCCGCTGTCGACAACGCCCCCATGTCCCAGGCAGACTTGGACGCGCTACTGGCGGGGCAGTCAAACGCCGTCGAGAGTCGTACCGCTTTTGAAGACGATGCACCGCTAACCCAGGCCATGTTGGACGAGATGTTCGAGGCTGCAGAGCAGAGGCGCGCACTCGCCGAGTTGGAGGCCCTTTCCGGCGCTACAGCACCGGACCTCAACGCGGGGCCCGTGCTATCGGCCCCCACCCCCGAGCCGGATGAGCCGGACGCCCCAATGTCTCAGGCCGAGCTTGATGCGCTGCTCGCCGGACAAACGCCCGCTGTCGAGAACAGCGCACCCGTCGAAGACGACGCCCCCATGTCCCAAGCCGAGCTTGATGCCCTCCTCGCCGGACAAACGCCCGCTGTCGAGAACAGCGCACCCGTCGAAGACGACGCCCCCATGTCTCAGGCCGAGCTTGATGCCCTCCTCGCCGGACAAACGCCCGCTGTCGAGAACAGCACATCCGTCGTAGACGACGCCCCCATGTCCCAAGCCGAGCTTGATGCACTCCTCGCCGGTCAGTTACCCGCTGCCGAGAACAGCGCACCCGCCGAAGACGACGCCCCCATGTCTCAGGCCGAGCTTGATGCACTCCTCGCCGGTCAGTTACCCGCTGTCGAGAACAGCGCACCCGTCGAAGACGACGCCCCCATGTCTCAGGCCGAGCTTGATGCACTCCTCGCCGGTCAGTTACCCGCTGTCGAGAACAGCGCACCCGTCGAAGACGACG